>NZ_JABXFD010000676.1 GCF_013372625.1 Actinomadura sp. BRA 177
TCTGGGACGGGTGGTGGTGGACGACCAGCTCGGGCACGTAGGCGAGGCCCCAACCTGCGGCGGCCAGGGCGCGACTGGCGGGGTACTGAGCGGTCAGGCCCGCGCCGAGGTCCGGCCCCGCGCGAGGAACAGCGCGCACAGGGCGCCGACCAGGGTCACGGCGGCGAGCGCCCATCCGGTGCCGTACTCGGCGTGCCGGGTGGAGCCGCTCGACTCGGCGAGGGTGAGGAACAGCGTGCCGACGGTGGCGATGCCGATCACCTGGGCCAGCTGCAGCAGCGTGAGCAGCAGCCCGCTGGCGTCGGCGGCGTCCTCGGCGGGGACGTGCCGGAGCGCGGTCGTCATGATGATCGGCATCACGCCGAGGCCGAACCCGATGACCACGGTCAGCGCCTCGTAGGCCGCACCGCCGCCGGCCAGCGGGCCGACGCACAGGTAGCCGGCGGACGCGACCGCGAACCCGGCCGGGATGACGCGGCGGTGCCAGCGGGCGGGCAGCCGCTGCCAGTTCAGCCCGACCAGCGCGAACGCCGTCACGCAGGGCACGAACGCCAGGCCCGACTCCAGCGGCGACATCCGCAGGTCGCCCTGCAGGTGCAGGGTGGTGGTGAACAGGAACGCCGCCCAGCTGCCCGGCGCGAACAGGATCGCCACGCAGGCCGGCACGAGCAGCGGCGCGCGCAGCACCCGCGCCGATATCAGCGGCCGCCCGCCCGCGCCGGCGGCGCGGCGCTCCACGGCGACGAACGCGGCCAGGAACGCGGCGCTCGCGGCCAGCGACACCCAGCCCCACAGCGGCCAGCCCAGCTCGTGCCCCATGATGAGGGGGACGACGAACAGCAGCACCGCGGCGGCGAGGGTCAGCAGCCCCGGCAGGTCCAGCTGCGCGCGCAGGTTGCGGAGGCCCGGCACGCCCTCGTCGCGGGGCAGGACGCGCGGCCCGGCGAGCAGCAGCGCGACCCCGATGGGCACGTTGACGAGGAAGACCGTCCGCCATCCGGTGCCGAACAGGTCGGCGGCGACCAGCAGGCCCCCGGCCGCCTGGCCGACCACGATGGCGCCCGCGATCACGGCCGAGTAGAGGCTCAGCGCGCGGGCCCGCGCCGCGCCGCTGAAGTTGTGCTGGATCATGGACATGACCTGCGGGGTCAGCAGCGCCGCGGCGGCGCCCTGGAGGAACCGGCAGGCCACCAGCGTGCCGGTGGACGGCGCCAGCCCGCAGGCCAGCGAGGCGAGGGTGAACCCGGCGAGGCCGAGGTGGAACAGTCGGCGGTGCCCGGCGAGGGCGCCGAGCCGCGCGCCGGCGATCAGCAGCACGGCGTAGGAGATGATGTACCCGGCCACGACGAGCTGCAGCCCGGCCCCGGAGGCGTGCAGGTCCGCGCGCATCGTCGGGAGCGCGACGTTGACGATGCTCGCGTCGAGGATGCCCATGAACTGTCCGAGCATGATGACGGCGAGCAGCAGGCCGCCGGATCCGTTCCGCGACCCCCGTTCGGGAACAATCCCACGCAGATCGGTTGTCTGTGTCATGTGTTCAAGCGTGCGGCGACGCCGGTACCCGTAACGAGAGCCTGTCGATACTGGTACTGACAGCACCTGGCAGCCGCCGCCGACCGGATGCAGGCTGGGGGACGTGACGATGAGCAGTGCCGAGACCATCACCGGCCGGGCCCCGGCCCGCAACGGCACCGGCCGCGACGGCGCGGGCCGGAACGGCGGGGGGCCGCGCCGCCGCACCGAGCTGGCGGCGTTCCTGCGCAGCCGGCGCGAGCGGATCACACCCGACGACGTGGGAATGGCGCCCGGCCTGCGGCGCCGCACGCCGGGGCTGCGCCGCGAGGAGGTCGCGCAGCTCGCCGGGGTCGGCGTGACCTGGTACACGTGGCTGGAGCAGGGCCGCCCCATCAACGCGAGCACGCAGGTGCTGGACGCGGTGGCGCGCACGCTGCGGCTGGACGGCGCCGAGCGCGAGCACCTGTACCGGCTCGCCGACGTCCCCGACGCCGCGGTGGACGAGGAGACGGGGAACCTGCCCGAGGACGTCCAGGCGATCCTGGACGCGCTCGTCCCGCTGCCCGCGTCGGTCGCCAACGGCCGGTCCGACATCCTCGCCTGGAACGCCGCCTACGCGGCGATCTTCCCCGTCGTGGAGACCGCGCGGCCGTGCGAGCGGAACTCGATGTGGATGGCGTTCACGCTGCCGCCGTGCTGCAACCCGGTCGCGAACCTCGCGGACACGGCGCCCGAACTCGTCGCGGCGTTCCGGCACCGCTACAGCCGGCATCTGGACGAGCCCGGCTGGAAGGACATCGTCCGGCGGCTGCAGGCGGTCAGCCCGGAGTTCGCGCGGCTGTGGGCGTCCCACGACGTCGCGCTGTCGGCATCGAGCACCAAGATCTTCCGGCACCACGCCGCCGGCGAGATCCGGACCCGCACCCTGCACCTGGACATCGCCGCCGCGCCGGGCGCCCGGCTCGTCACCTACACGCCCACCGACGCGGAGAGCCGGGAGCGGATCGGCTGGCTGCTCGCCCACCCGGAACTGGCCGCCGCCGACCACCGGCACTGAGCGTCAGGTCCGGGCGCGCCGCGCGATCACGACGAGGTCGATCGCGGCGATCACGGCGACGGCCGCGCAGATGCCGGCCGCCGCCCACGACCCGTCGCCCTTCGCGCCGATCCCGATCGCGAACACGATCGCGGCGGCGACGGCGATGACCAGCGCGACCCCGGACATGATCGCGCGCAGCCGCAGCGGGCTGCGGGCGCTCAGCGGCTCGCTGCCGCGCGGCTGCTCGTGCCGGTAGGGCCCGCGCGAGCCCGGGCCGAGGTACTCCGGGCCGGACGGCTCGGGGCCGCGCCCTTCGGGGTCGAGCCGGTCCGGATCCCGGTCCGGCCGGTCGGGGGAGCCCACGGGGTCACCGCACGAACGTGCCGACGAGGGTCCCGGACGCGACGATCTTCTCCTGGAGGGCGTCCCGCAGGTCCTCCGCGGTGAAGCCGTCGCGCAGCCCGGACGGTTCCGACAGCCCGTAGAGCCGGAAGAAGTACCGGTGCGGGTCGTCGCCGGCCGGCGGCTTCGGCCCGCCGTACCCGTCGGCGCCGAAGTCGTTGCGGCCGACGACGGCCTCCGTCGGCCGCTCCCCGGCGTCCACCCCCGTGGTGACGGGGTCGATCCCGGCGAGCAGCCAGTGCGCGAACGTGCCGGTCGGCGCGTCCGGGTCCTCGCACGCCAGCGCGATCTCGACCACCTCCTCGGGGGCCTGCGACCACTCCAGCGGGGGCGAGACGTCCCCGCTGTCGTGTGAGTACTCCGACGGGATCAGGGTGTGGTCGTTGAAGGCGGCACTGCGCAGCATCATCTCTTCCATGCGCTGCTCGTGCCCGGTCACGCCCCGTCGATGCACACGTGATCAGTCCGCGCTGGAGGCCGCCCAGATGTTGATCCCCGACTCGACGGCGTCCCGGTCGATCGCGGCGAGCTCGTCGGCGGTGAAGTCGAGCCGCTCCAGGGCCGCGATGTTCTCCTCCAGCTGCCCGACGCTGCTCGCGCCGATCAGCGCGGAGGTGACCCGCCCGTCCCGCAGCGACCAGGCCAGCGCCAGCTGGGCGAGGGACTGCCCGCGCCCCTTCGCGATCTCGTTCAGCGTCCGGACGTGCGCCAGGTTCTCCTCGCTGAGCAGGCTGGACGCGAACGACGTCCCCCGGCTGGCCCGCGACCCCTCCGGGATCCCGGCGAGGTACTTGTCGGTCAGCATTCCCTGCGCGAGCGGCGAGAACGCGATGCAGCCGGCGCCCTCCCGGCCGAGCGTGTCGAGCAGCCCGCCCTCGATCCAGCGGTTCAGCATCGAGTAGGACGGCTGGTGGATCAGCAGCGGCGTCCCCATCTCCCGCAGGATCGCCGCCGCCTCCGCCGTCCGCTCGGGCGAGTACGACGAGATCCCCGCGTACAGCGCCTTCCCGGACCGCACGGCCCGGTCCAGCGCCCCCATCGTCTCCTCCAGCGGCGTCTCCGGGTCGAACCGGTGGCTGTAGAAGATGTCGACGTAGTCGACGCCCATCCGGCGCAGCGACTGGTCGAGGCTGGCGAGCAGGTACTTGCGCGACCCCCACTCCCCGTAGGGCCCGGGCCACATGTCGTAGCCGGTCTTCGTCGAGATGATCATCTCGTCCCGGTACGGCGCGAGGTCCTTCCGCAGCACCCGCCCGAAGTTGATCTCCGCGGACCCGTACGGCGGCCCGTAGTTGTTGGCCAGGTCGAAGTGCGTGACCCCGAGGTCGAACGCCCGCCGCAGGATCGCCCGCTGCACGTCCAGCGCCCGGTCGTCGCCGAAGTTGTGCCACAGCCCGAGCGAGATCGCCGGCAGCCGCAGCCCGCTGCGCCCGCACCGCCGGTAGGGGATCCGCTCGTACCGCTCAGCGTCCGCCACATAAGTCATGGTCACGAGTATCGCAGCCTGGGCCGCTCGCCGGACCCGGCCCCGGTCTGCCACGATCTGCCCCATGATCTCCAGGAAGGGCGGTCTCCGCCCGGGCCGTTGAGCCCCGTCGAGCCGGTCTCGGAACCGGCCCTCGAATCCCCGCCCTACCCGCGGCGCATGCGGGAACTGGCACTGCGCGCCCGGAACCTCACCGGGACACCCGAACTGCACGACCTCCTCGCCGACCTGTCCGCACGCGGTCGGTACGAGCGCCGGACCGCCCTGCACACGGCCATGGCGGCCCGCGACCTCCCATACATCGAACGCGTCCTCGCCGGCGGCCACTCCGGCCGCGCGGCGCTCGCCGACCGGCTCCTCCCGGACGTCCGCGCCCGCTGGGGCGACCGCGAGGCCGCCGCGCTGCTCCCCGCCTGCACGACCGGGACGGTCGCCCGGCACCTCCCGGAACTGGAGCACGCCGTCACCGCATGGCGCGCCTTGGCGGGCCGCCATCCCGGCCCGTTCCTCGCCCTCGGCCGCGGGGCGGACGGGTCCTGGTGGCGGCGGTGCAGGGCCGGCCTCCCGGCGCTGGCGGGGAACGACCCGGCCGGGCTGCTGGACCTGCTGGAGGAGCACGGCTCCCTGCCCGTCGTCACGCGGATGCCGCAGGTCCTCTTCCCGGCGCTGTTCCGGGTGGACGCCGTCCGGGCGGCCCGCGTGGCGCGCCGCATACGGCGCCGCAACCGTGTTCCGCGTGCCTTCTACCAGCACGTGAGCCGCCTGCCTCGGGCCGGCCTCCGCGAGTTCCTGCCGGACCAGGCGTACTGGCTGCGGGACTTCCTCGTCCATGCGGCGGGCCTTCGTGCTGCCGGACCTTCAGGACGCTCTGCGCACGGCTATCCCCGAAGCACCCGAGGCGGCGGCGCTCTGGCTCGCCGACCCGGCGCGGCGTGAAGCACGCGCGGTGGAGTTGCTGGCCGCCGACGCCTCCTCCATCGCCCTGCCCGAGGTCTGGCGTGTCGTCACCGGGCGCCGCACCGATCTTCTCCGGTCCGCTCTGGACGGCAAGCCGACGGAGTGGGTCCCGGACATCGCACCGCAGGAACCGGGGCGCTGGACGCCCCCGCAGGCCGACCACGTGCGCGCCGTGCTCGCCGGCCCCGCCACGGCCGCTTCCCTCGGACGGCTGCCGGGCGCCCTCGATGTCCTCGTGTCCTGGGCGGGCCGGGAGGACGAGCCGGTCCTCGCCGAGGCGGCGCTGGAGGCGATGGGGGCCGCGGACCGTCCGGCCGAGGCTCTCGACGTGCTCCTCGCCCACGCGCGGGGTCCGGGGTCGGCGGTTGCGGTGGCGGCCATGGCGCGGTGCAGCGCGTCGGTTCCGCCGTCCAGGCTGGGGCCGCTCCTGGCGGAGGCGCTGACCGGCCCACGTATCAAGGTGACGGTCCGCAAGCAGGCCGCCCGGCTATTGGAACGGCTGCGGCCACCCCGCGCGGCGGACGTGCTCCTGCGCGCCTGGAACGACCCGGGCCTGCACCAAGACGTTCGGGTCGCGGTCGCTTCGGCGCTGCGCCGCATGCCGGAAGACCCCCGTGCCATCCCTGCGCTGACCGACGCTGCAGATCTCTACGCGAGCGAGTTGATGCTGCGCACGCTCTTCCAGGCGAAGCCCTCGGAGTACGCGCCCGAGCACCGTCCCGCGTACGCCGCGCTGGTGCGGCGGCTGGGCAGGGCGGCGGACGATCCCGGCATCCGGTTCCGCGCGGCCAAGGCGTTCGGTGCCTGGGTGCCCTGGTATGCGGACGGCTTCGGCGACATCCTGGCCGCGGTCGCCGATCCCGCCGACCCGGCCGGGGACGATGAGCTCCCGATCCTGCGCGCGTTGCTCTGGAAGGGCGTCGTGGGGGACGAGGTCCTCGACGTGCTGGCCTCACTGCTCGCGGCCGAGCCGGGCGACGTCGCGCGGTCCAGGGCGGTGGCCGTCGCCGACTGGCCCGGCGAATGGCGGAGCCTCCTGGTCGGACTGCGGCGGTCCGCCCACGTGGAGGTCAGCCAGGCCGCATGGGACATCCGCCTGCCGGTCACTCGGTAGGCAGATCGCGCTTGAGGACCTTGCCGGCGGGGTTGCGGGGGAGGGCGTCGAGGAAGATCACGTCGCGGGGAACCTTGTGGCGGGCGAGGTTTGCCGCGATGTGCTGCTTCACGTCGTCCTCGGTGAGGCCGCGGGCCACGACGTAGGCGCGGAGGCGGTGGCCGAACTCCTCGTCGGGGACGCCGGCGACGGCGGCCTCGTCGATCGCGGGGTGGGCGGCGAGGAGGTCCTCGACCTCGCCGGGGTGGACGTTCTCGCCGCCGGACACGATCATGTCGTCGGCGCGGCCGTCGACGTGCAGGCGGCCGGCGGGGTCGAGGTGACCGAGGTCGCCGACCGCCATCAGGCCGCCGATCTCGTCCTTGCCGCCGCCGCCGGTGTAGCCGCCGAAGCGGGCCGGGGTGTCCACGAAGATCCGCCCGGTGGCGCCCGGCGGGACGGGGCGGTCGTCGTCGCCGAGGATCGCGACGCGGGTGCCGGCGGGCGGGCGGCCGACGCAGCCGGGCGCGGCGGCGAGGTCGTCCGGGGTGGCGATCGTGATGCAGGACGCCTCGGTGGAGCCGTAGAAGTTGTAGAGGGACGGCCCGAACGCGGCGAGGGCGCGGCCGCCGAGCCCGGCGTCCAGTCGTGCGCCGCCCGTCATGATGACGTTGAGGTGGGACAGGTCGCGGGTGTTCAGGGCGGGCGTGGCGAGGATTCGGCTGAGCATCACCGGTACGGCGATGAACGAGGTGCAGCGGTGTTTTTCCAGGTCGTCCAGTACGGCTGAGGCGTCGAAGCGGCGGCGCAGCACGAGGGGCGATCCGAGGCCCAGGGCGAGGAGGGCCGAGGTGAGGCCGAGGCCGTGGAACAGGGGCGGGCCCACGAACATGGCCCCGCCGCTGCGGAACCGGACCTTGGACAGGATGCCGCCGGGCAGCGCCAGGGAGCGTGGTTGCGCGCGCGGGGCGCCCTTCGGGCGTCCCGACGTGCCGCTGGTGAGGATCACCATGGAGCCGTGCCGCGACGGGGCAGGCGGTGGGGTGCCGTCGGCGCCGGCGATGAGGTCGTCCATGTCGGACTCGGTGAAGCGGGGCAGGTCCACGCCGTTCATGAGGGGGGTGAACTCGTCGTCGTGGAGGAGCGTGGTGACGCCCTCGCGCTCGATGGCGTCGCGCAGTTGGGGTGCGGCGAAGTCGGTGTTGAGGAACAGGACGGACGCGCCCGTCTTCGCCGATCCCGACATCGCCTCCAGCAGGCCGCGGTGGTTGCGGCACAGGACGCCCACCGTGCTCCCGACCCCGATGCCGCGGGCGAGGAGGGCGTTGGCGAGGGCGTTGCAGCGGCGGTCCAGCTCGCCGAACGTGAGGCTCCCGCGGTCGTCGACGAGGCCCGGCCGGGCGGGGAAGCGGGCGGCGGGGACGGCCGTGGCGGCGCCGAGCGGCCCGTAGGCGCGCATGGCCCGCGCGGTCGCGGCGAGGGCCTTCGGCGGCATCGGGCCGATCATCCCGGCGCGGACGGCGGCGCGCAGCGCGGTGAGTTCGGCGATGACCCGGGTGCGGAGCAGCATGCGCGAAGCGTAGTAACTCGCTCTGATTCACCTCACACCGCCCACGAGTACACAAACGGAACCCGTCCCGGCTGTCATCTCTGCGAGGCGTGAACGAAGCTCGAAGGTGGCAGGACAACTCAGGAGATAACTCGGGAGATATGGACGAGGAGGTCCCGGTGACCGTGCTGCGCAGTTATGTGTCGGGTTCATGGCGTGCTCCGGACGGCGAGGGCGTGCCGCTGCACGACGCCGTCACGGGGAAGGAGGTCGCCCGGATCTCGTCGGCGGGCGTCGACATGGGCGCCGCGCTGGAGTACGGGCGGGCGGTCGGCGGCCCGGTGCTGCGGGAGCTGACGTTCCACCAGCGCGCGGCCCTGCTGAAGGCGCTCGCCTCCCACCTGCGGGAGCACCGCGAGGACCTGTACGCGCTGTCCGCCCGGACGGGCGCCACGCTGAACGACGCGCGGTTCGACGTGGACGGCGGCATCGGCGTCCTGTCCGGCTATGCGAGCAAGGGGAAGCGGGAGCTGCCGAACGACCGGGTGCTGATCGAGGGGGACGTCGAGCCGCTCGGCCGGGGCGGGACGTTCGTCGGGCAGCACCTGTGCACGCCGTCGCGGGGCGTGGCGGTGCAGATCAACGCGTTCAACTTCCCGGTGTGGGGGCCGCTGGAGAAGCTCGCGCCCGCGTTCCTCGCCGGGGTGCCGAGCCTGGTCAAGCCGGCGAGCCAGACCGCCTACCTGACCGCCCGGCTGGTGGAGCTGATCGTGGAGTCCGGCATTCTGCCCGAGGGCACGGTGCAGATGGTCTGCGGAGACCCGCGCGACCTGCTCGACCACCTCACCGAGCAGGACATCGTCGGGTTCACCGGGTCGGCGTCCACGGCCCGGCTGCTGCGCACCCACCCGGTGATCGTGGGAAACGCGGTGCGGTTCAACGCCGAGGCCGACTCGCTGAACTGCTCGATCCTCGGACCGGACGCCGCGCCCGGCACGAAGGAGTTCGACCTCTACGTCAAGCAGCTCGTCCAGGAGATGACGGTGAAGGCGGGCCAGAAGTGCACCGCCATCCGGCGTGCGCTCGTCCCCGCCGCGCTCATCGACGACGTGACCGAGGCCGTCCGCGACCGGCTGTCGAAGATCACGGTCGGCAACCCGGCCGACCCGGACGTCCGGATGGGCGCCCTCGCCACCCTCGACCAGCGCGAGGAGGTGCGGCGCTCGCTGAAGGCGCTCATGGACGCCGGCCGCGTCGTCTTCGGCGACCCCGAGCACGTCGACGTCGTCGGCGCCGATGCCGAGCGCGGCGCGTTCATCTCGCCGGTCCTGCTGCGCGCCGACGACACGGGGCGCGCCGAGCCGCACGAGGTGGAGGCGTTCGGCCCGGTCAGCACGCTGCTCCCGTACGAGGGCGCCGAGGAGGCGGTCGAGCTGGCCGCGCGCGGACGCGGCAGCCTCGCCGGCTCGGTGGTGACCGGCGACCCGGACTTCGCCCGCGACATCGTCCTCGGCACCGCGCCCTGGCACGGGCGCCTGCTCGTGCTGAACTCCGAGGACGCCAAGGAGTCCACCGGGCACGGGTCGCCGCTGCCGCCGCTCGTCCACGGCGGCCCCGGCCGCGCGGGCGGCGGCGAGGAGATGGGCGGCATCCGCGGGGTCGTGCACCACATGCGGCGGACCGCCGTCCAGTCCGGGCCCGCGATGCTCACCTCGATCACCGGGCGCTGGGTGCCCGGCACCGACCGGACCGTCACCGACGAGCACCCGTTCCGCAAGTACCTGGAGGACCTGTGCGTCGGCGACACCGCCGTCGGCGGCCCCCGCACGGTCACCCTGGACGACGTCGAGCACTTCGCCGAGTTCACCGGCGACACCTTCTACGCCCACATGGACGAGGAGGCCGCGAAGGCGAACCCGTTCTTCCCCGGACGCGTCGCGCACGGCTACCTCGTCGTGTCGTTCGCGGCCGGGCTGTTCGTGGAGCCGTCCCCCGGCCCCGTCCTGGCCAACTACGGACTGGAGCGGCTGCGGTTCCTGACCCCGGTCCGGCCGGGCGACGAGCTGACCGTCACCCTCACCGCCAAGCAGATCACCCCGCGCGAGGGCGCCGACTACGGCGAGGTCCGCTGGGACACCGACGTCACCAACCAGGAGGGCGCCTCGGTCGCCAAGTACGACGTGCTGACGCTGGTGGCCAGACGCCCACGGCACGACTGACCCTGGAGAGGGAGGCGGGCGCCCATGATCAGTCCCCTGCACATCCAGACGGTGCGCGAGGTCGTCCGCACCGGGTCCTTCGCGGACGCCGCCCGCAACCTCGGGTACACCGCGTCCGCCGTGTCCCAGCAGGTCGCGGCGCTGGAACGCGCCTGCGGCCTGGTGCTGTTCGAGCGCCGGGCGCGCAGCGTCCGGCCGACCAGCGCCGCGTTCCTGCTGGTCAGCAAGGGCAACGACGTCCTGTCGGCGCTCGCCACGCTGGAACGCGAGCTGCGCACCGTCGCCAGCGGCGAGCGCGGCGCGCTCCAGCTCGGCAGCTTCCCGACCGCCAGCGCCCGCATCCTGCCGCGGGTGCTGGCGGAGCTGTCCCGGGTGCGGCCCGGCACCGAGATCACGCTGTCGGAGGGGGAGCCGGACGAGCTGCTGCCCGAACTCCTCGACGGCGACCTCGACCTCCAGCTCGTCTACCGCTACGACCTGTTCCCGCGCACCTGGCCCGACCAGATCATCGAGACGCCGGTGATGGACGAGCACCTCGTGCTGTGCATGCCGGAGGGGCATCCGCTGTCCGGGGGACGCACCGTCCGGCTGCGGGACCTGCGCTCGGAGACGTGGATCGCGAGCCGCCCGGAGAGCAGCGGCGCGCAGGCGCTGCTGCGGCTGTGCGGCACGGCCGGGTTCACGCCCAACATCGCGTTCCGCAGCAACGACTACGCGGTGGTGTGCGGGCTCGTCGGATGCGGCCTCGGCATCGCGCTCGTCCCGGCGCTCGGCTGCGTCCCGGCGCCGGGCCTGCGGATGCTGCGGCTCAGCCGGCGCAGCCCGCGCCGGCACGTGACCGTGCTGCGCCGCACCACGAACACCAACCCGCTCGTCAAGGACGCGATGCGCGGCCTCACCGAGGTCGCCCGCTGCGTCCAGGCGGAGATCAGCGGCGCCACCGGCCCTTGAGCTCCATCGCCGCCCGCACCCGCTCCTGCGCGAGCGCGACGGCCGCCTCGTGCGTGGTCGTGCCGTGCGCGTGCGCGGCGGCGAGGACCCTCCCGGTGTTCTCCCGCATCTTCGCCGAGACCGCCGCGAACACCGCCTCCGCGTCGGGACGGAACGCCGAATAGCGGGCGTCCATCGCGAACCCGGCCGCGACGACGCCGCCCGCGTTGGCGACGAAGTCGGGCACGACGGTGATCCCGCGCGCGGCGAGGACCCGCTGCGCCTCCCGGCCGGTGGGCAGGTTCGCGCCCTCGACCACGATCTTCGCCTGGACGTCCGCGGCGGTGTCGGCGTCGATGACGTCCTGCAGCGCGGCCGGGACGAGGACGTCCGCAGGGAGGAGAAGTTCGGCGCCGACGTCCAGGAGCCGCCCGCCGCCGTACTCCTTCACCGCCGCGTCGCCCGCCTCGGCCCGCAGGCCGAGGAGCCGGCCGACGTCCAGACCGTCCGGGTCGTGCAGGGCACCGTGCACGGTCGACACCGCCACGACGGCCGCGCCCAGCTCGTCCAGCCGGCGGGCCGCCGCGTGCCCGACCGCACCGAACCCCTGCACCACCGCCCGCGCGCCCCGCAGCGACGTCCCGGCGTGCCGCGCGGCGGCGTCGGCGGCCTCCGCGACCCCGAACCCGGTCACGCCCAGCTCGTCGTACGGCATCCCGCCGAGGACGTGCGGGGTGCCGACCGCCGCGCCCCGGTCGCCCAGCTCGTCCTGGACGACCGCCGCGTCCCGCTCGGTCAGCCCCATGTCGAGCCCCGCCACGTACCGGCCCGGGATCTCCTGCGCCAGCGCCCGGACGAACGACCGCAGCACCGCCTCGCGGTCCGGCGCGCCCGGATCGGCCATGATCCCGGCCTTCGCGCCGCCGAAGAACAGGTCGACGCCCGCCCACTTGTAGGTCATCACGCGCGCCAGCCGCGCCACCTCGGCGACCGTCACCGTCGGGCTCATCCGCATGCCGCCCTTGCCCATGCCGCGCGCGGTGTTGTCGATGACCAGGACGCCGCGCATCCCGGTCCGGGTGTCGGACACACAGACGATGCGCTCCGGGCCCCACTCGTCCATCAGTGCGAGCACGTCAGACACGGTTGATCTCCGGGCGGAGGCGGTCGCCGGCGAACCGCGCGGTGTGCAGGGGAGCGATGTCGGTGAACGGCTCGCGGCCGAGGTACAGGTCGCGGATCACCTCGCCGACGGCCGGCCCCTGCAGGAACCCGTGACCGGAGAAGCCCGTCGCGTACAGGAAGCGGGACACGTGCCCGTCCTCGCCGATGAGCGCGTTGTGGTCGGGGGTGACCTCGTAGAGGCCCGCCCACCCGCCGGTCAGGCCGACGTCGAGGAGCCGGGGCGCGCGAGTACCGATCGCCTCGGTGAGCCGGGGCAGCCACGCGTCGGAGACGTCGAGGGAGAAGCCCGGCGTCTCCTCCGGATCGGACATGCCGAGCATCAGCCCCGCGCCCTCGGCGTGGAAGTAGAACGACGAGGCGAAGTCGATGGTCATCGGCACCGGCCGGGGCAGATCGGGCATCGGCTCGGTGAACACGATCTGGCGGCGCAGCGGTTCCACCGGCAGGTCGACGCCCGCCATCGCGCCGACCACCGCCGACCACGCCCCGGCTGCGCAGATGACCGTGGACGTCGCGATGCGGCCCCGCGATGTCTCGACCGCCGTGATCTCGCCGCCGACCGTCTCGACGCCGAGGACCTCGCAGTGGGTATGGATCGCCGCGCCGTGCCGCCGCGCGCCCGTCGCATACCCGAGGACGACCGATTCGGGCGTGCAGTGCCCGTCGTCGGGGGAGAAGGCGGCGGCCAGCAGCCCGTCCGTGCTGATCAGCGGGGACAGCCGGCGCGCCTCGTCCACCGAGATCATCCGGCTCGGCACGCCCAGCTCGTTCTGCAGGGCCACGCTCCGCTCGAAGGACGCGACCTCGTCCGGGCGGGACAGCAGGAACAGGTACCCGACCCGGTGCAGGTCGATCTCCTGGCCGGGACGCTCGCCGAACCGGGCGAACGCCTCCAGGCTGCGGGCGCCGAGCCGGATGTTGACCTCGTCGGAGAACTGCGCCCGCACCCCGCCCGCCGCCTTGCACGTCGAGCCGGAGCCCAGCTCGTCCCGCTCGACGAGCACCACGTCCCGCACTCCGCCCTCGGCGAGATGGAACGCGATGCTGGTCCCCATGACGCCGCCGCCGATGACGACGACGTCCGCCTCGGTCTGCACGCCCGCCCCTAGAGGCGGAAGCCGAGGTCGGGGGTGATCTCCACGACGTCCATCTGCGCCTTCTGCAGCCGTCCCGAGTAGTCCCAGTTCATCGACTGCCAGCGGGTGAACTGGTCCAGCACCCACAGGCCCGACTGGCGGCTGCCGTTGCCCGACCGCCCGTTGCCGCCGAACGGCAGGTGCGCCTCCGCGCCGGACGTGGAGTTGTTCACGCTCACCATCCCGGCCGAGATCCGCCGCCGGAACGCGAACACCTTCGCCGGGTCGGTCGTGTAGATGGACGCGGACAGGCCGTACCCGGGCGCGTTGGCGAGCGTGATCGCCTCGTCGAGCGTCCGGTACGCGGCGACGCCGATGATCGGGCCGAACGTCTCGTTCATGAACAGCTCGTCACCGGGGCCGACCCCGTCCACGATCACCGGGTGGTAGTACAGCCCGTCCTCCGCGTCGCCGGTGAAGCCGTCGCGCGGGTTCGCCGCCGTGACCCGGCCCGTGCCGGTCGAGCCGTAGAGAGTGTGGGACGGCCCGATCCAGCCGAGGGTCTTCTCGAAGCCGTCCGCGAACCGCTCGCTGATCATCGGCCCGTACAGCACGTCGCCCGCCGGGTCGCCGACGACCGCGGCCCGCGCCGCCTCGTCCAGCAGCCGGACGAACTCGCTGTGCACCGACTCGTGCACGATCGCCGTGCCAAGGGACGTGCAGCGCTGCCCGGCCGTCCCGAACCCGGAGAACAGCGCACCCTCGACGGCGAGCGGCAGGTCGGCGTCCTCCGTGACGACCATCGGGTTCTTGCCGCCCAGCTCCAGGCACGGCGTCTGAAGGTGGCGGCCGCACAGCTCGCCGATCCGCGACCCGACCTCGGTGGACCCGGTGAAGCCGACCTTGTCGACCAGCCCCTCACCGAGCGCCTGCTCAAGGCCCGCGAACGTCTCCGGCCCGTCCGCGTACACGACGTTCAGGACGCCGTCCGGCAGCCCGGCGTGCGCGAACAGCTCGTAGAACGCCTCGGCGCAGGCCGCCGCGTACTCCGCCGGCTTCCACACCACCGCGTTCCCGCACAGCAGCGCCGGGACGATGTACCAGGACGGCACCGCGACCGGGAAGTTCCCCGCCGTGATGACGGCGACGACGCCGACCGGGTCGCGGAACGTGAACAGCTGCTTGTCGGGCATCTCGGACGGGACGGTCTGCCCGTAGAGCCGCCGCCCCTCGCCGAGGAAGAACGCGCAGGTGTCGGCGATCTCTTGAACCTCGCCGAGCGCCTCGGCGTACGGCTTGCCGACCTCCCTGGTGACGACGCGGGCCAGCGCCGCCTTGTTCGCCTCGACCAGCCGGCCGATCGCGGCGACGGCCTGCCCGCGGACGGGCGGCGGCACGTCCCGCCAGGCGTCCTGTGCCGCGCGGGCGGCCCGGCAGGCGCGGACGAGGCCGTCCGCGTCCGCCAGGGACACCTCGGCGACCGTGTCGGACGTGCGGGACGGGTCGGTGGAACGGTACGAGCGCGGCCCCGCCGGAACCCGGGCGCCGCCGATGACGGAGGAGAGCACGACACCAGCGTGAACGGACCACGGCGCCCGAGCCAAGATCGGGCAGAGCACGGCTTCCTTACCGCCAGGCCAAGCCCGCCTTGGCCAAGTCCCAACCGGTTCGCGCCCTCGCCGCGCTCGACCCCGGGGCCGCCCGCGCCCGATGCTCGAAGCATGACCGAACCCGCCGACGCCCACTTCCTGGAGGCGGCCGCCGCCCTCACCCCGTCGGGCAGACCCGGCGGCCCGCTGACCGGCGAGCGCTGCCTCGAACTGTTCGACTCCCAGCTCGGCAGCCGCCACCTCGACCTGGCCGCCCGCTGGCTGCAAGCGCAGGGCCGGGGCTTCTACACGATCGGCTCGTCCGGCCACGAGGGCAATGCCGCCGTCGCCGCAGCGCTCCGCCCCGACGACCCCGCGCTGCTGCACTACCGCGCAGGCGCCTTCTTCCTGGAGCGCGCACGCCAGGTCCCCGGTCAGACCCCTCTCCGCGACGTGCTGCTGGGCCTGGTCGCCGCCGCCGAGGAGCCCATCGCGGGCGGACGCCACAAGGTCTTCGGAAGCCACCCCCTGAACGTCATCCCGCAGACGTCCACGATCGCCTCGCACCTTCCCCGCGCCCTCGGCGTCGCGTTCGCGCTCGAACGCGCCGCCCGCCTCGACGTCGAAACGCCGTGGCCGAGCGATGCCGTCACCGTCTGCAGCTTCGGCGACGCGTCCGCCAACCACTCCACCGCCACAGGCGCGATCAACGCCGCCGTCAACTGCGCCTACCAGGGCCTGCCCCTTCCCCTCCTCCTCGTCTGCGAGGACAACGGCATCGGCATCAGCGTCCGCACCCCGCCCGGCTGGATCCACGCCGCCTACGGCTCACGCCCCGGCCTCGCCTACTTCCACGCGGACGGCTGCGACCTCACCGACGCTTACGCAGTGTCCACGCAAGCCGCCGCGTGGGTCCGCGAACACCGCCGCCCCGCCTTCCTGCACCTGCGCACCGTCCGCCTGATGGGCCACGCCGGCTCCGACGTCGAGTCGTCCTACCGAACCCCCGCCGACCTGGCCGCCGACCTCGACCGCGACCCCCTCCTCCAGACCGCCCGCCTCCTCGTCGATCAGGGCTTGGCGACACCCGCCGAGATCATCGACCGCTACGAGGCCAAACGCGCCGAGGTCATGGCCTTGGCCGAGAAGGTCGCCGACGCCCCCCGCCTCTCGTCCGCCGCCGAGGTCATGGCACCCCTCCGGCCCATCGAGCCCTCCCAGGGCGTGGCACAGCCGGACGGGGAGGGGGTGACGGTGGCGCAGGCGATCAATCGGACGCTCGGGGAGTTGCTGGACGAGCGGCCCGGCATGGTCGTCTTCGGGGAGGACGTGGCGCGCAAGGGCGGCGTCTACGGGGTCACGCGCGGGCTGATGAAGAAGGCCGGGGCCGCGCGGGTGTTCGACACGATCCTGGACGAGCAGTCGATCCTCGGTCTCGCGCTCGGGTTCGGCCTCGCCGGGATGCTGCCGGTTCCGGAGATCCAGTACCTCGCGTACCTGCACAACGCCGCAGACCAGATCAGGGGCGAGGCGGCGACTCTGCCGTTCTTCTCATCAGGTCAGTACCGCAACCCGATGGTTGTGCGCATCCCCGGCTACGCGTACCAGAAGGGTTTCGGCGGCCACTTCCACAACGACAACGCGGTGGCCGCGCTCCGCGACATCCCGGGGATCGTCATCGCGTCACCGTCCCGTCCCGACGACGCGGCCGGGATGCTGCGCGCCTGTGTCGACGCCGCCGAGACCGACGGCCGCGTGTGCGTGATGCTGGAGCCGATCGCGCTCTACCACGTCCGCGACCTGCACGACGAGGGCGACGACGGCTGGCTGGCCCCCGCCGGTGGAACGGTGCCGGTCGGCCGGGCCCGCACCTATGGGGACGGCCGCGACCTCACCATCGTCACGTTCGCCAACGGCCTGCGCATGAGCCTGCGGGCCGCGCGTCGCCTCGCGGCGAGGGGCGTCCGCTGCCGGGTGCTCGACCTGCGCTGGCTGGCCCCGCTGCCCGTCGACGACCTGCTCCGCGAGGCCCGCGCGACCGGCGCCGTCCTGGTGGCGGACGAGACGCGCCGCACCGGCGGCGTGTCCGAGGGCGTCCTGACGGCCCTCACCGACGCCGGGTTCCAGGGACGAGTGGCCAGGGTCACGAGCGAGGACAGCTTCATCCCGCTGGGCGACGCCGCCCACCACGTCCTCCTCTCCGAAAAGGCCATCGAGGACGCGGCCGAGAAACTGATCAGGTCGCCTCTATGACGGGGTCGCCGCCGAGGTAGGCGGCCTTCACCCGGTCGTCCTGGGCGAGCGCGGAGGCGGGGCCGTCCAGGACGATCCGGCCGGTCTCCAGGACGTAGGCGCGGTCGGTGGGGCGCAGCGTCTGGTGCGCGTTCTGCTCCACGATCAGGATCGTCGTGCCCTGGTCGCGGATCTCCTGGACGACCCGCAGCACCTGCTGGGCCATCTGCGGCGAGGCCCATCGTCGGCTCGTCGAGTGTGAGCAGCCTGGGCCGCAGCATCAGTGCCCGCCCGATCGCGAATACCTGCTGCTCGCCGCCGGACAGTAGCCCGTCGAGCTGGTCGCGCTGCTCGCCGAGGCGGGAACCGCTCGTAGATCTCCTCGCGGACGAGCACGAATGAGCACCGGACGCGGTGCCAGAAGTAGCCGCCGAGCAGCAGGTTCTCCGCGACGATCAGCACCGGGCGCACCCGCCGGACCCTCGGCACATGCTCCAGCCTCGCCGCGGCGATCCGGTGCGCCGGGAGCCGGGTGATGTCGCGGCCGTCGAACTCGACGGGCCCGACCGCGCCCCGTGTCGGCCGGTAACCACGTGCGGAGCGTCGTGGTCTTGCCGGCGCCGTTGCTGCCGAGCAGCGCGGCGATCTCGCCTTTACGCACCTTGAACCGGATGCCGGACGCGCCTCCACCGACCCGTACCGGATGTGCAGGTCGGCCACCGGTAGGAGCGTCACCGCAGCACCTCCGTGACGAGGTCAGTCTCGGGGTCGTCGGGAACGCCGAGGCAGGCGGCGATGACGCACGGGTCGTCCTCCCAGATCTCGGCGGGCGGGCCCTCCGTGATCGTCCGGCCGTACTCCAGCACGGTCACCCGGTCGGAGATCGACATGACAAGCGCGACGTCGTGCTCGATCGACACGACAGGGGTGCCGAGCGCGCTGATGCAGGCGATCAGCTCCATCAGCGCCCGCTTCTCAGTGAGGTTGGCGCCTGCCGCCAGCTCGTCCAACAGCAGGACGCTCAGCTCGGCGGCGAGGGCCCGCGCGTTCTCCAGCTGGCGCCGGTCGCCGTAGGGGAGACCGCCCCTGCCGGGTGGTCCGCCGCGTCCAGCAGGCCGATGAAGTCCAGGCAGCGCCGCGCAGTGCCGCGGTGGCGTGCGACAGTGGCACAGCAGGCCTCGGTCCCGGACGGACCGGCCGATCAGGCCGTTCTCTGCGACTGTCATCCCATTGAACAGCCGGATGCTCTGGAACGTCTGGGCCAGCCCAGGGGCCACCACCCGGGGCGGCGGTAGCCCCGCAAGCCGCGCCGGCGAGCACGACCGTCCGGGCGGACGGGGGGACCATCCCGGTAATGCAGTTGAACGCGGTCGTCTTACCCGCGCCGTCCGGGCCGATCATGCTTACCCCCTGCCCGGCGTCTGCCCGGAGCGCGAGACCGTCCACGGCCGCGACGCTGTCGAACTTCTTCGCCAGACCGCCCACTTCCAGCACCGTCCCGGTCGCCGACGGTCGCTCCGGTGCCAGGTCGGCTTCGGCGGGGAGCCGGAAGCGACGCGGCCGGGACGGCCACACCCCCTGCGGGCGCAGGATCACGATCAGGATGAGCAGCAGCGCGAAAACAGGCCCCCGCTACTCCTGGACGGTCCGCAGCACCTCCGGCCGCGCGGCGATGACGACCGCGCCGATCATGAGGCCCGGCCGGGAGTCCATCCCGCCGTGATCATCATGAGCAGGATCATCATGAGCAGGATCATCAGCGAGGTCAGGAACGTGAAGCTGGACGGGTCCACGGTGCCGAACTGCGCGGCGTTCAGCGGCCCGGCGGCCGCTCCCGCCATGGCGCCGAACACGTAAGCGAGCAGCTTCACCCGCGGGGCGGGGACGCTGACTGCCTCGGCCCGTCGTCCCGCCCGGACGACCGCCGCGCGTAGGCGAGCGGCGACCGGGCCAGCAGCGCCGTCTCTGCCAGTGCCGCGACGAAGAACACGAGTGCCAGGTGGAAGAAGTCCTGCGACAGGACGATTTGCCGGCTTTGGACCGCCACTGGCGGTGCCGGTCAGCCCCTTCGGTTCCCAGGTGACCTCGAGGTTCACCACCGAGATCCGGTTCATCTCGGCGAAGCCAAGCGTGACGATCGTGGAGTAGTCGTTGCGCAGCCGCAGCGTCGGTACCCGATCACCACCCCGGCGACCGCGGCGGCGGCGATCGAGGCGGGCAGCGTCAGCCAGAAGTCCCATTCCAGCTTCAGTATCAGCAGCCCGGACGTGTAGGCGCCGATCGCGAAGAACGCCGCGAACCCGAGGTCGAGGAGCCCGGCGTACCCGACGACGATGTTGATGCCGAGCCCGAGGATCGCGTAAATCAGGATCCTCCCGGCGACGGTCAGCGCGTAGTCGTCGAGGGACTGTCCCGCGACGAGCGCCACCGCGACCAGCAGCGGCCAGCCCCGTACCGGCCGGCCGCCTCACCGCGCTCCGGCCGCCTCATGTGCGCTCCACGACGCGCTCGCCGAACAGGCCGGTGGGTCTCAGCGCCAGCAACGCGATGAGCAGCCCGAAGATGATCACCTCCGTCCAGCGGGACGAGACGTACCCGGCGGAGAACGACTGGACGAGCCCGATCGCCACGCCCGCGACCATCGTCCCCGGCAGGTTCCCGAATGCCGCCGAGCACGGCGGCGGTGAACGCGGGCCGAAGCTGATCTGCACGTAGTACAGCCCGTAGATCACGCCCGCCGCGCCCGCGAGCATCGAGCCGATGAAGAACGTCGTCTGGATGAGCCGCTCCACGTTGACGCCCTGCAGCCGGGCCGCGTCGCGGTCCATCGCGAGGGCGCGCATCGGCGTGCCGGTCATGGTCCGGGTGACGAACAGCCACAGCGCCGCCATCAGCATGACCGACAGCACGACGAAGGTGAGCTGGCCCCAGGTGACGCGGACGGCGCCGCTGAAGATCCGCCCGCCGTCCAGCGCGTTCGGGTACGACGTCAGCTTCTCGGCCTGGAAGGGGCCGAGCTTGCAGCTCCTCACCACCATTGGGTGTGGTGGGGTCAGGCCGCGTCGTCGGCAGCGTGACTCACTGCCCAGCCCGCGGCGCCGCGTGCGGCGATGTTGCGGGCTGCGTTGACGTCGGCGTGCTCAGCGAAGCCGCACAACGTGCATGTGAAAGTGGCCTGGTCGAGCCGGTTGTTCTTGTGGATGTGGCCGCACGCCGAGCACCCTTGCGAGGTGTAACGGGGGGCCACGAAGATTACTGGGACGCCGACGCGTTGGGCTTTGTAGGTGATGAAGGCGCCGAGTTGGGCGAAACTCCAGGTGTGCAGTGTGACCCGCTGGGGCTTGCGTAGCCGGACCCGCGCACGGATACCGCCCAGATCCTCTAGGGCGATGCCGTGCGTGGTGCGTTGAGCCTCGGTCACGATGCTTTTGGAGATGCGGTGGTTGGTGTCGGCCGCGAACCGCGCCTCGCGGCCGGACAGGTGGCGCAGCAGCCGCTTGGCGGACTTGGTGCCCTTGGCCTGGAGTTTGGTGCGCAGGCGGCGGTTGCGGTGCCGGACCTGGTTGATGTGCTTGCCGGAGTGGACGGTGCCGTCGGACGTGGTGGCGATGTTGACGATCCCGAGGTCGACCCCTGTGAAGCCGTCCGGGACGTATTCGGGGGCTTGGGGGGCGTCGCAGGTGGCGTACAGGTAGAAGCAGCCGCCGCGCCACACCAGGTCCGACTCGCCCCGCCGGTGCGCGGCCAGCATCTTCGCCTGCTCGGGCGAACATACGAAAGGAACGCCCTTGAGGCGGCCGTGCACGGTCCAGATGCTGATGGTGCGGGCGTCGAGTTGCCAGGAAAGCGACCGGTCATCGAAGGGCTGGCCGGCGTCCTTGCGGAACCGGACCGGCGCGCCCTCCACGGCGGCGCGGCGCCGCGAACCGGGCGGCCCGTAGTTGCCCGCTTTCAGGTTCTGGGCCAGAGTGGCGTAGGCTTCGGCGGCCTTGCGGACGCAGTGGATCGCCGGCTGCGCCGACAGGCCCATCGCCTTCAACTCGCCGTAGACCAGCCGCTGCAACGCGGTCTTGCCCTTGATGCCGGTGGCGTGCGCGCGGCGGGAGGCGTGGCAGGCGGCCTGGTTGCACAGCTTCAGCGTCTCCCGTAACGCCGCCTCGCCGGTGGCGTCGGGGAGCAGCTTGACCCGCACCACCAGCTTCACACCCGCACCATAACATTATGTGCCTCTGTCGTGACGGTGGGTTCAATGCCCGCGTGTCGAGTGGACGGCGGAAGTGGCCTTCTTCGACGTGTATGCCCATCGTGTCTTGCGGCCGGGGATCGTGGCGTACATCGACCAGCGAGAATGCCCGGACTGAGGTCCGGGCTCTGGGCGGGAAGCGCTTCCTCCGGGTTGTGAAGGTCCTGGGATACGTCGCGAGGGCGCGTTGAAGCGGGGGAGCGGGCCGCGGTCGGCGATCTCGGGAACGCGAGGTGCTGAAGCCGCAGGGCCTCCTGCAGCGGAACACTGGACACGTCCAGGCGGAGCCGCTCCCCGGTCGTCAGCCCGGGACGTCATTCGGAGGATCACGTGAACGTCCCGGGACGGCCGTCGAGGCGGGCGAGCATGCGATCTCATGTAGTGATCGATAAGAACCGCTTGCCCTTCGGCCCTCGACAGCGCCGCCGCGGCCTCGCGAAGATCGCATCATGGCCGATGTTCTGCTGCTCTCCGCGGCCGACGTGCGCGCGGTGTTCGACCTTCCGGCGGCGATCGCCTCGCAGCGGGCCGCGTTCGGCGCGCTCGGCCGCAAGGAGGCGCGGCTCGCCCCGCGGCTGCTGCTGGACGGCCCGGACGGCGACGTCGCGTTCTGCTACGTCTCGCGGCTGCCCGGCACCGGCACGGTCGCCAAGTTCGGGAGCGTCCACCCCGGCAACGCGGCGCGCGGGCTGCCGACCGTGGCCGCGCTCGTGACCGTCCAGGATCCGGCCGACGGGCGGCCCATCGCGATCATCGAGGGGGAAGCGGTCACGACGCTGCGCACGTCGGCGGCGAGCGCGGTGGCCGCCGACCATCTCGCCGTGCCGGACGCGTCGCGCCTCGCGGTGATCGGCTGCGGTGTGCAGGGCCGCGCGCACGTCCGGGCGATGGCGGCGGTCCGGCCGATCGGCCGGGTGTCCGTGGCCTGCCGCCACCCGGACACCTGTACCGTCGCCGCAGAGCTGTCGGACGAGCTGGGCACGCCGATCGAGCGGGCGGCGTCCGTCCGGGAGGCGGTCGAGGGCGCGCAGATCGTCGTCACCGCCACCACCAGCGCCGAACCGGTCGTCCTCGGATCATGGCTCGCCCCCGGCTGCACGGTGCTGAGCGTCGGCTCCTTCGCCCCGGACCGGGCCGAGGTCGACGACGAGGTCCTCACCCGCGCCGCCGCGATCGTCGTGGACGACGTCCCGACCGCGCTCGATCACGCCGGCCCCGTCGTGGCCGCCGTCCGCGCCGGGCACCTGAGCCCGGGGGAGGTGCGGCCGCTCGGCCCGATCGTCGCGGGCCTGGCCCCCGGCCGGGAGAAGCCCGGCGACATCGTCTTCTACAACAGCGTCGGGATCGGCGTGCAGGACACGGCCGCCGCCTCCGTCATCGTCGAACGCGCCCGCGAGGCCGGCGTCGGCCGGCACGTGGAGCTGTGACTCAGCCGACCCACACGGTCTTGGCGTTGCAGAACGCGCGAAGCCCGTCCGCCGACAGCTCGCGTCCGTAGCCGGAGCGCTTCACCCCGCCGAACGGCAGTTCCGGATACGACGTGGTCTTGCCGTTGATGAAGACCTGCCCGGCGTCCAGCTCGCGGACGAACCGGTCCCGCTCGGTGTCGTCCCGCGTCCAGGCGTTGGAGCCCAGCCCGAAGCCCGTCGCGTTCGCGACCTCCACCGCCTCCGACACCCCGCGGACCCGGAACAGCGACGCGACCGGCCCGAAGGCCTCCTCGTGGTACATGCGCATCTCGGGTGTCACCCCCGAGATCACGGTCGGCGGGTAGAACCAGCCGGGACCGTCCGGGCGCTTCCCGCCGCACAGCACCGTCGCGCCCTTCTCGACCGCGTCCGCGACCAGCGCCTCGACGTCGGCGCGCCCGTCCTCGCTGACGAGGGGGCCGACGTCGGTGGAGTCGTCCATCGGGTCGCCGACCTTCTGCGCGCGCATGTTCTCCACGAACAGCCGCTCGAACTCGTCCGCGCAGCCGATGTCCACGATGAACCGCTTCGCCGAGATGCAGCTCTGCCCGTTGTTGAGGCACCGCGACTCCGCCGCCGTCCGCGCCGCCGCCTCGATGTCGGCGGACGGCATCACCACGAACGGGTCGCTGCCGCCGAGCTCCAGCACCGTCGGCTTGATCTCGTCCCCGGCGATCGAGGCGACCGACCGGCCGGCGGGCTCGCTGCCGGTCAGCGTCGCGGCCTTCACCCGCGGGTCGCGCAGCACCCGCTCGACCTTGGCCGAGCCGATCAGCAGCGTCTGGAACGCGCCCTCGGGGAACCCGGCGCGGCGGAACAGGTCCTCCAGGAACAGCGCCGTCTGCGGGACGTTCGAGGAGTGCTTCAGCAGCCCCACGTTCCCGGCCATCAGCCCCGGCGCCGCGAACCTGATCACCTGCCAGAGCGGGAAGTTCCACGGCATCACCGCCAGCACCGGCCCGAGCGGCTCATAGCGCACGTAGGCGTCGGACGCGCCCACGTCGCCCGGCTCGGCGGGACGGCGCTCGGCCAGGAACTCCGCCGCGTGCGCGGCGTAGAACCGGCACGCCTTCGCGCACTTCTGCGCCTCCGCCCCGGCGGACTTCAGCGTCTTGCCCATCTCCGCGGTCAGCATCGCGCCGATCTGCTCGGCCTCCCGGTCGAGGATGTCCGCCGCCGCGTTCATCCACTCCGCGCGCTGCTCCACCCGGCTGTGCCGGTAGGAGGCGAACGTGTCCGCTGTCCGCGCGATGCGCCGGTCGACCTCCTCGTCGGTCAGCGCGTCGAAGGTCTTCTCGACCTCGCCCGTCGCGGGATTGGTCGTGGCGATCGTCGTCATGTCGGGGTGCTCCCTGATTGTCCGGCCCTATTGACCGGGACGTGCCCGGGAGCCCCCGCAGGAAACGCCGCTCAGGCGGGGATCACGCATACCGGCGCCGGCACGCTCAGCGGCGCTCCCGCCGGCTCCGGGACGCCGTCCGCGCCGATGCGGAACGTCGTGATCGTGTCGCTCCGCTCGTTCGCGACGTGCATCCACTCGCCGTCCACGTGCAGGTCGCGCGGCCAGTGCCCGCCCGCCGGGACGTCCGCGACCGGCTTGAGGGCCGCGCCGCCGTCCAGCACCCGGTGGGCCGTCACCACGTCCGTGCCGCGCATCGAGGTGTAGACGAACCGGCCGCCGTCGCCGAGCTTGATCGCCGCGCCCTGGGCCGGATCGCCCGCCGGTTCCGCCGTCGCGGGCGACTCCGCCGCGACCTCCAGCGCGCCGTACCCGTCCAGCGGCCGCAGGACGAGCACCGTCGCGGCCAGTTCGGCCAGCACGTGCACGTGCCCGCTCGGGTGGACGGCCAGGTGCCGCGGCCCGTACCCGGCCGGCAGCGGCGTCTCCCCGGCGAGCCGCAGGGCGCCGCCCTCGATCCGGAACGAGCGGACGAGGTCGGCGCCGAGGTCGGTGGTCAGCACCGTCCCGTCCGGGGCGTGCGCGGTCATGTGGGCGTGCGGGCCCTCCTGCCGGTCGCCGCGCGGGCCGCTGCCGTGCCCTTCGGCGACGTCGGCGTCGCCGGCGAACCCGCCGTCCGGGGCGAGCGGGAACGCGCGGACCGTCCCGGACCCGTAGTCGGCGACGACCAGGTGCGCGCCGTCCGGCGTCACGGACAGGTGGCACGGGAGCGCACCCGCGGCCCGCCGCCCGATCTCCCGTAGCCGCGCGCCGGCCACCTCGTAGGCCGCGACCCCGCCCGCGTCCTCCTCCCGCACCGCGTAGACGACGCCCTTACCGGGATGGACGGCCAGGTAGGACGGCGACACCGCCTCGGCCGCGAGTTCCGGCGCCTTCAGGGTCCCGTCGGCGCGCCGTGCCACCCGGTAGATCCCGGCGCCGCCCCCCGCCTCGCCGGTGTAGGTGCCCACCCAGAACGCCCGCTCGCCCACCCGGTCCCACTCCGATCGTGATCACTCGCTCCTGAGACGGCCGAAGGCGAGCCTAGCCCCGGCGGCGCAAGGGATCCCGCGCGCCGCCCGCAATCCTGCCGCCGACCTGGTGAAACGTGATGTATCTCGCACCCTTCCCGGGTTTGGAACGCTCCCGATCAACGCGGCGTTTAAGTCGCTTTGACATGGCCTTTGGGGGGAGAAGACCTTGGCGTTCCCGGTGATGCTGCGTTCGCTGCGCCATCGCAACTACCGGCTGTGGGCCGTGGCGGACCTCGTCTCGATCACCGGCACGTGGATGCAGGTGCTGGCGCTGAACTGGCTGATCCTGACGATCACCGGCTCGGCGACGAGCGTCGGGCTCGGCCTCGTCCTGCAGGCCCTGCCGACGATGCTGCTCGGGCCGTGGGGCGGCGTGATCGCCGACCGGCTGCCCGTCCGGTACGTCGTGGCGGCCGGCCAGGCCGTGCAGGCGATGCTGTCCGGCCTGCTCGCCGTCATCGCGGCCGGGGACCCGTCCGGCACCGGCGGCCTGTACGCGATCATGCTGCTCTCCGGGGTCACCACCGCCCTGACGTCGCCCGCGCTCGGCCGGTTCGGCGCCGAGGTCGTCGGGCCAGAGGACCTGTCCAACGGCCTCGCGCTGGGCTCGGTGCTCAGCTCGGGCGGCCGCATCCTCGGGATGAGCCTCGCCGGGATCGTGATCCCGCTCGCCGGCGTGCCCGGCGCGTTCGCGGTGAACTCGGTGAGCTTCCTCGGCGTGCTGGTCGCCATCGCCCTGATGCGCGGGAAGGAGTTCTACACGCTGCCGCCCGCCGAGCCGGGGGAGCACGGCATCGCCGCCGGGTTCCGGTACGTGCTCGGCTCGCCCCGGCTCCTGGTCATGTTCGGGCTCGCGTTCGTGCTCGGCAGCCTCGGCCGCAACTACCAGGTGACGATGGCCGCGATGGCGCAGGGGCCGCTGGACGCCGGCGCCGGCGGCTACGGCGCCCTGTCGGTCGCGTTCGCCGTCGGCACCGTCCTCGGCGGCGTGTTCGCCGCGTCCCGCGTCAGCCTGCCGCTCCGCCTCCTGCTGATCACCGCCGGGCTGTGCGGGATGGGGCAGATGCTGAGCGGCACCGCCCCCGGCCTGCTGCTGTTCGGCGCCGCGATGCTGCCGATCGCGGCCTGCGCGGTCGTGTTCGACACCACCGTCGCCACCCGCGTCCAGCTGGACAGCCCCGGCCACCTGCGCGGCCGCGTCATCGCCGCGCAGGGCATGGTCGGCGCCGCGTCCGGCGCGTTCGGCGGACCCGCCCTCGGCGCGCTGTGCGACACCATCGGGCCCCGGGCCGCGCTGTTGCTGGCCGGCGCCGGCCATGCCC
>NZ_JABXFD010000080.1 GCF_013372625.1 Actinomadura sp. BRA 177
TGTGGTCGTAAAGCCCCCCCCCACAAGCTATATCTTGTTTTTTTTTTTCCAGAAGGAGATGGCATAGGAGTTGGGAGTCTGTCTCGTGGGCTAGGAGATGTGTATGAGAGACATGACGCCCGCCCGCCGTACGGGATCAACTACGCCAGGCACCTGTTCGCCTGCGTCCGCGCGGCGGTCATGCCGTGCGGACGCAGGCGGACAGGTGCCTGGCGTAGTTGTCCTCGTAGGGCGGGCGGGCGTCCTCGTCGGGGCCGAGGTCGATGATCTCGTCGAAGCTCGTGTTCTCGCGCAGGAACCGCTCGACGCGGGCCGGGTCCCAGCCGCGCAGCGACTCGGCGAACCAGGCCTCGTTGTCCTGGCCGGTGTCGAAGAACAGCACCCGGCCGGTGGCGCGGTCGAGGAGCTTGATCAGCTCCTCGGCGCTGACGGAGCCGCGGCCGAGGACGAAGTGGTGCAGCAGGCTGAAGCACGACACCACGTCCCAGCGGCCGGCGTCGTGGCCGCCGAGGAACTCCACGCAGTCGCCGGTGGCGATGACGCCGTCCGGGAGGCCGTAGATCGCCTGGCCGAGCGGGACGGCGAGCGGGTCGCGCTCGATGCCCTCGGCGTCGAAGCCCCGCTCCGTCATCTGGGACACGAACCAGCCGTAGCAGCTGGCGACGTCCAGGTAGCGGCCCCCGGCGATGCCGCGCTCGCCGAGGAACGCGTCCATCTTGGCGAGCCGGTCGGTGCACTGCCGGACGGTCGTCCAGCCGCCCCGCAGCTCGGGCGCGTCGATCGGCTGGTACAGCTCATGGGTGCCGTCGAGCCAGCTCATCTTGAGCAGCAGGTCCTGCAGGGGGGTGGTGACGGGCAGCCACTTGGCGACGACGTTGGCGCCGTCGGCGCCGCCCATCGCGGCGATCGCGAGGCGGTGGTGGCCGTCGAGGATCTGGTACTGCTCGGAGCCGCGCACCGGCGCGACGAGGACCGGGTCCTGCGGGCCGCTCTGCTGCGGGCGGGGCGTCCCGCCGGGCACCTCCTCGCCGCGGTAGCGGGCGATGAACGCGCGCGCCGCCGCGAGGACGCCGGCCGGGTCGGTGCCGCCGAAGTAGTTGCCGCCCGCCTCGATGCAGCGCAGCCCGAGCCGCCCGTAGGCGCTCTCCAGGATGTCGTCGTCGGACAGGTCGGGCCGCTCGTCGGCGAGGCGCAGCAGCGCGACGTGCGGGCCGTCCAGGAACGGGGTGGACGGCCACAGCAGGTCGCCGGTGCGGTCGGCGAACTCGCGGGCCGTCCAGCCGCCCTGCGCGCCGACGAGGAGCTGGTCGAACCGGACCGGCACCTTCCACGGGCGGCGCAGCACGGCGGTGGACACCGCGACGCGGGCCGCGGCCGGGATCGGCAGGGAGCGCCCGGCGTCGACCAGCCGCCCGTACACCGGGCCGCTCGGCGCGAGGCCGCTCTTGCGCAGCACCGCGCGGGACTTGCGGCGTACTTGGTCAATTCCCGTGGGCATGGGCGCTCCTGGCAGGTGTCGTTTCCGTGGTCGGCGATTCGGGGGCCGGTGATTCGGCGGCCGGCGGTGCGGTGGTGGCGCGTCCCCGCCGCCCCGGCAGCAGGGAGGCGAAGGCGGTGAGGGACAGCCGCTCGCGGCCGACCCAGAGTAGGGCAACGTACAGGATCGCGCCGGGGACCAGCCCGGCGGCGAGCGCGGCCGGGCTGGACCCGGCGGCGAAGCGGACGGCCAGCGGGATCGCGGCGAAGCTCAGCAGCGCCGACCCGCCCGCCCAGAACAGCCCGGCGCTCGCCGGGGACATCCCGAGGATCCGCCGGACCTGGACGAGGGCGAGCAGCGTCCGGATGAGCAGCGCGCACGCCCGCGCCATCGCCGCGCCCGCGATCCCGAACGGCGGGATCAGCAGCACGTTCAGCACCAGGTTCACGCCGAGCGCGGTGCTCTGGTTGACCAGGCTGAGCCCGCTGCGGCCCGCCATCAGCAGCATCACGTCGCGGGCGCCGGTCGCGGTCGCCACCAGCATCGCCATCGCGAGGATGACGGTGACGACCTCGCCCGTCCCCCGGTATCCGTCGCCGAACGAGCCGACGTACACCGGCGCGCCGACCGCGATCGACAGGTGCACCGGCCAGGCGAGCGCGAGGTTCCAGGACGCGCACACGGCGAAGATCCGCTGCGCGCCGGTCCGGTCGGCGAGCGCCATCAGCCGGCTCACCGCGGGCTGCATGACGTTCTGCACCGCCTGGGTGGCGAGCTGGCTGATCACGATGAACCGGGTGGCGGCGGTGTAGACGGCGGCCTCGCGGGGCGAGCTGAGCGCCGCGACGAGCACGATGTCGGCGCGCTGGGGATCTTCGCCGTGTGCGCGTCCTGGAACCTCGCGCTCGCCTGGCCGGTGCACCTGTCGATCGCGGTCGGCGCGCCGGTGTACGTCGGCCCGTTCGGCGACGGATACCGGGGGACGGGCGAGGTCGTCACCGGCA
>NZ_JABXFD010000384.1 GCF_013372625.1 Actinomadura sp. BRA 177
AAGGGGGCGGGGGCCCGCGGGGTGTGCGTTTATCTTGTTCGTCGGCGGCTTCAGATGGGTATAAGGGACGGGTGCCGATGAGGGCGCGCAGCGCGGCCTCCTGCTCCCCCGCCAGCCGCCCCAGCTCGGCCGCCTCCCCGCCCAGTTCCCCGCCGCGCCGCTGCACCATCGCGAGGACCTGCAGCACCGAGTCGTGGATGCGGCGGGCCAGCCGCTCCCGCTCCCGGTTCGCCGACTCCAGCTCCACGGCCCGCGCCAGCCGCGCCTCGGCCTCGCGCGCCAGCCGGACGACGTGCCCGACGACGAGCCCGGCGAGGAACAGCAGCACGATGCCGTTGAACGTGGTGTCGCCGATGCCGCCGCTCGTCCCGGCGAACGCGTGCACCAGCAGGTTCGCGGCGGCCAGCACGAGCGCGGCGGTGAGGCCGAGCCGCCGCCCGCCCGCGACCGCCCACGCCAGCACCGCGGCCGCCACCCACGACACCGGCAGCGTGGGGCGCCCGGCGGCGATGTTCGCGGCCGTCTCCACCCAGGCCGTCGTGAGCACGCAGCCCGCGGCGACGGCGAGGTCGGCGGCCAGCAGCGGCCATCCGCGCCGCCGCGGATCACCGAACGCGAGGACGGCGTAGCCCGTCCACACGGTCATGACGGCGAGGACGGCCCAGCCGGCGGCGGGGCGCGCGTAGCCGCCCGAGTTCATGGCGATCACGACCGCGGCGTAGACCAGCGCGAGGCCGCGGTAGACCGCCACGGCCCGCCACAGCGCGACCTCCAGCCCCATCATCCGTGGTCGCTCAGGCCACCATCGTCCTCGACCCGGCGCACCGGCTTGCCCGCCATCTCGGCCTTCACCTCGGCGGCGTACCGGTCGACGTACTCCTGCCCGGACAGCTCCCGGATCGCGTCCATGATCTCGTCGGTGATCTGGCGCAGCACCTCGTGGTCGTCCTCGCGGCCGTAGAACCGGGAGAAGTCCATCGGCTTCCCGAACCGCACGCCGGGCCGGACGCCGAGCCTCGGCAGCGCCCTTCCGGGCGGCATCAGCTCGAACGTGTTGATCATCCCCATCGGGATGACCGGGACACGGGACTTCAGCGCCAGCCGCGCCACGCCCGTCTTGCCCCGGTACAGCCGGTTGTCGGGCGCGCGGGTGCCCTCCGGGTAGATGCCGAGCAGCTTGCCCTCGCCGAGGATCCGCAGCCCCGTCTGCAGCGCCGCCTCGGCCGCGTCCCCGCCGGTCCGGTCCACCGGGACGACGCCCACCCCGGTGAAGAACCCCTTGCTGATCAGCCCTTTGATCCCCTTGCCGGTGAAGTACTCGCCCTTGCCGATGAAGAAGATCGGGCGCAGCAGCGGCAGCGGCCCGAAGAAGTGGTCGGCGAACGACAGGTGGTTGCTCACCATCAGCGCCGGCCCGCGCAGCGGGACGTTCCGCCTGCCCTTGTTCCGGGGCCACCACCCGAGGTACAGGATCGGCGACAGGACGATCCTGAGCAGGATCCAGAACCACAGCATGCGGGCACCTTTCCTCGGACCTAGTGCCCTCGGGCGGCAGGCGGTCCATCACCGACGGGGAGATGATGGGACATCTTCCCACTCCCCGTCCCGCCGATCTACCGGCCGGTACCCCTGAACGGGACCCGGTCGGCGCGGCGAGGGGCCCGCGCGGGAACGTAGGCTCTGAACGGTGAATCTCAATCGGGTGCGCCGGGGGGCTTGTCCAGCGCGGCGCAGCGAATACCGTGGGACACACGTTTCGGGGTGTCCGGGAGCGCCGCCGTGTACGGCGGGCGCGACCGGGCACCGTACTGTCGTTGGGGGAGCGGAGGCCGTCATGCCGGTGCCGTCGGCCACGCCGGAGTCGTCGAAGGAGCCGGCCCCGTGAATCGCCGTGGCAATGGACTGTCGGCCGACACCTACGCCCCGCTGGTCGACCTCGCCCCGCATCTGGCCGACGCGATGCTGGCGGCGCTCGGCGAGGCCGGGGTCGCCGCCTACGCCACCTCGCCGTCCGGGCCGGCCGAGCCCGCCGAACCCGCCGAGCCCCTGGCCGGCGACGTCCTCGACCGGCTCTACGTGGACGTCGACATGAAGCCCGCCGCCGAGGGCATCCTGCGCGTCCACCTGGCCCGGCTCCGCGACGCCTCCGCCCGCGGCGAGCCCGCCGAACGCGCCGGGAAGGCCGAGCGCGCCGACACCGACCTCGCCGAACCCGCCGCGGAGGACGCCGGGACGGACGCGGGCGGCGGCCTCGCCGAACGCGACGAGGACGCCATCTGGGCCGAGATCGTCGCCGGCTTTGACGCCGTCCCCGACGGCGACGTCCCCTGGCCCGACGAGGAGGACATCCGGGAGCCCGCCGACCCCCCGCGGGAGGGCGACGACCGCACCGGCCGCCTCCCCCGCGCCCGCGTGATCAAGCCGACGGAGACGCCGGAGTTCCTGGAGCCCGGCGACGGGGAGGAGGACCAC
>NZ_JABXFD010000575.1 GCF_013372625.1 Actinomadura sp. BRA 177
CCGCCGCGCCCGCGACGACGGCGGCCTTGGCGGCCAGCACCGCCGCCCGGCGCGGGACGGCCGCCAGCGTCGCCGTGATCGTCCCGGTGGCGTACTCGCCGCCGACCGCCAGGACGCCGAGCACGACCGCGGCGACCTGCCCGACCTGGACGCCCGACAGCGCCAGCCTCGGGGTGTCCTCCATGCAGCCGGCCGGGCTCGTGCAGTGCGCGGTGTCGACGGACCCGGTCACGGCGGCGCCCATCGCGGCGGTGAGCGCCGCCAGGGCCAGCAGGACCCACCAGGTGCTCGGCAGCGTCCGCAGCTTCGTCCACTCCGCGTGCACCGCGTTCACGCGTCCCGCTTCCGCAAGGCCCAGGCGGCGAGGGGCAGCGCCGCCGCCGTGTAGGCGCACAGCACCCCGAACCCGGCCCACGGGCCGATCGCCTCGTCGAACCGCGGGATCGTCCGCTGGATCGCGAACCCGGCGGCGGGGGTGAGGCGCTCCAGCCACCGCGCCGCCGCCAGCGGCAGGCCCGTCGCCACGATCTGCGGGACGAGCAGGAGCAGCAGCACGATCGTGATCGCCGGTGCGCTGCGCCGCACGATCACCGCGACGGCCAGCGAGAACACCGCGACGACGGCGAGCAGCGCCGCCGTGCCGAAGACGGCCCGCAGCACCGCGCCGTCCGACACCGGAGGCGGCGCCAGGCCGTGCGAGCGCAGCACCGGCCCGGCGAGCAGCACCGCGCCGAACGCCGCCGCCAGCCCCGCCGCCGGGGACGCCAGGCCCGCCACGACCGCCTTCGCGGCCAGCACGCGGCCGCGCCGGGGGCTCGCCGCGAACGTCGTGCGCAGCATCCCGCGCCGGTACTCGGCCGTCACGAACAGCACCGCCAGCGCCACGATCGCCGCCTGCCCGATCAGCACGCCGGTGAGGGTCGTCTTGGTGATGTCGTCGGCGAACTCGTCGGGGCCGATGTCGCCGGTGCCCTTCAGCGTGAACGTCCCGCCGGACTCCGTGCGGCCGTCGGCGTCCGGATCGGCGGCGGGCCCGCCCGGCGTGCCCCGGTCCCGCCAGGACGCGCCCGGCGGCACCGGCGACACCGACACGTGGTCGAACGTCGCGCGGGTGTCGCCCGGATGCCCCGAGACGCTCTCCCCGCCGAACTGCCGCCGCACCTCGACCTCGTCGGGGACGGCGACGAACATGCCCGCCAGCGCATCCTCCGGCAGCCCCTCCAGGCGGACCGACCCGACCCGGTGCCAGGCGCGCCCGTCGGCCGAGTCGTAGCCCGTCACCGTCGCGCCGGAGCGGGTCAGCTTCAGCCAGCGCGGCATGGCCGCCGTCCCGCCGCCCTGGCCGCCGCTCTCGTAGCCGGTCTGCAGCCGGACGCCGTGCCCCGGCGTCACCATCAGCGCCGCGTAGGGCGTTCCGCGCTGCGCGCTGCCCCGGATCATCAGCCCGGCCTTCGCCCACGCGCCGCCGCCGTCCTGGGCGGTGACGCGGGCGACGGCCGAGCCGTCCCCGGCGAGCGGCAGGTAGGTGAAGTGGCCGAGGTCGATGATCTGGAGGCGGGCGGTGGCGGACGGCGCGTCCCCCGAGCCGGTGGACTCGGTCCCCGCCGCCGACAGCAGCGCCACCAGCACCGTCAGCAGGACCGACGCCAGCAGCGTCAGCATCCAGCGGGGGACGGTGCGCAGCTTGGTCCACTCGGCCAGCAGCAGCCGCCCGAACCCGTCCCGCGCCTCCGCCTGGACGCCGCTGCGGTAGGACGTGACGGCGGTCACGGCGCCTCCTGCCCGGTCAGGGCCTGGAACTCCACCGCGTCCCTGGTCAGCTCCATGTACGCCTCCTCCAGCGACGCCCGGTGCTCGGCGATCCCGGTGAACGCCACCCCGGCGCCGGTGAGCAGCGCGATGATCCGCTCGGACGGCAGGCCCGCGACCGTCACCGCGTCCCGTCCCGCCGCCGTGACCGTGCCGCCCGCGCGGGCCAGCACCGTCATCGCCTCCTGCCGCTCGGCGGTGCGCAGCTCGACCCGCCCGCCGGACGCGGCGTTGAGGAGTTCCGCGACGCCGGTGTCGGCGATCAGCCGGCCGCGCCCGATCACCACCAGGTGGTCGGCGCCGCCCTCCAGCTCGCTCATCAGATGGCTGGACACCAGCACCGCCCGGCCCTCGGCGGCCAGCGACCGCAGCAGCCCCCGGATCCAGGTGATGCCCTCGGGGTCCAGGCCGTTGACCGGCTCGTCGAACATCAGCACCGGCGGGTCGCCGAGCAGCGCGGCGGCGATCCCTTGCTCTTATACACATCTCCGAGCCCACGAGACCGACTCCCAACTCGCATGCCGTCGTCTGCTTGAAAAAAAAAAAACAAGACCACAGCAATGCAGACCGTTCACCATCCCATATCTATGAAACACCTAACTGCGACAATTGAATGCGTAGACGAATCAA
>NZ_JABXFD010000286.1 GCF_013372625.1 Actinomadura sp. BRA 177
GGCCGGCACGCCGCCCCGGCGCCCGCCGGCGCGCCCGCCGAGCAGCTCGCGCTGCGCGGCCGCACCGAGAAGATGTCCCGGATGCGGCAGACGATCGCCCGCCGCATGGTGGAGTCGCTGCAGGTGGCCGCGCAGCTCACCACCGTGGTCGAGGTGGACATCACCAAGATCGCGCGGCTGCGGGAGCAGGCGAAGGCCGACTTCCAGTCCCGCGAGGGCGTCAAGCTGACGTTCCTGCCGTTCTTCGCGCAGGCGGCGGTCGAGGCGCTCAAGGCGCACCCGAAGCTGAACGCGGTGATCAACAGCGAGACCAACGAGGTCACCTACCACGACGTGGAGAACCTCGGCATCGCGGTGGACGTGCCCGAGCGCGGCCTGATGGTCCCGGTCGTGCACAACGCGGGCCAGCTGAACCTCGGCGGCCTCGCGCAGCGGATCGCCGACCTCGCCGAGCGCACCCGCGGCGGCAACGTCAACCCGGACGAGCTGGCCGGCGGCACCTTCACGCTGACCAACACCGGCAGCCGCGGCGCGCTGTTCGACACCCCGATCCTCAACCAGCCGCAGGTCGGCATGCTCGGCACCGGCGCCGTGGTGAAGCGCCCCGCCGTCATCGACGACCCGGCGCTGGGCGAGGTCATCGCGGTCCGGTCGATGGTCTACCTGGCGCTGACCTACGACCACCGGCTGATCGACGGCGCGGACGCCGCACGCTTCCTCGCCACGATCAAGCACCGCCTGGAAGAGGGCAACTTCGAGGCCGACCTCGGCCTCTAAGGGGGCGTGGGGGGCGTCCCCTCTCGAACCACACGGCCTCTGAGGCTGCTTTTCGGACGTCCCGGGACCCCGCCGCGCCGTACGGGCGGCGGGGTCCCGCGCGTCCGGGGAAACGCGGGACGGGCTGAGAATCTCAGCGTTCACTGGCGCCGTCCGCCTAGGGTGGGGGCATGAGGGTCACCGTCACGGGCTCGTCGGGCCTCATCGGCTCGGCGCTGGTGCAGTCATTGCGGGAGGACGGCCACGACGTCGTCCGGCTGGTGCGGCGGGAACCGGCGCGCGCCGACGAGGCGCAGTGGTCCCCCGCGGACGGATGCGTCGACAAGGACTCCCTGGAGGGCGCGGACGCCGTCGTGCACCTGGCGGGCGCCGGGGTCGGCGACCGGCCGTGGACGAAGGCGTACAAGCGGAAGATCAGGGACAGCCGGGTGGTCGGCACCCGGACCCTCGCCGAGGCGATCGCGGCGGCGCACCCGCGCCCCCGCATCCTGGTCTGCGGGTCGGCGATCGGCTACTACGGCGACACCGGCGGCGCGGACGCCGACGAGAAGTCCCCGATGGGGCGGGGGTTCCTCGCGGCGCTGGTCCGCGACTGGGAGGCGGCGGCCGCACCGGCGCTGGACGCGGGCGTCCGGGTCGTCCACCCGCGCACCGGCGTCGTGCTGAGCCGCGACGGCGGGATCCTCGGGCGGACGCTGCCGCTGTTCCGGCTCGGGCTGGGCGGCCGGCTGGGCGACGGCCGGCAGTGGACGAGCTGGATCTCCATGACCGACCAGGTCGCGGCGCTGCGGTTCCTGATCGACCACGAGATCGACGGGCCGGTGAACCTCACCGCGCCGAACCCGGTGACGAACGAGACCTACACGCGGGCGCTCGGCCGCCTCCTGCACCGGCCGGCGCGGCTGGCGGTGCCGGGGTTCGCGCTGCGGGCGGCGCTGCGCGGGTTCGCCGACGAGGGGCCGCTGATCAGCCAGCGGGTGCTGCCGCACCGGCTGGAGCAGGCGGGGTTCCGGTTCGCGCACGAGAACGTCGAGGAGGCTCTCGCCGGCGTCCTGTGAGTCCCAAGATTCATCAAAGTCCCAGCCGACCCCATTCGGTAGCCATACGGTGACATTGGGACAGCTTTTGGCTCAACAGGAGGATGAATGAGCACCGACGGACAGCCGCACATCCTCGCGATCGGCGGGGGCACCTTCGTGCCGGACGGCAGGCAGGGGCTCGCGCCCAGCCCGCTGCTGCGCTACGCGTTCGACCTGACCGGGCAGGACCGGCCGCGGGTCTGCTTCCTCACCACGGCGATCGGCGACGGGGACGCCTACATCGCGCGCTTCTACACCGCGTTCTCCTCGATGGACGCCGAGGTCAGCCATCTGGCGCTGTTCCCGATGCCGAACGTCGCGGACGTCCGGGCGCACCTGCTCACCCAGGACCTCATCTACGTGTCGGGCGGCAGCGTCGCGAACCTGCTCGCCCTGTGGCGGCTGCACGGGCTCGACGCGATCATGCGGGAGGCGTGGCAGGAGGGCGTCGTCCTGTCCGGGCAGAGCGCGGGCGCGCTGTGCTGGCACGTCGGCGGCAACACCGACTCGTTCGGGCCGGAGCTCACGCCGATGACCGACGGCCTCGCCCTGCTGCCGTACTCGTGCGGCGTCCACTACGACAGCGACCCGCAGCGGCGCCCGCTGCTGCAGCAGCTCGTCGGCGCGGGGACGCTGCCGGGCGGGTACGCGGCCGACGAGTCGGTGGCCCTGCACTACGTGGGCACCGAGTTCGTCCAGGCCGTGTCGTACCGGCAGGACGCGGGCGCCTACCGCGTCGAGCCGGACGGGCCGGGGAAGGCGAAGGAGTCCCGGCTGGAGCCGCGCCTGCTCGCCGCCCTCTGACGCCCGCCCGCCCTCCGCCGCTCAACCGGCCCGCGCGCGGCATAAGCTGGCCGGGTGAGCGATGTGGAGGTACGCGAGCTGGTGGTGGTGCACGCGGGATTCGGCTCGGCGGCCGTCCCCTACGAGGCGGGGTGGGACCTGCAGAAACGCACCCACGCGCTGCGGGTGGACGACGCGATCCCCGACACGGTCCTGATGATGGAGCACCAGCCGGTGTACACGGCGGGCAAGCGGACCGAGGCCCTCGACCGGCCGTTCGGCGACCCGGGCGCCCCGGTCGTCGACGTGGACCGCGGCGGCAAGATCACCTGGCACGGCCCGGGGCAGCTCACCGGCTACCCGATCGTCCGGCTGCCCGACCCCGTCGACGTCGTCGGCTACGTGCGGCGGCTGGAGCGCATGATGATGGACGTCTGCGCCGAGCTCGGCCTGCGGACCGTCACCGTGGAGGGACGCAGCGGGCTGTGGGTGCCCGGCGCCCCCGACCGCAAGATCGGCTCGATCGGGATCCGGGTGGCGCGGGGCGTGGCGATGCACGGCTTCATGCTCAACTGCGACAACGACATGGGCTGGTTCGACAAGATCGTCCCGTGCGGCATCCGGGACGTCGGGTCGACCAGTCTCAGCCGCGAACTCGAACGGCACGTGACCGTCGCCGAGGTCGTCCCGCTGGCCGAACGGCACCTGGCCGCGGCGCTGGGCGCGGCGGAGACGTTCCACCGCACCACCGCGCAACTGGGCGTCTGAGGCGCCGGTCAGGCCATGACCTTGTAGACGGCCTGGCCTTCGGCGGCGGCCGCCTTGAAGAACTCCGCCAGGCCCGCGTAGGCGGGCTTGAGGAGCCTGTCGCGGGCGGCGCCGTCCAGCCGCGCCGCGTCCTGCACGCCGGCCCTGCCCATCGCCGCCGGGTCGAACCGTCCGGCGACCTGGCCGAACGGAGTCGCGGCGAGATGGTCGGCGGTGGGCTTGACCCGGTCCGGCGCGAGGTAGATCACGTCCATGCCGAGCTCGTCGGCGCCGTCCTCGGTGAGCAGCCGCCCGCCGCACACGACGTCGGCCTCGGGCTGCCGCCCGTCCCACGGGTCACCGGTGACGAGGTAGTGCATCGCCTGCCACGCCCAGCCGAGCTCGAACAGTCCCGACGCGCCGCGGCGGCGCCAGTCGGGGGCGCCGAAGATGTGGCGGGCGATGCGGCCGGGATCCGGCTCGCCCTCCAGCACCGGCGGCACCCTGAGGTACGACATTGCCAGACCCACTGCGGTCCTCCTGCTAACGCTGTTGCGTGACGACAGGGAGTCACCCTAGAGAGATCCACTGTCCACCATGGCCGAAACACGCGAATCGGCTGCGTGATCGGGGTACTGTCATACGTTCGAGATCGCTCCGATACGGCATTGAGGCCCCATCCGCCGGGGACCGGAAGGGCGCCCTCGGGCGGTGTGCCGCACCGTAGATCGCGACGTAGTCTGGGACGCGTGACGACGGTGACACCTGAGGGACGCAAGCTCCTGCGCGTCGAGGCGCGCAACAGCGAGACCCCGATCGAGCGCAAGCCCGACTGGATCAAGACCCGGCTGAAGATGGGCCCGCAGTACCGCGAGCTCAGCGGCCTGGTGAAATCCGAGGGCCTGCACACGGTGTGCCAGGAGGCCGGCTGCCCCAACATCTACGAATGCTGGGAGGACCGGGAGGCCACGTTCCTCATCGGCGGCGACCAGTGCACCCGGCGCTGCGACTTCTGCCAGATCGACACCGGCAAGCCGCAGGCGCTGGACCGGGACGAGCCGCGCCGTGTCGCCGAGTCCGTCGCCACGATGGGCCTGAAGTACGCGACCGTCACCGGTGTCGCCCGCGACGACCTGGAGGACGGCGGCGCCTGGCTGTACGCGGAGACCGTCCGGCAGATCCACGCGGCGATCCCCGGCTGCGGCGTCGAGCTGCTCATCCCGGACTTCAACAACGTGCCGGAGCAGCTCGCCGAGGTGTTCTCGTCGCGTCCGGAGGTGCTGGCGCACAACGTGGAGACCGTCCCGCGGATCTTCAAGCGCATCCGCCCCGGGTTCCGCTACGAGCGCTCCCTGGAGGTCCTCACCAAGGCGCGCGAGGACGGGCTCGTCACCAAGTCGAACCTGATCCTCGGCATGGGCGAGACCCGCGAGGAGGTCTCGCAGGCGCTGCGCGACCTGCACGAGGCCGGCTGCGAGCTGATCACGATCACCCAGTACCTGCGGCCGAGCCCGCGCCACCACCCGGTGGAGCGGTGGGTGAAGCCGGAGGAGTTCGTGGAACTGTCGGCGGAGGCGGAGGAGATCGGGTTCGCGGGCGTCATGTCCGGGCCGCTCGTCCGGTCCAGCTACCGCGCCGGACGCCTCTACAAGCAGGCGATCGAGGCGCGCTCCTAGCCGGGGTTGTCGGGTCAGGCGGCTGACCCGACTATCCTTGGATTCATGTCGAAAAAGCCCACGGACGGTGCCCAGGAGCGTCCGGGCCGTCTCAAGCAGATCCGCATGGTCGCCCAGGTGCTCCGGCAGGCCGACCCGAAGGCGCTGCCGATCGTGTTCGCATCGGCGATCGGCACCCTGGTCGTCGTCATCGTCATCGGGCTGATCGCCGGCCAGCTGTGGTTCTTCATTCCGCTGGGCATCCTGGCGGGGCTCGCGGTCGGCATGATCGTCTTCGGCCAGCTGGCGCAGCGCGCGCAGTACAAGGTGATCGCCGGGCAGCCGGGCGCGGCCGCCGCGATCCTGAAGAACATGCGCGGCAACTGGACGGTCACCGAGGCCGTCAGCGGCAACCGCAACCTCGACATGGTGCACCGCGCGGTGGGGCGTCCCGGCGTGGTGCTGGTGTCGGAGGGCCCGCGCAACCGGGTCGGCCCGCTGCTCGGCGCGGAGAAGAAGCGCATCTCCCGCGCCGCCCAGCAGGTGCCGATCTACGACGTGCAGGTCGGCGACGACGAGGGCCAGATCCCGGTGGACAAGCTGCAGCGCCACCTGATGAAGCTGCCCCGCAACCTCAACAAGGGCCAGGTGGCCGAGCTGAACGACCGGCTCCAGGCGCTCCCCCGGTCGATGCAGATGCCGAAGGGCCCGATCCCGAAGGGCGCGAAGATGCCGAAGGGCCCGAAGCCGAAGATGCGCTGAGCAGCCGTGAGAAAGAGCGCCCCCGCGGGGGCGCTTTCTCGTTTCCGCGGTCGGCGCCTAGATATTGACGACGACCGTGTTGGCGGCGCGGTCGTGCAGGCCGCGGTAGTCGCGGTCCCAGAACAGCGCGGGGAGGACGAGGAGGAGCAGCGCCGCCCTGGCCAGGCTCCAGCCGAGCCCGACGAAGGACCGCCCGTCCAGCCGCACGACGCGGATGCCGCAGAGCCGCTTGCCGATCGTCACGCCGAGGAACGCGGTGAGCACCCACGCCTGCACCCCGAAGATGATCAGGGTCGACAGGCTGCGCTCGGCCGGCCCCCAGCCGAACCCGCGCGCCAGCAGGCTCGCGACCAGCATCGACAGGCCCCAGTCGACGAACAGCGCGACGAGCCGCCGGCCGTAGGAGGCGGCGGCGCCGCTGCCGCTCGCCGGCAGCCCGAGCCGCTCGCCGGGCCGGCCGAGGTCGGCGCCCGCCGCCCCCGCGCCGCTCAGCCACGTCTGCGTCCACCGGGGCGTCTGCTGCCGCCCCTTGCCACCGCTCATGGCGTCTACGCTATCCCGTCCCCCGAGGCGTTCCGCCGCCCCCGCGCACCGGCCCGGAGTGACCCGTAACACAGCGGAAACATATGGGACACGGCCGGGAAACGGCGCCGCCGTAGCTTTTCCCGGGTAGCGAGATGCGCCATGAGGAGGCCGGATGTTCAGCAGCGCCGAAGAGGTCCTGAGCTACATCAGGAATGAGGACGTGCGATTCATCGACTGCCGGTTCGTGGACCTGCCCGGCAAGATGCAGCACTTCACGTTCCCCGTGGAGAGCTTCGGCGAGAGCGTCTTCACCGAGGGGCTGATGTTCGACGGCTCGTCCGTCCGCGGCTTCCAGGAGATCCACGAGTCGGACATGCTCCTGCTCCCGGACCCGACCACCGCGGTCGTCGACCCGTTCCGGCAGCACAAGACCCTGAACCTGAACTTCTTCGTCCACGACCCCCTGACGGGCGAGCCGTACAGCCGCGACCCGCGCAACGTCGCGAAGAAGGCGCAGGACTACCTGCGCGGCACCGGCATCGCCGACACCTGCTTCTTCGGCCCCGAGGCCGAGTTCTACATCTTCGACGACGTGCGCTTCGAGACCAAGCAGAACGCCGGCTACTACTACCTCGACTCGGTCGAGGGCGCCTGGAACACCGGCCGCGAGGAGCCCGGCGGCAACCTCGGCGCCAAGCCCCCCTACAAGGGCGGCTACTTCCCCGTCCCGCCGATGGACCACTACACCGACCTGCGCTCGGAGATGGTGTCGCAGCTGCTCAACGTCGGCATCCACGTCGAGATGCAGCACCACGAGGTCGGCACCGCCGGCCAGGCCGAGATCGACTTCCGCTTCGACACCCTGCTGAAGACGGCCGACCAGCTCCAGCTCTACAAGTACATCGTCAAGAACGTCGCCCGCGCCGCCGGCAAGACCGTCACGTTCATGCCGAAGCCGATCTTCGGTGACAACGGCTCCGGCATGCACTGCCACCAGTCCCTCTGGAAGGACGGCGCGCCGCTCTTCTACGACGAGGTCGGCTACGCGGGCCTGTCCGACAACGCCCGCTACTACATCGGCGGCCTGCTGAAGCACGCCCCGTCCCTGCTGGCGTTCACGAACCCGACGGTGAACAGCTACCACCGGCTCGTCCCCGGCTACGAGGCCCCGGTCAACCTGGTGTACTCGCAGCGCAACCGCTCGGCCTGCATCCGCATCCCGATCACCGGCTCGAACCCGAAGGCCAAGCGCGTCGAGTTCCGCGTCCCGGACCCGTCCTGCAACCCCTACCTGGCGTTCTCCGCCATGCTGATGGCCGGCCTGGACGGCATCCGCAACAAGATCGAGCCCGCCGAGCCGGTCGACAAGGACCTCTACGAGCTCCCGCCGGAGGAGGCCCGCGCGATCCCGCAGGTCCCCGGCTCGCTGCCCGAGGTCCTCGCGGCCCTGGAGGACGACCACGACTACCTCCTGGAGGGCGGCGTCTTCACCCAGGACCTCATCGAGACCTGGATCGCGATGAAGAACGAGTTCGAGATCGACCCGATCCGCCTCCGCCCCCACCCCCACGAGTTCGAGCTCTACTACGACATCTGATCGGACGGAGGGGTGCGCTGGTCCTGTTTCGAGCAGGGGCAGCGCGCTTCTTCATGCCGTGGGTGCGGGGGTGGTGAAGAGGCCGTTCGCCACGTCCTCGACGGCCTGGTCGCGGGCGCGGTAGTGGATCTTCTTGCCGGTGGCGGTGAGCGGGAGGGCGTCCACGAAGCGGTAGGCGCGGGGACGCTTGTAGGGGGCGAGCATCGGGTGCTCGCGGCAGTGCCGGTCGCAGTCCGCGGCGGTCAGCGCGGCGCCGTCCGGGGTGTCCGCCGGCACGATGTAGGCGACGACGCGCTGGCCCCACTCCGCGTCGGGGACGCCCACCACGAGGCTGTCGGCGATGGCGGGGTGACCGTTGAGGGCCTCCTCGACCTGGACGGGGTGGACGTTCTCCCCACCGGAGATGACCATGTCGTCCTTGCGGCCGACGATCGTGACGTACTCGTCGGCGTCCCAGGTGGCGAGGTCGCCGATGTAGAGCCAGCCGCGGTGGAACCGGCGGGCCTGCTCGTCCGGCGCGCCGGGGTAGGCCTGGCCGCACTTGGGCGAGCGGACGATCACCTCGCCGACCTCGCCGCCGTCACGGGCGACGTGGTCGTCCGGTTCGGCGAGCCGGTCGTCGTAGACCCGGACCACCGCGACGTCGTCGTCGGTGCAGGCGCGGCCCGCACTGCCGGCGTGGTCAGGGAGGTCGGCGGGGCGTAGGAAGGTGTTCCAGAACGCCTCGGTCGTGCCGTACCCGTTGAAGATCCGCGGGGTCAGGGTCTTCTGGTAGTGCAGGCACGCCTCGCGCTCCAGCGGCGCGCCCATGGTGACGATCCCGCGCAGGGTGGACAGGTCTCGGGCGCGTTCGGTCTGGGCGCGCGCCAGCATCGCCAGGTTGGTTGGGGCGCCGATGAGGTAGGTCAGGCCGAGCCGTTCGACGAGGTCCAGGCAGACGTCCGGGTCGAACGCGCGCATGGGGACGACCTCGGCGCCGACATAGAACACCGGGTTCGGGCCGCCGGAGTACAGGCCGCCGCGGTGGAACCACGGGGTCATGTTCAGCGTGCGGTCCTCGGGGGTGAGCGGGAAGTGCATGATCACGTCGTGCGCGGTGAGCACCTCGGCGACGCTGTTCACCGGGACGCCCTTGGGCATGCCGGTGGTGCCGGAGGTGTACAGCCGGGTGGTCTCCGCCCAGGTCGACTCGGTGCCGGCCAGCGGACGCGGGGTGGCGGCGTACAGGTCGGCGAAGGGCATCGCGCCGGGCAGCGGCCGCCGTCGCCGACCGCCGCGATCAGGGCGGGCCGATGCTCCGACCGCTCCAGGGCGGCGGTCACCTGGTCGGTCAGCGCGGTGTCGTACACGAACGCCGCCGGCCGGCCCTCGTCCAGCACGAACGCGGTCTCCCCGGCGGCGAGCCGGAAGTTCACCGGCGAGCCGACCGCGCCGCACGCCTGGGTGGCCAAGTAGAGCTGGGCGAACTCGGGACCGTTGAAGAGCTGGTAGACCACGGTGTCGCCCGGTTGGACACCGGCGTCCGCCAGGCCGGTCGCCAACCGGTCCACCAGGGCGCCCAGCTCCGCGTAGGTGACGCTGGCGCCGGTGGCGGGATCGTGCAGCGCGGTGCGGCGCGCGTAGCGGTGGGTGTTGCGGCGGAAACCGGCGAGGTAGGTGAACTCGCGCTCGAAGTACTCCCGGTACGCGGTCGGATCGTAGCCCGTCATCGTCGCCCTCCTCGGGGCCGTCAGGTGGTCTGGGGGTGGGCGGACGGGAACCGGGGCGCGCGCTTCTCGCGGAGCGCGGCGGCGCCCTCGACGACGTCGGGGCCGAGGAAGGTGAGCATCTCGTACGCGGCGGACTGGTCGAAGATTGGGCCGGCCATGCGCAGCCAGCCGTTGAGGGCGCGCTTCGTCAGCCGGATCGCCGGCTGCGCGCCGGTCCCGAGCGTCTCCGCGACGCGCAGCGCCTCCGGCAGGACGTCCTCGCGCGGGACGGCCCTGCTGACGAGGCCGATCCGCTCGGCCTCGGCGCCGTCGATCATCTCCCCGGTCAGCAGGTGGTAGCGGGCCTTGGCCATGCCGGCGAGCAGCGGCCAGATGATCGCCGCGTGGTCGCCGGCGGCGACGCCGAGCTTGACGTGCCTGTCGCCGATCTTGGCGTCCCGCGCGCAGATGGAGATGTCGGCGAGCAGCGCCACCACCGTCCCGGCGCCGACCGCGACCCCGTTGATCGCGGACACCACCGGCTTCTCGCAGTTGATGATGTTGTAGACGAGGTCGCTCATCTCGGACAGCATGTGCGAGACCCGGTCGTGGTCGCCCGTCATGCGCTCGACCATGCCGAGGTCTCCCCCGGCGGAGAACGCCCGGCCCGCGCCGGTCACCACCGCGACCCTGGTCTCGGGGTCGGCGGACACGTCCGTCCAGACGCGGGCCAGTTCGCCGTGCATCCGCTCGTCGGCGGCGTTGTACTTCTCCGGCCGGTCCATCGTGATCAACAGGACGCCGTTCGGGCGCCGCTCGAACGTCAGCTGCTCGTAATCGTCGAACTTCATCGCTCTCCTCAGCTCATGGTCAGGCCGCCGCTGACGCTGACGGTCTGCCCGGTCACGAAACCGGCCTCGTCGGACGCCAGGAACGCCACGACCCCGGCGATGTCGGAGGGCTCGGCCAGCCGCCGGAACGGGATCGCGCGGACCAGCGCCTCGCGCAGCTTCGGGTCGTCCCCGCCCATCGAGGCGAACAGCGCCGTGTCGGTGGGGCCGGGGCACACGCAGTTCACCCGGACGCCGTGCCGGGCCTGCTCGCGGGCGAGCGTCTTGGTGAACGCGATCACGCCGCCCTTCGCCGCGGAGTAGACCGCCTCCCCGGCGGAGCCGACCCGTCCGGCGTCCGACCCGATGTTCACCACCGCGCCGTGCTTCTGCCCGGCCATCACCGGCAGCACCGCGTGGCAGGCGTGCAGGACGCCGTACAGGTTGATCGCGATGATCTTGTCCCAGTCGGCCGGGTCGGACTGGACGAACGGGCCGGCCACGTCCCAGCCCGCGTTGTTGACCAGCACGTCGATGCGGCCGAACCGCGCCTTGGCCTCCTCGGCCATCGCGTCCACGGACTCCCGCGACGTGACGTCCGTGCGGACCCCGGCGGCGTCCCCGCCGAGGTCGGACGCGGTCTGCTTCGCGGCGGCCTCGTCGATGTCGGCGGCCAGCATGACGGCGCCCTCATCGGCGAGCTTCGCCGCGATCGCCCGCCCGATGCCCCGTCCGGCACCGGTCACGATCGCGACCTTGCCCTGCAGTCTTCCCATCGCTTGTCCTCACGGTCGGGGAGTGCGCCGCACTCCTGGATGTCAGGGGGCATAGGCGCGGCCGAGCAGGTGCCGCGCGACCACGAGCTTGGACGCCTGCGCGGTGCCGTCGCCGATCTCCAGCCCGATCACGTCCCGCAGCCGCTGCCCGAGCGGGCTGCCGGTGGAGTAGCCCGTGTGCCCGAACGTCAGCAGGCACTGGTGGATGACCTCGGCGGCAAGCTTCGGCGCCCAGAACTTCGCCATGGCCGCCTCGGCGCTGTGGTCGAGCCCGGCGTCCTTGCGCCACAGCGCCTCGTAACAGACATGCCGCGCGCCACGCAACTGCGTCGCGTGCTCGGCCAGCGGAAACGAAACGCCCTGGAATCGCCCGATCGGCTGGCCGAACGCCTCCCGCTCGCGCGCCCACACCACCGCCTCGTCCAGCGAGGCCGCCGCGGCGCCCAGGCACGCCAGCCCGATGATGGCGCGCGAGTAGTCGAAACCCTGCATCACCGACACGAAGCCGTCTCCCGGACGGCCGATCATCCGGTCGGCGGCGACCGGCAGCCCGTCGAAGTGCAGCGACGCCCGCCCAATGGACCGACCACCAAGATCATCGAACCGCGCCCGGGTGACAAACCGGTCATCAAGCTCGACGTAGAAGGCGCTGACACCACGCGCCCCCGCCCCACCGGTCCGCGCGAGCACCACGGCCGCGTGCGCATCGGTACCCAAGGTGATCGAGGTCTTCTCCCCGTGCAGCCGCCACCCGTCCCCATCGGGCCGCGCGCTCATCTCCAGATTCCCCGCGTCGGTACCGTGCCCCGGCTCGGTGACGCACAGCGCGGGCAGGACTCGTCCCGCCGCGATCGGCGGCAACCAAGCCGCACACTGCTCCTCGGACCCGTGCCGCACCAGGATGTCGCCGATCAGCGCGGTCAGGACGATCACATACGTGGCGTTGACGTCCGCCCGCCCGACCTCCTCGGCCGCCATCCCGGCCACCACGGCACCGGCCTCCTGCCCGCCGTACCGCTCCGGCAGGCGCAGCCCGGTCAGCCCCATCCCGGCCATCTCGGCGACCAGCCCGTCCCGCAGCTTCCCGGCCCGGTCATCGGCCTGGTAATGCGGCGCGAGCGCCTTCCCGGCGAATCGCCGCAGCTCCTGCCGGTAAGCCTCTTCCTCGTCACGGAAAACGAAGTCCATGGGCCCCTCCGTTGACCACCGTGGCAAACTTTGACCCGAGGGTCAATACTCGGCCCAAAGGTCAAACTGATACCCTCGGGTCAATCACCAGGAGAGGGGCGGGCGTTGACCGGCAGCCGGCTCGCGGACAACCCCGGCTCGGGCCGGGTGCAGCGGCGGCGCGGCCGCCGCACCAGGGAGATCCTCACGACCGCCGCCGAACTGTTCGGCGAGCGCGGCTACGACGCGGTCAGCCTGGAGGACGTCGCCGAACGGCTGGACGTCACCAAGGGCTCCCTCTACTACTACTTCCGCAGCAAGGGCGAACTCGGCACCGCCGCGATCGAGGCGCTCGGCAACGACTGGACCGAACGCCTGGAACAACTCCCCGCCGCCCGGACCGGCCCCCCGTCCGAACGCCTGCGCGCACTCCTCCAGGAGCACATCAGCATCGCCGTCCGCGAGTACCCGGCCGCGCTGCGCCTCTTCCTCGTCCCCCGCGACTGGCCCGCCGACACCGCCGCCCGCATCAAGGACCTCCGCCGCCGCCACAACCAGATCTTCCGCACCGTCATCGAGGAGGGCGTCCGCTCCGGCGAATTCACGGTGACCGGCATAGGCACCACCCTCCAGTGCATGCACGCCGCCATGAGCCAGGCCTCCACCTGGTGCACCCGCCTCCCGGAGCCAGACCGCGCCACCGCCATAGACGAACTAACCGAAACCCTGATGATGCTCGTCGGCCAACCCCCGAACTCAGATGCAACGATTTGACGCTGTGATTACGTCACAGTATCGTCACGTCTATGCTCTACCCGACCCCTGCACTCACCGGCGCGGACGAGAACGTTCTCGGTGAGATCGAGAAGATGCGCGGCGCGTTGCGCCATCAGGTGCACAACGCGCCATCGAAGTGGAAGCGGGGGCTGCGGAAATTCCTCACCGCCGACGCCGTGGCGGCGTCCAACTCCATCGAGGGCTTCAAAGTCGCCACGGTCGACGTCGAAGATTTGATGGAGGGCGAGCGCGACGTCGAAGTCTCCGAGGTGGACCGGGAGGAGACCCTCGCCTATCAGCGGATGATGACCTACATCCAAAGTCTTCACGACGTCGAGGATTTCGCCTATAGCAAGGGCTTCATCAACGCCCTGCACTGGATACTCCAGGGACACCGCCACACCCCGCGCAAGCCCTCCGGCCAGTGGCGCCATGGCCCGGTATACGTCACCGATGCCCGCGACCCAAGCATCGCCGCGTACACGGCCCCGGACGCGGATGACGTCCCGGCGCTCATGGCCGAACTCATCGATTGGCTTAACACGGGCCATGACGCACACCCGCTGATCCGTGCTGCGATGGCCCACCTGCACCTGGTATCGATCCATCCCTGGGCGGACGGCAACGGCCGTATGTCCCGCTCATTGCAGACGCTGATGATCGCCCGGGAAGGTGTCCTCGCCCCGGAGTTCTCCTCGATCGAGGCCTGGCTTGGGCGACCCGGCAACACCTGGGAGTACTATCGCGAACTCGCCGGCCGTGGTGCGCGGTACGTCCCCGACCAGGACGTCTCGAACTGGGTGCGGTTCAACCTCACGGCGTACCACCAGCAGGCTCAGACCGTTCAAAGCCGCCTCGACCGGGCCGGACGGGTGTGGGGTGTCCTCGCCATGTTCACGCAGCGGACCGGCCGGGACGAGCGGATCATCAGCGCTCTGCACGACGTCGCCATGACCGGCCGGGTTCGCCGCCTCCGTTATGAGCACTCCGAGGGCCTTAGCCTTCAGCAGGCCCAACGCGATCTCCGCGACCTCGTCGGCGCCGAGATCCTGACCTCCGTCGGCCGCACCCGAGCCCGCTACTACACCGCAGGCCCTCGCTTCCCCGAGGACGCGCTGGAGATCGCCAACACCCCCATGACATTGGCCGACCCTTACGCCACGTGAGAGCGGCGCGCACCCTTTCACGCCACCGAGGCCGATCGACCGTCGAGGACGGGACGCAGCCGAACGCCGAGAGCCGCGCGGCGATCTCTGCGCAGGCTCGGTCAGGGGCGTGGCAGGGAGCCAGCGGGTCTCCGGTGGACGCGATGAACCATGGCACGCCGTTCACGCCCGGCTTCACCCAGATGCTTTTCCCCACCTCCGGCAGGTCGGACGAGAACACCCGCAGCAGTGCCGGGGACTCCCAGTAGCGCCGCGCCGTCCTCCATCCAGCGCCTTCCAGCGCCTCACCGAGCCGGTCGAGGTGGTCTGTGGCGTTCATCCCGCACGCCAGATGACGGCACCGGTAGCCTCGTCGCGCCGAGCTTCGCCGACCGTGCGGAGGTCGACGTAGGCGGCGGTGCCGTCCGGGGCTAGGGCGACGTACCGCACCTTTCCGGACGCGCCGGTCTTCAGGCCGCGCAGCGCCTCGTGGACGTTCCGGATCGCCGCCTCACGGTCATCGGTCACCCCGCCGCGTCCGCCGTCCCGGGCCCAGACGTCCCACGCGTAGAGCTTGGGGGGTTCGTGGCGCATGTCGTATGTCACGGGACGAAGACTCTCCGTGATCACACGTCCACCCGGACAGGGTTTCTGTCCCCGGCTCAGACCAATAGGCCGATGCGACCTGCCAAATCTCGGGCATCTCGCCGCAATGCGGTCGGCGCTTCTTTGGCCAACTCCATCGTCATGCGGCGCGCGTAGCCGTTGTAGCGGACGGTCTCGGGTGCGGCGACGTAGGCGCGGTCCAGGGTGCCGAGCGCCGCCGCGTCGTCACCGGCGAGCCGCCATGCCCGTGCAGCCTCGATCAGGTGGCGGCCGCGCCGGGGCTGCGACGGGATGGCGGACGCTTCGGCCCGCCGGGCGTGCTTGCGCGCCTCACCGGCCTGCCGCAGTTCGACGGCGATCGTCACGGCGTGGGCGTCCATGATGACCCGCGAGAACGAGGTCATCGGGTCGTAGTGGAAGGCCGGCAGGCGCTGCGCGATCCGGTCGGCCCGGTCCCACCAGCGCCAGGCCGTTCCAGCTTGACCCGCCCGCGCCGCGGTGTAGGCGACCTCGTGATGGAGGGCACCCCACATCGCGCGCAGCTCACCGTCGGCCTCCTCCACATGGGGCTTGAGGAGATCGAGCCCCTCGCGGTTGACGGCCTCGGCCGCGTCGAAGTCGCCCGCGTCCCGGTGCGCCTGCGCGGCGAGCCACACGGCGCCGCCGAACGCCTTGGGGTCCTCGGACTCCTCGGCGGCCATGATGCTTCGCTCCACGATGCGCCACAGCAGGTCCGCGGACGGCTGGTAGGCCACGAAGAACTGCGCGAGGTTGTAGATCCGCGCGAGCAGCGACAGGGCGCGTCGGCGCTCCGCACCCTCGTACCCCCGGACGGCCTGCTTGGCGTCGCGGATCAGCTCGGGGAGCAGCGCGCCCAGGACGGTCCGGTGGTCCGGGGAGGCGTGCCGAGCCCGCCACGCCGCGTCAAGGCGGGCGTGCAGGTGGCCCAAGGGGCTCGGCGGCCCCGTCATGGACACGGCCACCGCATTGATCGCGTCGCGGACATCGTTGAGGGCCGGGTGGCCGGACCCACGGAACATGCTCATCGGCAGTGGCTCACCGCCGGTCAGCTTGCCCACGTCCCGCACCTTGAGCGCCTCGGCGAGGTTGAGCAGCGTCGGCAGCCTGGGCTCCCCGATCTCACTCCGCTCCACGGCCTTGACCCACCGCGCGTTCCGTCCGATGAGGCCACCGAGGACCTCACGAGACATCCCGCGCCGCTCCCGGTAGTACCGGATGCGCTGCCCCACCGTGAGGTCCGGGTCCGCAGGATCCATGCTCCGCTCGTTCAAGGCCCTGCACCTTCCTGAAGTCGCGACAACTACAGGCTAAGCGCGGCGCGCGGCGGTTCCCAGCGGTAGCCATGAGCCGATCCGCGATGGGACGCCCAACCCGAGAGTCACGCGGCAGCCCCCGCACAGGCCCGGACAGGCCCGGACAGGAGCGTGGCGGGGGCCAGCGCCCTGTGGGTGTCCAGCCTGAGCTGCGAGTTCTGATCACGGGGTGGAAATCTGCGCCTACGCCCAGACGGTGATCGGGCATAATGGCCGAAGGTGCAGGAGTTATGCGTGGGATCTCAATGTGAGAAACTGTACCAGGCCAACCGTCATCAAGACCGCATGGGAGTTGAATGAGGCAATCTCTGAACGGTGTCGGCCAGTATGGGAGACCACAGACATCGAGGCAGAATTGAAGAAAAAGGCATAATCCCCTGTGATCTGGCGTCGCCCGGACGTCATGCGACTTCTCGTCGCACATCTTTTCTTGTACACCGGCATGAACCTGTCGAAGACGGCATGGCCTCTGTACCTCAATGCGGAGAACGCCCTCTACCTGCTCGCCGCAACCTACACGGCCATGGCCGTTACCGGCGTTGCCGGGGCCGCCGTCACGGGGTGGCTCGTCGACCGCATCGGCATCGCAGCGGTCATATCTGCGGGCAGCATGATCTACGGCGCCGGACTGCTCTTGAGACTGCAGCACACCAGTCTGCTGCTCGCCATCGCCAACGGCGTGATCATGGGCATCGGCGCATCGGCCCTCATCTCCTGCCTGCGCCCGTGGATGATCCAGGTGACCGACCATGGCACCCGGGCACGCGTCATCTCCTACCGCACAGCCACGCTCAACATCGGCATGGCGGTCGGCGCCGCCCTCCTCACCCCGATTCTGCTGGTAACCAGCGACCGAACCTTCGGGTACACCGTCGGCCTCGTCGTCCCCGCAATAGTCATCATGTTCATCGCACTGATACGGCCACGGAACGTGCACAAGCCGGAAATTCCTGCGGCTTCGCAAGAAGTGAAGCAGGCAGTGCCGGTCGCGATGATCGCGGGAGTGACCGTTCTGGGCGCACTCGGCGGTCTCGGCCTCAGCATGCTGCTGCCCTATATCCCCCTCATACTCACCGGCGCCCACGTGAGCCCGGTTTCCGTCGGCCTCGTTGTCGCGGGCCTGTCCGTCGCCCGTGTTCTGGCAGCACTGATCATCGGCCGATTCGACAAGCCCCATCTCCGGCTGGCCGGACTGGCAGGTGCCTAAATCGTCATCGCTGCGGCGACAACCACCGCAGCTATCGTCCGCGCTTCCATGCTGACAGTGGCCTTGCTGGCCGCCGTCTATGTGGCCCTGGGTGTCAGTTCGTTCTGCGAAGAGATCATTCAGTCGGAAATGCTGCCTGCCCACTGGCGCGGGCGACTTTTCGGCTTCGCCCAAAGCGGGTTCCTCGCCGGCGATGCCATCGGAGGCACCGTCGGAGCCGTCCTCCTCAGTAAGAGCGGGACACCCGGCCTCCTGCTCGTTTACGCCGGCACCTCGCTTGTGACCGCGGTGGTGTACCCCGCCTTCATCCTTCGTATGGGGGCCGCATCAGGCTCCTCAGGGAGTCGGTGGTCAGGTGGGTGGACGCACATCCGGCGCGCCAGATGACGGCACCGCGCGTCGTAGGGCGCTGGCATTATGTGGCGGAGTGCGCGGTTGGGAGCGGGATGACGGACGAGGCCAAGGACGTCCTGCGGGGCGGGTACGCGCTGCTGGACGCGGCGCGGGATCTGATCGTCGACCACCGGCGGGCGCTCTCGGGGGTGCATGGGGCGCTGGCGCCGTTGCGGGCGGAGGCCGCCCGCGAGCAGCTCGGGTCGGTACCGCTGGCGCGGTTGAAGGACGTCACGGACGGGCGGTTGCGGCTCGGGCCGCTTGAGGACGCGGGGTTCGCGAGTGTCGCGGACGTTCTGGAGGCGACCCCTTACCGGCTCCAGCTGCTGCCGGGGATCGGGCCGCAGACCGCGCAGCAGCTGCATGCGGCGGCGGGGAGTCTGGCGGAGGCGGCGGAGCGGTCGGCGACGGTGCGGATCGACGTGGAGCGGCGGGACGAGGGGATGACGCCCGTCGTCGTCGCGTTGCACCGGCTGGTGAACGCAGGGCCGGAGCTGCCGAAGGCGCGGGCCGCGGCCGAGGAGGTCGAGGAGCGGTTCGGGCCGCTGGTGCAGGACGCGCGGCCGGCCGGATCGTGGTGGCGGAGAGTCTTCGCGCGGCCGGCGAAGCGGGAGCGGGCGCGGGAGGCGATCGGGGAGCTGGCCGAGGCGCTCCGGGGGCAGCGGGACGTCAGGCTGCTGATCTCGCAGGCTTCCGTGGACCTGCTGCGTCCCGACGCCTCGGCGGACGAGGCGTGGATCGACTTCGAACTGCGGGCGGCCGACTACCAGACGCTGCTGGCGGAGCTCGCGGCGGCGGGGCCGGAGCGGGACGCGGCTGAGGGGTTCCTGCCGGGGGATCTCGCGGCGCGGGTCAAGGCGCAGCCGCTCGATGACGAGTACCGGCGTGTTTCGCTGCGCGGGTACCAGTCGTTCGGGGCGCGGTTCGCGCTCGTCCAGCGGCGAGTGATCATCGGGGACGAGATGGGGCTCGGGAAGACGATCCAGGCGATCGCCGCGATCGCGCACCGGCGGGCGGAGGGGGCGACGCACTTCCTGGTGGTGTGCCCGGCGAGCGTGCTGATCAACTGGGTGCGGGAGATCGAGACGCGCAGCGCGCTCGCCGCGCATCCGCTGCACGGGTCCGGGCGCGCGGCGGCGCTGCGGAAGTGGGCGGGCGACGGCGGGATCGCCGTGACGACGCTCGCCACGCTGCACTCCCTCGACGTCCCGCCGGACGTCGGGATCGGGATGTTCGTGGTGGACGAGGCCCACTACGCCAAGAACCACGAGACGCGCCGGGCGCAGGCCGTCGCCGCGTGGTGCCAGAGGTCCGAGCACGTCCTTTTCCTTACGGGCACCCCGATGGAGAACCGGGTCGAGGAGTTCCGCAGCCTGGTCGCGCATCTGCGTCCGGACGTGGCGGAGCGGGTCCGGCCGAGCGACGCGGCGATGGGGGCGCGGGCGTTCCGGTCGGCGGTCGCGCCGGTCTACCTGCGCCGCAACCAGCGGGACGTGCTGGTGGAGCTGCCCGAGGTCGTGCACGTGGACGAGCTGGAGGAGTTCAGCCGGGCCGACGCGGCGGCCTACCGGCGGGCGGTCGCGGACGGCAATTTCATGGCGATGCGCCGGGCCGCGTACGCCGTGCCGAAGAGGTCGGCCAAGCTCGACCGGTTGAAGGAGCTGGTGGAGGAGGCCGCCGAGAATGACCTGAAGGTCGTGGTCTTCTCCTATTTCCGGGATGTGCTCGCCACCGTCCAGGGCGCGCTCGGCCCCGAGGCGCGGGGGCCGCTCTCGGGCGACACCCCGGTCCCCCGGCGGCAGGAGATCGTGGACGCGTTCACCGCCGAACCCGGGCATGCCGTCCTGCTGGCGCAGATCCAGGCGGGCGGTGTGGGCCTCAACCTGCAGGCCGCGTCGGTGGTGATCCTGTGCGAGCCGCAGGTGAAGCCGACCATGGAGACGCAGGCGGTCGCCCGCGCCCACCGGATGGGGCAGGTGCGCACCGTGCAGGTACACCGGCTGCTGACGCCCGGCAGCGTGGACGAGCGGATGCTGGAGATCCTCCACGTCAAGAGCATGCTGTTCGACCAGTACGCGCGGCGCAGCGACCTGGCGGAGCAGACGCCGGACGCGCTGGACATCTCCGAGCAGAGCCTCGCGCGGCAGATCGTCGCGGAGGAGCAGGAACGGCTCGGGACCTAGCGGGCCCCGAGCCGCCGGGTCAGGTTCGCAGGAAGTCCAGCAGGTCCTTGTTGAACCGCTCCTTGTCCCCCGGGACCATCGCGAGACCGTGCGAGCCGCCCTCGTAGACCTTCAGGGTGGCGTCGGGAATGATCTCCACGGCCTTGCGGGCCGTCGCGTCGATCGGGACGATCTGGTCGTCGTCGCCGTGCACGATGAGCGTCGGGACGTCGAACCGGCGCAGGTCCTCGGTGAAGTCGGTCTCGGCGAACGCGGTCACGCAGTCGACGCCCGCCTTGACGCATTCCTGCATCGCCATGAACCAGAACGCGTCCCGGTTGCCCTGCGTGGCCTTGGTGCCCGGCCGGTCGGCGCTGAAGAACGGCTCGGAGGCGTCCTTCCAGAACTGCGACCGCTCGTTCAGGATGCCCTTCTTGAATTCTTCGAACGCCCCGGCGGGCACCCCTTCGGGATTGCCGTCCGACTGCAGCAGCAGCGGCGGGATCGCCGACAGCAGCACCGCCTTGGACACCCGGGAGGTGCCGTGCCGGCCGATGTAGCGGGCCAGCTCCCCGCCGCCCATCGAGTGCGCGACCAGGACCACGTCCCACACCCCGAGCGCGTCGATCAGGTCGTTGAGGTCGTCGGCGAAGGTGTCGAAGTCGTAGCCGTCCCAGGGCTGGGACGAGCGGCCGTGCCCGCGGCGGTCGTGCGCGATGGCGCGGTAGCCGGCGTCGGCGACCGCCTTCAGCTGGTCGTCCCACGCGTCGGCGTTGAGCGGCCAGCCGTGGCTGAAGACGACCGGCTGCCCCCGGCCCCAGTCCTTGTAGTAGATCTCCGTGCCGTCGCGTGTCTTGATGTGACCCATCGGTCCCCCCGAATCGATGACGTCGTGGACTCCGGCGGCCCGGTCCGCGGCCGCCTCACGCCTCGGTACCCGCCGAACGGGGAAGAACGCGCCGGGGCGCCGTGTTCACGTGGCGGAGACCGGACGATCAAAGGGGATGTCATGGCCGAGGTCAGGGTGGAGCGCACCGAGGACGGGTTCCAGGCCGTCAACGGGCGGGGCGCGAAGGTCGCCATCGGCGACGGGGACACCGCGGGCGCCTTCACCCCGGTCGAGCTGCTGCTGGCGGCGCTCGGCGGCTGCGAGCTGGTCACCGTCGAGCCGCTGACGGCGCAGCGTGGGCACCGGATGGCGCGGCTCGCGGCGACCGTCCAGGCGGACAAGGTCGCGACGAGCACGCTGGGCACGATCACGGTCACCTACGACGTCGAACTCCCCGAGGGCGACGAGAAGGCCGAGGACGTCCTGAAGGCCGTGGCCGCGCGCGTCCACGAGAAGTACTGCACGGTCGGCAACGCCCTCCGCGAGCCGATGAAGGTCGAGCAGGTCGTTTAGCCGCAGACGGCGCCGGCGGCGGGCAGTGCGCCGCGCAGGAGGTAGGCGTTGACGGTCTTGCGGACGCAGGAGTTGCCCGTTTCGTAGGCGCCGTGGCCCTCGCCGCGGAGGGTGAGGAGGGTGGCGCGGCCGCCCAGCTCCTTCGTCAGGGCCGGTGCCCACGCGTAGGGGGTGGCCGGGTCGCCGGTGTTGCCGACGACGAGGATCGGCGCGGCGGACGGGGCCGACACCTCGCGCGCCGCGTCGTCGCCCGGCACCGGCCAGCCGGTGCACTGGAGCAGGCTCCACGCCATGGACGTCCCGAAGATCGGCGAGGCGTTGCGGAATTTCGGCAGCAGCCGGCGGACGTCGGCGGGCGTGTGGCGCTCGGTGGTGTCCGCGCAGGTGATGGCGGTGTTGGCGGCCGACAGGTTGCTGTACGTCCCGTCGTCGGCGCGGTCGTTCTGGACGTCGGCGAGCATCAGCAGCAGCGACCCGTCGCGGCGCTTCACCGCGTCCACCAGGCCCTGGGCGAGGTACGGCCAGGCGTTCCGGGAGTACAGGGCGGCGGCGACGCCGGTCGTGCCGAGGCTCTGGGTGAGCTTCCGGCCGGACGAGGTCGGGAGCGGTTTCCGGTCGAGCCCGGCGAGGATCCGGCCGATGGACGCGACGACCGACGGGCCGTCCGCCCCCAACGGGCAGTCCGCCTTCCCCAGCCGGGCGCAGGCGGCGGCGAAGTCGCCGAGGGCCCGCTGGAACGCGGCCGCCTGCTGCAGGGCGAGGTCCACGCTGCCGATCTTGGTGTCGACGGCGCCGTCGAGGACGGCCCGGCCGACGCTGTCCGGGAACTGGTGGGCGTAGACGCCGCCGAGCCAGGTGCCGTAGGAGATGCCGAAGTAGCGCAGTTTCGCGTCGCCGAGCGCGATGCGGATCATCTCCATGTCGCGGGCGGCGTTCACGGTGCCGACGTAGGGCAGCAGGTCGCCGGAGCGTACCGCGCACTGCCGCACGTAGCCGGCGCGGGCGTCGATGTACGCGGTCTCCTCGGCGGCGGTGTCCGGGGAGTCGTCCATGGCGGCGAGTTCGTCCATGCGCCGGTCGCTCGCACACCGCACCGGGGTGCTGCGTCCGACGCCGCGGGGGTCGAAGCCGATCAGGTCGTACCGGGTGCGCAGTCCGGCGTACTCGCCGGCGACCTGGGCGAGGGTGTCGACGCCCGCGCCGCCGGGGCCGCCGAAGTTGAACAGCAGCGAGCCGATGCGGTGCCGCCGGTCGGTGGCCGGCACCTTGATGAGCGCGAGGGAGATCTTCGCGCCGGACGGCCTGGTGTAGTCGAGCGGCACCCGGAGCGTCGCGCACCGGACGCCGGCCGGCACCGGGGCACCGCCCGGCGGCGGTGACGGCAGCCCGGTGCAGCGCTTCCATTTCGGCGGCGCGGCGGCGGGCAGCGCGAGGGGCGTGCTGACGGCCGCGCGGGGCACGCCGACCACCGTGCGGCGTTGTCCACTCATTCCCGAGAGGGAGATCAGTCCGGAAACGGCCAGCGCGGCGGCGGACACCGCCGCAATGCCGGGTATAGCCCGATACCTGGCCATTCGTCCCTCCGTTCGCATCACGGGGGGCGATCACGGCCTACCCAGGGCCTCCTATGCTGACTCCTGATCAACTCCATAGGCTCCGCGCGAGGAGGGAACGGCGGGCGATCCGGCCGGCGTCCCCGGCGCCCCTCCCCCGAAAGTCCGGATGCCGCATCAGGGTCGTACTACTCAAGGCTGAGACGAAGACCATTCATTGCGGTGATCTCATTCAGGGGGCCCTGAGGCAAAGATGGATAGCATGGCTCAACCCGCCCCCCCAGCAGCCCGCAGAGGCCAGGCCGCCGCGCGGATGCGGCACCGGGTGCTCACCGCACCGCCGGTCTGGCGCGAGCTTCTGCTGGTCGTCCTCTTCTACACCGGATATACGCTGACGCGCGTCGTCCTGGTTCAGGACGGCACGGGCCCGGCGTTCGCCCACGCGGAAGAGATCCTGCGCTTCGAGCGCCACCTGGGGCTGGACGTTGAGCTGCACCTCAACCACACGCTGCTGGCCGTGCCCTGGCTGGCGCGGACCGCCAACATCTTCTACGCGACGATGCACTTCATCGTGACGCTCGGCATCGTCGTCTGGCTGTACCGCTACCGGCCGCAGCACTACCGGTGGCTTCGCGCGTCCATCATGATCGCCACCGGGGTGGCGCTGATCGGCTTCTGGCTGTACCCGCTCGCCCCGCCGCGGTTCCTGCACAGCGAGGGCTTCGTCGACCCGGTGACCGCGCTGCACTCGCTCGGCCTGTACGCCAGCGACGCGTCCGGGAGCCTGACCAACCAGTACGCGGCGATGCCGTCGATGCACGCCGGCTGGTCGCTGTGGTGCGGGATCATCCTGGTCAGGCTGGCGACGCAGACGTGGGCCAAGATCCTCGGCGCGCTCTATCCGGCGACGACCGTGTTCGTGATCCTGTCCACCGCGAACCACTACGTCCTGGACGCGGTGGCGGGGATGGCGCTGATCGGCGGCTCGCTGTGGGTGTCGTGGCTGCTCTACATGCGCTGCCCCGCGCCGCTCCTCATCGCGCGGGCCCGGGTCACGCACCGGCTCGCGCAGCGCACCGGACGCGGCGCGAGCCGGTCCAACCCGGGATCCGCGGCCACGTGCCGGGCCAGCCGGCCCTGACCCGCGTACGCGCCCGGTAGTACACGTACGACCCTGGTAGTACTCCGCCTACTCGCCGCCGTAGAAGACGCGGTCGACGACGGCTCGCGCGCGGCGGGTGTGGCGGCGGTAGTCCTCCAGCAGGTCCCCCGGCCCCGGATAGCCGAGGACGCGGGTGACGGCGCTGCGCTCCCGGCGGTGGTCGGTCGGCAGCAGGTCGGACGCGCGGCCCCGCACCAGCATGATCGAACCCCTGATGCGGGTGGCCAGGCACCACGCCTGCGCGAGGACCTCGGCGTCGCCCGCGTCCAGCAGACGAGCCTCGACGGCGGCGTCCAGCGCGTCCAGCGTGCGGGTGGTGCGCAGCCCCGGGACGTCGTGCGCGTGCTTCAGCTGGAGGAGCTGCGCGACCCACTCCACGTCGGCGAGGCCGCCCGGCCCGAGCTTGGTGTGCAGCCGCCGCTCGACGCCGCGCGGCAGCCGCTCGGACTCCATCCGCGCCTTCAGCCGGCGGATCTGCCGGACGGCGTCCTCGTCGATGCCGCCCTCCGGCCAGCGGACCGGGTCGATCAGCGCGCGGAACCGGTCGCGCAGCCCCGCGTCGCCGATCAGCGGGTCGGCGCGCAGCAGCGCCTGCGCCTCCCACGGCTCCGACCAGCGGGCGTAGTAGGCGGCGTAGGACGCGAGGGTGCGCACCAGCGGGCCCTGCCGGCCCTCCGGGCGCAGGTTCGGGTCGATCTCCAGCGGCGGGTCGGGGGCGGGCAGCGCGAGGAGGCGGCGCAGCTCCTCGGCGACGGCGTGCGCGGCGCGGCCGGCGGCCCGCTCGTCGGCGCCGGGCAGCGGGTCGTGGACGAACATCACGTCGGCGTCGCTGCCGTAGCCGAGCTCGTGCCCGCCGAACCGGCCCATCGCGACGATCGCCGGCCGGGTCGGCAGCGGCTCCCGCGACTCCATCTCGATCTTGTTGACGGCGGTCCGCAGCGCGGCCTCGATCGTGACGGTGGCGATGCCGGTCAGGGCGTCCCCGACCGTCCGGACGTCGGCCAGGCCGAGCAGGTCGGCGACCGAGACCCGGAACAGCTCGCGGCGCCGCAGCCCGCGCACCACCCCGACCGCCTCCTCCGCCGGCCGGCTCCCCTCGGCATGCCGCCGGACGGCGGCCAGGGCCTCGGCGCGCAGCGCCTCTTCCGGACGCGGTGCCAGGTCGCCCTCGCCGCTGAGCAGCGCGACCGCGTCGGGGGCGCGCAGCAGCAGGTCGGTGGCGTAGCGGCTGGAGCCGAGCACCCACGCCATCCGCTCGGCGACGGTCACCTCGTCCCGCAGCAGCCGCAGGTACCAGGGCGTCGTGCCGAGCGCGTCGCTGACCTGCCGGAACCCGAGCAGGCCCGCGTCCGGGTCGGGGGCGTCGGCGAACCAGCCGAGCATCACCGGCAGCAGCGTCCGCTGGATCGCGGCGCGCCGCGAGACGCCCGCGGTCAGCGCCTCGATGTGCCGCAGCGCGCCCGCCGGGTCGGCGTAGCCGAGCGCCTCCAGCCGGGTCCGGGCCGCCTCCGGGGTGAGCCGCGCCTCCTCCCCCGGCAGCCGCGCCACGGCCCGCAGCAGCGGCCGGTAGAACAGCTTCTCGTGGATGCGGCGGACCTCCCGCGCGTGCCGCCGCCACAGCGCGGTGAACTCCTGCACCGGGCCGGTGCGCAGGCCGAGGGCGCGGCCGAGGCGGCGCAGGCCGTCCTCGTCGTCGGGGACGAGATGGGTGCGGCGCAGCCGGTGCAGCTGGACGAGGTGCTCCACCCGCCGCAGGAACCGGTACGCCGAGGCCAGCGCCGCCGCGTCGTCGCGTCCCACATAGCCGCCACGGGACAGGTCGGCGAGCGCGTCGAGCGTGGCCCGCGCCCGCAGCGCCGCGTCGGCGCGGCCGTGCACGAGCTGGAGCAGCTGCACCGAGAACTCGACGTCGCGCAGCCCGCCCGGCCCCAGCTTGAGCTGCCGCTCGGAGTCGGCGGTCCGCTGGTTCAGGTCGGTCTCGACGCGGCGCCGCATCGCCTGGACGTCCTCGACGAAGCTCTCGCCCTCCGCCGCCTTCCACACGATCGGGGTGATCATGTCGAGGTAGCGGGCGCCGAGACCCGCGTCCCCGGCGAGGGGACGGGCCTTCAGCAGCGCCTGGAACTCCCACGTCTTGGCCCACCGCTCGTAGTAGGCGCGGTGGCTGGCGAGGGACCGCACCAGCGGCCCGGCCTTGCCCTCGGGGCGCAGCGCCGCGTCGACCTCCCAGAGCGCGCCCTCCTCGGTGGTGGCCGAGCACGCCCGCATCATCGCCGACGCCAGCCGCGTCGCGGTGCGCAGCGCGGCGTCCTCCTCCGCGCCCTCGCGCGCTTCCGCCACGAAGATCACGTCGACGTCGCTGACGTAGTTCAGCTCGCGGGCCCCGGCCTTGCCCATGCCGATCACGGCGAGCCGGCACGTCCCGTGCTCGGGGACGCCGGCGCGGGCGACCGCGAGGCCCGCCTCCAGCGCGGCGGCGGCGCGG
>NZ_JABXFD010000278.1 GCF_013372625.1 Actinomadura sp. BRA 177
GCGGCCCGTCACCGGAAGGAAGATCGTGGCTGGTCATCGTCACTCTGCTCAGTACCCGTTCTCGCCCTGTTCACATCAGTTAGGGAACTTCATCCCCTTGTGTCCCACCTGAGCCTGACACAGAGGGCTGCGACGAGGCCGCCGGCTGATGCGCCTGCCGAGATGGTGCGCCGGGGCTTGCCGATGTTCGCGGTGAACCAGTCGAGCAGGCCGATCTGGTCCTTCAGGCCGGACTCCACGACGCCCCAGCCGCGTGCCGTCCGGTATTGCGAGGCCGCCAGCGCGTAGCCGTGATCGAGGAGCCACTGTTTCGTCGCCGGGTGGTTCGTCAGCGCGATCTCCGAAGGCGCCGGGAACTCCAAGCTGTACGCGCCGTGGCTCCACAGGAGCAGCGTCCCGTTCCAGTGGCTCGGGACCTCGACGCGGTACGGGGCCCCGTCGATGCTCCCCTCGTGGACGTTCGTCCCGGCTCGGGCGGGCGGTGCGACCGCGACCATGGCGGCGACCAGCATCAGCGGGACGGTGTGGCGGAACAGGCGGAGTCGGCTCATGGCCGCACCTTCCATGAGGCCCCGAGCGCGGCGCAATGATTTTGGAAATAGCTGAAATGTCGTAGATTCCGGTCATGCTGCGGCTCTGGCTCGATTACGAGGACCTCGCCCGGATCCGCATCATCCCCGGCCTCTCGCCGATCGCCCAGACCGTCCTCAGCGCGCAGGCCCTGCGCGGGACCGGGCCCGTGCCCGTTCCCGGCCCCTGGCGACCGCGGACGCGTGCCCGGCTCACCGGCTCGTCCCGCCTGCTGCTCGACCTGGTGCCGCCCGGACGCTGGCTTCCCGACTTCCTGACGCCGTACACGCGCGTGCCGGGGCTCGAAGCGGAACTCGACACCGTCGCCTCGACGTCTGTTCGGCGGATCCGCGCCGAACTGGAACGATCGCATGGCCCCCGTCCGCCCGTTTCGTGGCTGCCGCGCCTCGCGGCCGGTGAGCGGGAGACCATGCGGGCGTTGATCTGCGGGCTCCGCGATTTCCATCGAGCCGCGCTGGCGGACGTGTGGTCCGAACTGAGCGCCCACCTGGACGCCGAAGCGGCCAGCCATGCCCGGACGATGGCCGACCACGGAGTCGGTGGCCTGCTGGGGAGCCTGCATGCCGCGATCCGCTGGACGTCCCCGGTTCTGGAGGTCGACACGCTGTGCGACGGTGACGTCCGGCTCCAGGGGCGCGGGATCGTGTTCATGCCCTCGCCGTTCGTCACGGGACCGCGCGTCCTGATCGCGGAGGACAGCCCAGCGACCGTGGTGCTCCCCGCGTCACGTCCGCTCAGCGGTACGAGCCACGCCGCCCTGCCGCAGGTGTTCGGCCGGACGCGTGCGGCCGTGATCCAACTGGTCGGCGCGGACGGGGAACTGACGACCGGGGCGCTGGCGGCCCGGCTCGGCGTCAGCGCGGCGTCCGCGTCCCAGCACGCCACCGCCCTCCGCGGCGCCGGCCTCATCACCAGCGAACGCCGCGGCAAGACGGTGCATCACGCGCTGACCCCGCTCGGTGAACGATTCCTGCGCGGCGGTCCTTCGCTGACTTCCCGCGAGGGACGCGGTTGATCGCGGCCTCCGGGCGCCTTCGTGGCGGGACTCCGGCCGACGGGAGTAAGATCTCCTCCCGCTCCAGCGGCGAGACACAAGGCGCGCGGCTGATCTTGGGTGGGAATCGATGAGTCAGAAGCGTGTGCTCGTGGCCGCCGGGGCGGTGTTCACGGTCATCGTCATGATCACGTTGGCGTTCGCCGTCCGGCAGGAGTTGCAGGGCGATCGCGGCGGTGACGCGGTGGCCGGGGCGTCCCTCGACGCTCTTGGTGCCGCGCAGGTCCGCACGCCCGCTCAGCAGTGCGAACAGGCGGTGACCCGGGTGCTGGTCCGGTACGGGCAGGATGTCAAGACCGGTGCGCCCAAGGTGATCACGATCTATCCCGAAGAGAGCGACGCCCTGGACCGGGTGGCCTATGGCCGTGCCGCCTACCTTGCCGCCTGGGGTGACTTCAACATGCTGATCGGCCCCTGGGGCGAGAACCTGACGATCGCCGACGCGCTCGCCAGGGTGGCTCCGCGGATGCGCCAGGTGTGCGGACGGGCGGCCTGAACCGGCCCGATTCACGGAGGTGAACCCCCTGGTCCCGGATGGATCAGGGGGTTCGCCGTGGTCAGCAGAGGCCGCGCGGCTTCGAGGTGCGGCACTTGTTGTGGCTGAAGCGGTTGGTCTTGCTGCCGCTCTTGTTCACCAGGTCGTACGGCGCGTTGCCGCGGACGGTGTTGGCCTTGATCAGGTTGTGGCGGGCCGGACGGGCGTGCCCGTGCGCCGGGGCCACGCCCGGGAACAGGACGATGCCGCCGGAGTAGGGCAGTTTGCCCCGGTTGTGCTTGACGACGTTCTTCTTGACCGTGTTGCGGTCGCCGCCGAAGAACAGGATCCCGGTGCCGCCGAGCGCCGGGACGGGGCCGTGCGCGGCGCAGGTCCGGTTGTTCTTGTAGACCTTGTTCTTCCAGACGTTGTTGTGGCCCTGGCCGCCCTTCTGGCCGTCGTCGATGAGGGCGACGCCTACGCAGTTGCCGGTGATGGCGTTGTCGTGGACGTTGACGTGGTGCGCGTGCCGGACGAGGACGCCGAGCGTGTTGCCGTAGGAATGGTTCCAGGCGACCTCGGTCCCGTGCGCATTGGCGGTGTCGCCGACGTAGAGGCCGGCGTCCTCATCGTTGTCGAGGGCCCAGTTCCAGACGAAGCGGCCGCGGGTGGAACGGTACCCCGCGATGCCGTATTCGCCGTTCTTCTTGGCGACGACGGCCATCACGGTGAAGCGGTCGGTGTAGATGCCGAACACGCCGTTGCCCTTGAATTTCTGCACGCTCAGGTTCCGGATCGTCACGCCCTTGACGGGGTGCTTCGCCCGGCCGACGACGCAGAAGCCCATGCCGGGCGCCTTGGCCTTCGCGCAGTGGTCGTGGTGCCCCGGCAGGACGACCGTCTTGTTGCCGGCGCCCCGGATGGTGAGGCGCTTGCGGACGAGGACGCCGCCCTCGTAGCGGCCCGCCTTGAGCCGGATGGTGTCGCCGGGTCTGGCGCGGTCGACGGCCGCCTGGATCGAGTGGCCGGGCAGGACGACGTGGGTGCGCCCGCCCTTCCCGCCGCCGGCCGCCTGGCTCGCCGGTGCCACGGAGGCGAGCCCCGCCAGCACGACGACCGTGCCGAGCGAGGCCGAGAAAATACGCCTCATCCGTTTTCCCCCGTTCTGTTTCTTCTGGACAAGGAGCCGTCGCGGCTCGCGCCGGACGGCATTCCTCGATCATCTTGGAACGGGCGACGTAATCTGCCGGTGCCGATGGAGTAAACAATCGGGGGGCATTGCGGCAATCGCCGTCCGGCCGCGTCCCGGGAAACTCGGGGACGCGGCCGGACGGGGGTGGGATCTGGTCGGGAGCGATTATCGGCCCAGGCCGAGAAGTGCGTTCAGCTGCGCGATGAGGGCGGGCAGCGCGCCCAGGTCGCCGGGACCGTCGAGAATGCCGGCGATGGCGCACAGCAGGTTGCCCAGGAGGTTCCCGGGGCCGGAGATCGCGGTGATGTCCAGGACCACCCGGTCCAGGTGCACCGCCAGGCCGAGGAGGTTCAGGTCCAGCGGGCCGAGGGTCAGGTGCAGGATCGGGCAGGCGCCGGAGGGCAGCGCGACCGGAAGCGAGACCGGCGCGTCGGTGACGGTGCCGGTGGTGGCGCCGGACGCGTCACGCATCGTCCCGTTCAGCGTGCCGCCGAGCAGCAGCTGCCGGTCCTGCGTGGTGAAGGCGGTCGGCACCACCGTGCCGGTGAAGGTCGATCCGTCGGCGGCGGTCCCCGTCACCGGGACGCTGTCGAGCGGGGCCGGTGCCGCGGCCTGCCGGGCCGAGGCCGGCACGACGCTGAACGCGAGCGCGGTCAGCAGCGCCACCACGAGCGCGGACAGGCTGAAGGCAACCCTTTTCATAGACGCATTCCTCCTTTTCGATAGTGCGTCTGATGCTGAGAGGGTTTCTGCCTTACCCGGGCCCTTTGCCGGTACACGCTACGTTCTGTGACGTGTATGATCGTTTATGTTCCTCCCTGGTCACGAGGTGAAAAGGCCGCAGGAAATGGCCGGTTCGTGCCAATCTTCCGGCTCCGGTAAACGAAATGGACCGCTCGTGCGTCGGCCGTCCCGGCGGCCGCACGGCCCAGGCGGGGTGTGACGCAGGTCTCCGCAGGTCAGGTGGCGTGTTACATGGCGTTCACATACGGGCAACAGATGCGAAATGCCCGGTTGGCACGTTCTGTAGGGCCGAACCCGTGAGGCCAGGCAGAGACGAGAGGACCGACGTTGAGCTACAAGGCCGAGTACATCTGGATCGACGGCACCGAGCCGACCGCGCGGCTGCGGTCGAAGACGAGGATCCTCGCCGACGGGGCCGCTCTGCCGGACTGGAGCTTCGACGGGTCCAGCACCAACCAGGCGCCCGGCGACCACTCGGACTGCGTGCTGAGGCCGGTCTTCTCGTGCCCCGACCCCATCCGGGGCGGGAACCACAAGCTCGTCCTGTGCGAGGTCTTCCTCGTGGACGGGACCCCCCACGAGACCAACGAGCGCGCCAAGCTGCGTCCGATCGCCGAGCAGTACGCCGACCAGGAATCCTGGTACGGGATCGAGCAGGAGTACACGTTCTTCAAGGACGGCCGGCCGCTCGGTTTCCCCGAGCGCGGCTACCCGGCCCCGCAGGGCTTCTACTACTGCGGCGTGGGCTCCGACGAGGTGTTCGGGCGCGACATCGTCGAGCGGCACATGGACGCGTGCCTGGACGCCGGCCTGAAGATCTCCGGCATCAACGCGGAGGTCATGCCGGGGCAGTGGGAGTTCCAGATCGGCCCGGCGGGCCCGCTCGAGGTCGCCGACCACATGTGGGTCGCGCGCTGGCTGCTGTACCGCATCGCCGAGGACTTCGACGTGTCCGCGACCCTCGACCCGAAGCCGGTGGAGGGCGACTGGAACGGCGCCGGCGCGCACACCAACTTCTCGACCAAGGCCATGCGCGAAGGCTACGACCCGATCATCACGGCGTGCGAGGCGCTCGCAGAGAAGGCGGACGAGCACGTCGCGAACTACGGCGCCGACATCGAGCGCCGGCTGACCGGGATGCACGAGACGGCCGCCTGGAGCACGTTCAGCTACGGCGTGTCGGACCGCGGCGCGTCGGTGCGCATCCCGTGGCAGGCCGAGGTGGACAAGAAGGGCTACATCGAGGACCGCCGCCCGAACGCCAACGTCGACCCGTACACGGTGACCCGGCTGATCACCGGCACCTGCTGCGCGGCGCTGGAGCGGGCCGGCCAGGTCTGACCGGACGAGACGACGCCCCCGGACGTCCCCCCGGGGGCGTCGGCATGCCGGGGTACGTGGCCAAACATCTGCAAATTGTCGAGCTTGGGCGAGTTCCCCCATCGGGGTCGGGTAGCACATCTACGTTCGCACCCGGGGGAGGGAACATGCCCGACTCGCCATCGGGGCGGTACCCCGGCGGCCTGCCCGGCAGGCACGCCGGCCGTCCTGCGCCACGGCCCTGGGAACGCTCGTTCCGGTGTCCCTCCACGGCGCAGCGGCGCCGCCCGGTGGAGGCGCCGCCGAAGCGGTACGAGGACTTCGTCGCGCTGCACGAGGAGATCGCCGCCGAGTCCGGGCCGCCGCTGCGCCAGCTGTGGTGGACGGGGATCTCCGCGTCGCTGGTCGGCGGCGGGCTCGCGTTCGGCGCGGTGATGGCGCTGCGCACGATGTTCGGCGTGGAGGTCCCGGTGTTCGCGGGCGGGCACACCGCCGCGGCGCCCGCCGCGACCAGCTACGCGCTGTGCGCGACGGCCGCGACGATCCAGGCGACCGCGCTGATGCACCTGCTGCTCGCGACGGCCGCGCGTCCCGTCCGGGCGTTCGCGTGCATCGGCGCGATCGCCGTCTTCCTGCTGACCGTCCTGCCGCTGGCGATGCACGGCCCGCTGGACGCGGCGCTGGCCACGTCCGGCATCAACCTGATCGGCGGGACGGCCGTGGTCGTGCTGCTGTCGGCGGTGGTGGGCGCCTCCCGGCAGTTCCCGTGGGACGGGCCGTTCAGGCGCGCCCGACGGTGATGGTCAGCGGGGCCGGCGCGGCCGAGGACGTCACCCGCACGTGCCGCAGCCGCCGCCACACCTGCACGTCCACCGGCTCGTCGGGGGCGAGGAGCCGCAGCTCGCGGTGCATCCCGGAGAAGCCGAGGCAGAGGGAGACGTCCCAGGTCCCGCGCGGCAGCGGATCGTCGATGAACGCCCGCGTCACCGGGACGGCGGCGGTGTAGCAGAGCCGGCCGGGACGCTCCTCCAGCATGGCGATGACCTCGAACGTGCGGTCCGAGCGGGACTGCGACAGCAGCAGCGTCCCGGAGATCGGCATGCTGATCTCCCGCAGGTCGAGGTGCCCGGCGACGATGATCTCGGCGCGCCGCTCGTTCCAGTTCGTCTCGTCGGCGCGGGCCGATCCGGCGGAGTGCGGGCGCCCGCCGACGTCGATCTTGAGGGCGCCGTCGGTGTCGAAGTAGGCGATGACCGTGACGGAGCCGGGCAGGAACCGCCGCTGCGGCGACGCGTCCATGCCCGGGGCGTGCCCCAGCGGGACGACGCTGCGCGACGGCGGCACGCCGATCACCAGGTCGACGTCCCAGAGCCCGCCGGGCAGCGGCCGCCCGCCCACGATGGACGCGACGTCCACCTCCGCCTCGAACGTGACGGTGCCGTCGCGGACCGCGGTGCCGGCGGGCACGCGCAGCTGCTCGCCCGCACCCTGCTCGTGCAGCAGCAGTTCGATCTCGGGGACGGCGCCGCCGGGTTCGAACCGGCCGGCGAGCCGCAGCGCGGACGCCGTCCAGCCGACCTCCGTCAGGTGAGGATCCGTCAGGTGCGGGTCCGGCATCGCCACCTCCGCCTCGTCCGTCGGCGTTCCACCTGATCCGTCCCCCCGATGCCGCCGTCGAACCGGCGCGGGGACGAGAAGAAGGGGGCGGCTTTCGGGGGCGGCCCGCACGGGGTCCGGGCCGCCTCCGGTCGCCACGGACTGTGATCGTCATTATGCGCCATGTCGCGACCCCGCGCGAGATTCTCACGAGGCCACCTCCGGCCCGCGCTGTCAAGCCGAATTCACGCAGGCTTCACACCCGGGTGATTTCCGGGGGGCGGTGACCAGTGTATGAATGGCCTGGACGGCGGCGGCCGCCTTTGGTCAATGCGCTCCCGCTGGTACCGACGAATGCGGATGGATAATGACGAAATGATCCTCTCCCCGCGCGGCCTGCGAGACGCGACGTCCAATCTCCTCCGGCTGGCCGTGTCCGGCCGGATCGCCGATCTGCGCCCGATGCCGGCGGTGCCGATCGGCGATGCGCCGGGCCGGGCGGTGTACCGCTACCGGCCGCCCGAGGGGGTGGTGCCGGCCGGGCCGCCGGTCCTGTTCGTCCCGCCGCCGGGCGTGCCGGCGCGCTGCTACGACCTGCGCCGCGGGTGCAGCCTCGCCGAGCACGTCGTCCGCGCCGGCCGCCGCAGCTACCTGCTCGACCCGGGGACGACCGGCTGCGACGACGACCCTGACCTGGGCGTTCGGCGCTGGCTCGGGGACGTGCTGCCGGAGGTGATCCGGACGGTCAGCCGGGACGCGGGCGGCCAGCCCGTCCAGCTCGTCGGCTGGTGCCTCGGCGGGATCCTCGCGCTGCTGGCCGCCGCCGACGATCCCGGCCTGCCGATCGCATCGGTCGCGGCCGTCGCCGCGCCGGTGGACGCGACCGCGGCGCGGCTCGTCCCGCCGCCGGCGAACCGGGCCGGCATGGACAGGTACGTGCTGCGGCCCGGCACAATACTGACCCATCTCGACAACGCCGATTTCCTTGCGCAGATCGAGGCCGTGGATCATTTCCGGCACATGATGATCGCTTATCCGGGGCACGCCGTACAGCGAATTTACCGGTCCATTCTGGACGGCGGCGCGCTGCTGCGCGGCGGCGTGCGGATCGGCGGCCGCACAGTGGATCTCGGCCGGATCGGCGTGCCGGTGCTGGCCGTCGCGGGACGCGGCGACGGGTTCGCGCCCGTCCCGGCCGTCCGGCCGCTGCTCGCCCTGCTGGGCGGGGCGCCGCAGGTGCGGTTCGAGATCGCGTCCGGCGGCCACCTCGGCGTGCTGACCGGCCGCGAGGCCCGATCGACCACCTGGCGGCACCTCGACCGGTGGCTCGACGAGGGCATCGTCCGGCACGGGATCCGCGCCCAGCGGGCCGCCGTCCCCGGCTGATCCGGATCCTCGCGGGTTTTCCGCACGCCAAGGGACGTTCCAATCTCCTTTGCGGTCCCGCCATCAACACGCCCGCTGGTGTGTCGTCTCGGTAATCAACATGTCGCCGACCGTAGTGTGGCGCACCGTTGGTGGCGCACGGGACGTCGGGGGGCAAAGCATGACGGCGGACACGGGCGAATACGGCATGTCCCGGGGGCACCCCGGGGAGATCATCGGGATGGCCGCGTCCGGCCGTCCGGTGCCCCACCTCACGGTGGCCGTCGCGCGCGCGGGAGGGACCGGCGTACTCGACCTGGGCACCGACCGGGGGCCCGCCCTCGCCGCCCTCGCCGACGTGCACCGCTGGTGGACGGGCCCGTTCGGTGTCCGCGTCCCGCCCGGATGCGGCGTCCGCCCGGCGGAGATCCCGCCGACCGCCCGCACCGTCGTCGTGGACGCCCCCGCACTCGCGTCGGACGACTGGCTCGACATCGCCGGGATCGTCCGCGGGCGCCGCCTGCTGATCGAGGTCTCGGACCCTGGTGATGCGGCTCCCGCCATCCGTGTCGGGCGTGGCCTGACCGACGAGGTGGGGCTCATCGCGCGGGGACGCGGCGATCTGACCACTTACGTCCTGCTCCAGCGGCTTTTGGGGGACATCGACGTCCCGGTATACGCGGCCGGCGGCATCGGCCCGCACTCGGCCGCGGCGGCGGTCGCCGGTGGCGCGGCCGGAATCGTGCTGGACGAGCAACTCGCGTGCGTCCGGGAAATGGACCTGCTTGATGCGCCTGCCATGGCGCTCGCCCGCCGGTACAAGACGGCCGGGGGAGTGGTCCAGGCCGTCCGCGAGCAGATCGTCGCGCACCTCCGCGCCGCACTCCGGGCCGAGCCGCTGGCGCCACGTCCCGACCCGGTCGTCGTGCAGGGGCCGATGACGCAGGTCAGCGACCGCTCGGCGTTCGCGGGCGCGGTCGCCCAGGAAGGCGGCCTGCCGTTCCTGGCACTCGGCTCGATGGACGGCGGCCAGGCGCGGGCGCTGCTCGGCGAGACCGCCGACCGGCTCGGCGACCGCCCCTGGGGCGCCGCGATCCTGAGCGGCCCGCCGGACCTGCGCGAGGAGCAACTCGCCGCCGTCTCGGCCGCCCGCCCCCCATACGCGATCATCGGCGCGGGCCGTCCGGCAGAGGCGGCGTCGCTGGAGGACGCCGGGATCAGCGCGTACCTGCACGTCCCCTCCCCGGAACTGCTCGGCCGCCTCCTCGACGAGGGCGCGCGGAAGTTCGTCTTCGCAGGCCGGGAGGGCGGCGGCCCCGCCGGACCGCGCGCGAGCCTCCCGCTCTGGGACGCGCAGGTCGAACGGCTGATGGCGTTCGGCGACGCCGCCGGGCTGTCGGTGATGTTCGCGGGCGGCGTCCACGACGAGCGGTCCGCCGCGATGGTCGCCGCGCTGGCCGGGCCGCTGGCCGATCGCGGCGCCGACGTCCGCGTCCTGATGGGCACCGCGTACCTGTTCACGCCGGAGGCGGTCGCGGCGGGCGCGATCGTGCCCGGCTTCCAGGACGTCGCGCTCGCCTGCGAGGGCACCGCCCTGCTGGAGACGGCGCCGGGCCAAGCGATCCGCTGCGCCCGCACCCCCTACGTGGGGACGTTCGAGGAGACCCGCCGCGAACTGGAACAGGACGGGACGCCGGAGCACGAGGTGCGCCGCCGCCTGGACAAGCTGAACCTCGGCCGCCTGCACCTGGCGAGCCGGGGCCTGCGCCTCGACACACCGGTCGACCCCGTCCGCCAACGCTCCGAAGGCATGTACGCGATGGGCCAGGTAGCGGCGCTGCGCTCGACCAGAACCGGAATCGCCGCCCTGCACGCCCAGGTAACCTCCGGCGCAACCGCCTTCCTGGCCGCCCGCGCCGCCGAACTCGGCATAACCCCCCACCAGCCCGCCGAGCCCGCGCGCCCAGCCGACATCGCGATCATCGGCCTGGCCTGCGTCTTCCCAAACGCCCCCGACACAGACACCTACTGGGCGAACACCGTCCGCAGCGAGACCAACACACCGCCAAAGCGGGCCGGTCTCGTCCCGGACATCCCATTCGACACGGAAGCGCACGGCGTCGATTCGCTCAGCGGGCCTGAGACGCCGCCGAGGCCGGGCAGTCTCGTCCGGGATATTCCGCTCGACATGCCTGCGTGCGGTGTCGATTCGGTCAGCGAGCCTGGGACACCGCCTAAAACGGGTGGTCTCGTTCCGGATGTTCCGTTTGATGCAGCGGCGTATGGCATCTCGGATGAGGCGATCGGTGGGATCGATGCGATGCAGCTTCTTTCGCTTGAGGTTGCGGGGCGTGCGTTGCGGGACGCCGGTTATGGTGACCGGCCGTTTGAGCGGTCGCGGGCCTCGGTGTTCTTTGCCGCTGAGGGAGGCGGTGACCTTGGTGCTGCTTATGGGCTTCGGGCGACGCTTCCGGGCTACTTTGGGGAGCTTCCGGCCGGGCTGGACGAGCAGCTTCCGCGGCCTGACGGGGAGTCGCTCGACGGTGTGCTCGCTGGCGGGGTTGCCGCGCGGATTGCCGAGGGGCTTGGCCTTGGTGGCGGTGCGTGCACTGTCGGTGCCACGGTCCTTGCCGCACTTGATGCCGCCTGCAAGGAGCTTGTGACGGGCTCCAGTGCCATGGTGCTCTGCGGGGGTGCCGAGCTGCGCGGCATTGTCCATGACCCTGCGGACGGTGAGGGGGTCGCGTGTCTCGTCCTCAAGCGGCTTGCGGACGCTGAGCGTGACGGCGACAGGATTTACGCAGTGGTCAAGTCGGTGGCCGGGGCCGGCGGCGGGCTCGCCTTGGAACGTGCCCATGAGCGCGCCGGGGTCTCACCGTCGTCCGTTGAGCTGGTTGAGAGCGGGCACATCCGGGGTGTGGCGGGGCTGATCAAGACCGCGTATGCGCTGCACACGGGCGTGCTTCCCGGAATGTCGGAGGCTCGGCCTTGGGTGGTGCGTCCCGGTGAGCGGTTTGGTGGGGTGGGCGAGTCCGGGTTCGGCGGGACGCGGTTTCATGCCGTCCTCTCCGGTTACGGGGGTGCGCCTGAACCGGTGTCGGGGCTGGCCGAGTGGCCTGCGGAGCTGTTCCTGATCCGTGGGGACGACTGGGCCGGTGCACGCGCCGAGATCGATCGGCTGTCGCGGCTGATCGGCGAGGGACGGCTGCGCGATCTTGCGCGGACGGCGGCCTCGGGCGCAGGGCCGGTGCAGGTGGCGTTCGTGGCCTCCGGGGTGGACGATCTCCGGGACAAGCTCGCGCTCGCTGCGGAGTTCCGGCCGGTGCCGGGTGTTCACATCGGGGCATGCGAGGCGGGGCAGGTCGCGTTCCTTTTCCCGGACGAGGCCGTGCGGCCCGGCACGGTCGCCGATCTTTTCGTCGCCTTTCCCCGGCTTCAGCGGCTGCTGCGTCTGGCCGGTGGTCGGTATGCGGGCATCGCGGGGTTGGCCGTCCACCGGTTGCTGACCGCTGTGGGCGTCCATCCGGATCTTGCCGCAGGGCACGGTCACGGCGAGCTCGCCGCGCTGTGCGCCGCCGGCGTGATCGACGACACCGACATGATCGAGATCAGCGCGGGCGGTGTGGTCCCGTCCCGCGCCGATCTGCTCGGGCGCGACCTGCGTTCGCCCGCCTTTCCGGTCTGGGCCGACACGACCGACCGGCCCTACGAGACGGAGCCGGCCGATCTGGCCGCGGGGCCCGCCGTGCCCGTCCCGCTCGCCGAGCAGATCGAGGCGATGTACGAGGCGGGCGCCCGGACGTTCGTGGAGGTGGGTCCCGGACGCGCCCTGACCGATCTCGCCGGCACGATCCTCGGCGACCGGCCGCATACCGCTGTGAGCTGCGCCGATCCCGGTGAGAACGGCCTGGTGGCGCTGTTGCGCGCGCTTGCTGAGCTGAGTGCCGCGGGTGTTCCGGTTGATCCGCTGCCTCTCTTCGCCGGGCGGGACGCCCACATGGTCACTGGTGTTCGCGTCACGCCCGGTTGGCTGGTCAGCGGGCATTCCGTCCGTACCGCCGGTGGTGAGTACCCGGTCGGTGCGCTCCGTCCGCCGAAGCGTGTCGCGAGTGTGCGCCCGGCCGATCCCGCCGTGCTGGAGTACCTGCGCACGAGCCGGGAGGTCATCGCGGCCCAGCGCGAGGTCGTCCTCCGGCATCTGGCAGCGCCCGTCCCGGATCCGCCCGCCGCGTCGCCGCGTCCCAGCGTCCCGCCGCAGAACCGGCCGAGTGCCCACGTGCGGAGCGCGGCCCTGTCCGGCGGCCCCGTCCCGGCCGTTCAGGAGGTCGCGACCGCCGTGGTGGAGGAGGAGCCCGCGCAGGTCGTGCCCCGGATGCGGCGGCCCGACCGGCAGGTGTGGCCGCGTCCCGAGGTGCGGGTCGCCCGCCGGGTGGTGCGGCGGATTCCGCGGATGATGGACCTCGACCCGCTGCCGATGCCGCCCGAGTCGGGGACGGCCTTCGCCGGACGGCGGTTCGTTGTGGTGGACGACGGATGCGGCATCGCGCTCGAACTCGGTGACCTGCTCGAACGGCACGGCGCGGAGGTGCGGACACCGCAGGACGTGGACGGCCCCTGCGACGGGCTCGTCCATCTGGCGGCCCTGCGGCCGGCGGCGAAGAGCGTGCTGCCCTCGGCGTTCGCGGGAATCGGACGGGCACTGTCCGGCGAGCTGCGGTGGCTCGTCCTCGCGGGCGGGACGTTCGGGCACGGCTTCCGCGGCGGTATCGGCGATCCGGCACCGGAGGCGGGCCTGCGGGGCCTGGCCCGGATGCTCGCGCACGAGTACCCCGAGGCGCTCGTCCGGGCACTGGACCTGGACACCAAGGACACCCCGCGGGCGATCGCCCGGCGGATCATGGCCGAGCTGCTGACCGCCGAGGCTCCTGTTGTCGTCGCACACGAGGGCGGTAGGCGGCGCGGGCTGCAACTGCTGCCCTCCGAGCCGCCGCAGGGTGAGGGCGTCCCGAAGCTCGGGCCGGACGGGGTCGTCCTGCTGACCGGGGGCGAGCACGAGGTCATCGTGCGGGCGGCCCTGGAGCTGGCCCGGACGAGCGGGTGCCACATCGAGCTCATGGGACGCACACAGGACATACCGGACGCCCTGGAAGAGCACGCGGCGTCCGTCCGGTATCACGCGGGTGATGCGCGGGATGCGCAGGCCGTCCGAAATGTCGCCGAGAACGTCCAGATGGCCCACCGGCGTCTGGACGGCGTGATCCACACCGCCGGCGGCGAAATGCCCGAGTCGCTCGGAGACGCCTATCGGGCAAAGGTGGACAGCGCCTCCGCATTGGCCCAAACGGTCATGCCGGACGTGGGGTTCTTCGCCGTCCTGTGCGGTCTCGCGGGCGTCCACGACCAGGGGCAGGCCGGTGACGCGGCGGCCGACGACGCGTGCGGAACGCTCGCGCACGTCTGGCGCAGGCGGCTGCGGGGGCGGGTGCTCGTCGCCGGCCTCGGGCCGGACGGCCTGGTCGATCCGGACGCCGCCGCGGCGGCGCTGCTGCGGGAGATCGCATGCGGGGACGAGGCGCACGTCGTGCTGACCGGAGAAGTCCGGTGAACGCGGACCGCGAGCCGATCGCGATCGTCGGCGCCGGGGCGGTGTTCCCGGGCGCCGGGTCGGCGGCCGAGCTGTGGCGCAACGTCCTCGCCGGGTTCGACGCGATCAGCGAGGTGCCGCCCGGACGCTGGGACCCCGCGCTCTACTACGACCCGGACGCCTACGCGCGCGCCCCGGAGAGCGACCGGTTCTACTGCCGGCGCGGCGGGTTCGTCGACGAGCTGGCCACGTTCGACCCGGCCCGGTTCGGGATCCTGCCGGCGGCGGTGCGGGGCATGGAGCCCGACCAGCTGCTCGCGCTGCGCACCGCCGGGGACGCGATCGCGGACGCGGGCGGCGACGAGCGGCTGCCCGACCGGTCCAGGATCGGCGTGGTCATCGGGCGCGGCGGCTACATCACGCCCGGCGTGGCCCGTTACGACCAGCGCGTCAGGACGTCCCACCAGGTCACCGGCATTCTCGCCGAGCTGATGCCGGACCTCGGGCGGGAGCGGCTGGCGGAGATCCGCCGGGCGTTCTGCGAGCGGCTGGGCCCGGACGGCGCCGACGCGCCGATCGGGCTGGTGCCGAGCCTCGCCGCGTCCCGCATCGCGGGCACGTTCGACCTGCACGGCCCCGCCTACACCCTCGACGCGGCGTGCGCGTCGTCGCTGCTGGCGGTCGAGCACGCCGTGCGGGCGCTGCGCGGCGGGCAGGCCGACGCGATGCTGGCCGGGGCCGTCCACCACGCGCACCACGCCACGCTCTGGAGCGTGTTCAGCCAGCTGCGCGCGCTGAGCCCCAGCGAGACGATCCGCCCGTTCGACCGGGCGGCCGACGGGACGCTCCTCGCCGAGGGCACCGGGATGATCCTGCTGAAGCGGCTGTCGGACGCCGAGCGCGCCGGCGACCGGATCCACGCGGTCATTCTCGGCGCCGGGTCGTCCAGCGACGGGCGCGCCGCGAGCATCATGAGCCCGCTGGTGGACGGGCAGGTCCTCGCGGTCGAGCGCGCCTGGCGGGACGCCGGCCTCGACCCGGCGGCGCCCGGCGCGGTCGGGCTCGTCGAGGCGCACGGCCCGGCACCCCGGCGGGCGACGAGGCGGAGCTGGCGACGCTGCGCCGCGTGCTCGGCGCGGGCGGCCCGCCGGTCGGGCTCGGCACCGTCAAGTCGATGATCGGGCATGCGATGCCCGCTGCCGGGATGGCCGGGCTGATCAAGGCCGCGTTCGCGCTGCGCGACGGCGTGCTGCCGCCGACGCTGCACGCGGACGACCCGCATCCGGCGCTGGCGGACGGCAGGCTGCGGCTCGTCCGGGAGGCCGCCGAATGGGAGCGGCACGGCGGCCCGCGGCGGGCGGTGGTCAACGCGTTCGGGTTCGGTGGCGCCAACGCGCATCTCGTCCTGCAGGAGCCGCCGGCGTCCGGCGTCCGGCGGGCCCGGAGGCGGAGGCTCGACACGCCGCAGGACGGCGAGGCGGTGCTGCGCCTGGCCGCCCGCACGACCGACGAATTGGCTGAGATCCTGGCCGTTTCTGACGAACAACTTCTGGCGCAAGCTTCCGAGGACGTTCCCGACCTTCCATGCCGACTCGCCATCGTCGGCCCTACCCCGCGCAGGCTCGATCTGGCGCGGGCCGTCGTCCAGCGCGGAACCGCCTGGCGGGGGCGCAGCGACGTGTGGTTCTCGCCCCGGCCGCTGCTCGCCGACGGCGGACGGCTGGCGTTCCTGTTCCCCGGATTCGAGCCCGCCTTCGACCCGCGCGTCACCGACGTCGCCGAGCACTTCGGGATGCCGGATCCCGGGCTCACCGGCCGCACCGACCTGCTCGGCCATGCCGCCGACGTCTTGCACACCGGGCGCCTGCTGGCCGCCGCGCTCGCCGAGCTGGGCGTCGAAGCGGACGTCATGGCAGGCCACAGCCTCGGCGAATGGACGGCCATGGCCGTCGCCGGGATGTGCGACGCGGGCGCGCTCATCCAGGAACTCGACGCGGCCGCGCTCGATGTGCCCGATGTCGTGTACGCGGCGCTCGGCTGCGGCGCGGCGCAGGCGCAGGAGGCCGCGGCGGCGGGGTCCGGGGTCGTCGTCAGCCATGACAACTGCCCGCACCAGTCGGTGATCTGCGGCCAGGCGGAGGCGGTCCGGGAGATTCTGGGACGGCTCGCGTCCGAGGGCGTCCTCGGCACCGAACTGCCGTTCCGGACGGGTTTCCACACGCCACTCGCCGAGGCGTTCGAGAAGCAGGTGCGGCACTCGTTCGAGGCGCTGGAAATGCGTGATCCGCGCGTTCCGCTGTGGTCGGCGTCGACGGCGGCGCCGTTCCCGCGCGGGGCGGAGGCGGTCCGCGACCTCGCCGTCCGGCACCTGCTCGAACCCGTTCGGTTCAGCGAGCTGATCGAGGAGCTGTACGGCACGGCGCACGTGCGGGCGTTCGTGCAGGTCGGGCCCGGCGGGCTGACCGGGTTCGTCGCCGACCGGCTCGGCGACCGCGAGCACCTCGCGATGGCCGTCAACGTGCCGAAACGGGACGGGATGGCACAACTGCGGCGGGTCGTGGCCGCGCTGTGGGCGGAGGGCTACGGCGCCTCCACGCCGCCCGCGCCCGCCGCCGGCATGCGGCTCGACCTCGGCACGCCGCTGGTCAGGCTGGACGGGGCGGTGGAGCCGATCACCCTCACGCCCGGCGTTCCCGCGCTGCCGGCGGACGATCCCGTCCTGGCGGAGCTGGAGGCGCTGCTCAACGACGCGACGACCGGGGCGCAGTCCGTCCTGGAGGCGCTCGGGGGCGGGTCGTCGGGTGTGGTGGCGGGGGAGTCGCCGGAGGCCGCCGAGCTGAGCGTCTCCCGCGTCTTCTCCGTCGAGGCGATGCCGCAGCTGGCCGACCACTGCCTGGTCCCGCAAGCCCCCGGCTGGCCCGACCTGTCGGACAGGTTCCCGATCGTCCCGCTGGCCACGCTGGTGGAGGTCATGGCCGGGACGGCACGCGAACTGCTGCCCGACATGGTCGTCGTCGGATTCGAGGACGTCCGCACCGTCCGGTGGCTGGTGGCCAATCCGCCGACGACCGTCGACATCCGCGCCTACCTCGTCGACGACGGCGACCGTCCGCGCAGGGTGAAGGTCGTCATTCCGGACTACGCGGACGGGACGGTCCTGCTCGCTGAGCACTACCCCATGCCGCCCGCCCCGGACCGCACACCGCTCACGATCGAGGGCCCGCCCATCGTCACCGCTGAGCGGCTGTATGAAGAACGCTGGATGTTCCACGGCCCGCTCTTCCGCGGCATCAGCGAGATCACGGCCCTGGCGGAGGACGGTGTGCACGCCGTCCTGACCGCGTTGCCCACGCCGGGCGCGCTCATGGACAGCGCAGGGCAACTCTGCGCGCACTGGATTCAGGTCTACGGCGACACCAACCAGACGGTGTTCCCAGTGGGGATCGAACGGGTCCTGCTGTACGGGCCGTTGCCGTCCGCTGGGGAACGACTGGAGACGACCATCTGGAACCAGTCCCTGACGGACACGACCATGCGCTGCTCGGCGGAGATGCTCCACGAGAACGGAACGGTGTGGGCACGCATCGACGGCTGGACCACGCACCGCTTCTACACCGACGAAGCCCTCTGGCGGATGAAGTTCACACCCGAGGTGTCGGGAACGGGGGAGCCCCAGCCCGGCAACTGGACGGTGGCCCGCAAACGGTGGGACGGTACCGCTTCCCGTGACCTGTTGATGCGCCAGTACCTCTGTGCCGAAGAGCGTGCCGAGTACGACGCACTCCCACCGGTCGCGCAAGGGCCATGGCTGCTCGGACGGATCGCGGCCAAGGACGCCGTCCGAGACCACCTATGGCGCAACGGCCACGGCCCCCTGTTCCCTGCGGAACTCACCATCCACGAGGGGCCGACCGTGACCGGACCCTTCGACGAGCCCTTGACCGTCTCGATCGCTTCCGACGGAGAACTGGGCGTGGCCCTGGTGCGTCCCGGTCACGATCCGGCCGGAATCGGGCTCGCCGTCAACGAGAACAACGCACGAGTGCGCGCGGCCAAGCAGGCGGTATTGCAGTCGATGAAAACGGAGCGTGCCGAACTGGTCGTGACCGTCGCCGACGCCGAACGGCTCCTCATCGCCGCCGACGGCACGGTCACCACAGTGCGGACACGCGAACTCGACGGACACGTCGTCGCCTGGACGACCGCGTCCGGCGGAACCGACATGGAGGAAAGCCGAGTATGACCCAGCGCCGCGCGAGCGCCCGTCGCGTCCAGGTCCCGTCGATCCTCGGCGACCCCGGAATCCAGCGGGTGCGGACACCGGAACGCCGCTTCCTGTTCGCGGTCCCGCCGCTCACCGGGCACGTCGCCCCGACGGCCGCGGTCGCCGCCGAACTCGCCCGCCGCGGCCACAAGGTCGCCTGGACGGGGCACCGCCCGTTCCTGGAGCCCCTGCTGCGGCCCGGCTCCCGCATCTTCAGCGCCGGGGACGACTTCGGGACGGCCCGCGACCGCTGGCTGGAACTGCGCGGCCTCGACGCCGTCCGCTTCCTGTGGGAGGACTTCCTCGTCCCGCTGGGCCACGCGATGATGCCGGGCGTCGAGCAGGCCATCGACCGGTTCCACCCGGACGCGGTGGTCGCGGACCAGTTCGTCCTCGCCGCGCCCGTCGCGGCCCGGCACCGCGAGATCCCCTGGGCCACGTCCGCCGCCTCGCCCGCCGAGTTCACCCGGCCGCTCGCCGACCACCCGGAGGCCGAGCAGGAGATCCGCGACCACATCGGCGACTTCCAGCTCGACCACGGCATCGAGGACCTGCTCGACGTCCGCTTCTCCGACCACCTCACCCTGATCTTCTCCACCTCGGCACTGGTCGGCGACACCTCGTTCTTCCCGGACCATTTCGCCTTCGTCGGCCCGGTCTCGGGCCGCCCCGCCCCGTGCGCGTTCCCGTGGGAGTGGCTGGACGGCCGCCCCGCCGTCCTCGTCTCCCTCGGCCGCGTCTCCGGGGCGTCCGCCACCCGGTTCTTCGAGGCCACCGCCGAGGCCGTCGCCGACCTGGACGTCCAGGCGATCTTCGTGGCGCCGCCCATGACCGCGCCCCCGAACGTCCTCGTCCGCGAGCGCGTCCCCCGGCACAAGCTCCTGGAACGCCTCTCCGCCGTCGTCTGCCACGGCGGTCACGCCACGGTCTGCGAGTCCCTCTCCCGAGGCCTTCCGCTGGTGGTGGCCCCCATCCGGGACGACCAGCCGGTCATCGCCCACCGCGTGGCGGCCGCCGGCGTCGGCATCCCCGTCGCCTTCGAAGACGCCCGCCCGGACGAACTCCGCACGGCCCTCACCACCGTCCTCACCGACGGCCCGCACCGCACCGCCGCCGAGTCCGCCCGAACCTCCTTCGCCTCCGCCGGAGGCCCCGCCGAGGCCGCCGACCGCCTGGAGAAGCTCACCTGACCACCTGTGGACAGAGCAAACCGAATCCGATTCGGTATCGTGGCCGCATGGTGGACGTCTTCGATGACCTGAACGCGGAGTATCACCAGCTGGACGCGATGCTGGCGTCCCTGACGCCCGAGCAGTGGGCGCACCCCTCCGGCGCGGAAGGCTGGACCGTCTCCGACGTCGTCCTGCACCTGGCGCAGACCAACGAGGTGATCAGCGACCCGGCCATCGGGGACGGCACGCCCTTCCTCTCCTCCACCGGCCGCACCGTGGACGACGTGGTCGCGGACATGGTCGCCGCCGAGCGCGGCATGCCGCCGTCCGACCTGCTGGCGCGCTGGCGCAAGACCGCCTTCGCCACTACCGAACTCCTGCGTACCCAGCCGCCGGGCATCCGCATGTCCTGGGTGAGGACGTCCCTATCCCCCCGCACGCTCGCCACGACCCGGATCGCCGAACACTGGGCCCACGCCCAGGACATCGCCGTCCCGCTGGGCATCGACTATCCGGACACGGCCCGACTCCGGCACATCGCCTGGCTGGCCCACCGCACGCTGCCCTACGCGTTCTCCGTCGAGGGCCTTCCGGACGCGCCCGTCCACTGCGACCTGACCGCCCCGGACGGGACGCACTGGACGTTCGGCGACCCGTCCGCACCGTCCCGCATCACCGGCCCGGCCGCCGACTTCTGCCGCGTAGGCGCCCGCCGCCTGACCCCGGCCCAGACCACCCTGACCGCCGAAGGCCCGCACGCCACCGACGCCCTCCGCCTCCTCCGCAACTACGCCGCCTAGAGGGTCGCTCGTCCTGCGGCGCTTGTGTTTTTTACAAGAGGGGCAGTAAAAATAGGTGGGGTGCGGGAAAAACCCGCGTCCGGCCACGGAAGGAGACGGACATGGCGATCGCTGAGCGGACGGCGGAGACCATCTGGGAGGGGAGCCTCGCCAAGGGCAGTGGCACGCTGAGCGGTGAGACCGGGGCCTTTACCGGGCTGCCGGTGAGCTGGGACGCGCGGACCGTCCGGCCGGACGGGCTGACGAGTCCCGAGGAGCTGGCCGCGGCCGCGCACTCGTCCTGCTTCGTGATGGCGCTCGCGCTGCGGCTCGGCGAGCACAAGGCGCGGCCCGAGCGGCTCACCGTCGCCGCGACCGTGACGCTCGACGAGGTGGACGGCGTGCCGACCATCGTGTCGTCGGCGCTGCACGTCAAGGGGAAGGTGCCCGAGCTCGACGCGGCCGGCTTCCAGACGGCGGTGGACGAGGCGGCTGAGCTGTGCCCGGTGTCGCGGCTCTTCGCCGGGGCGAAGATCAGCGTCGAGGCCGAGCTCGTCAAGGACTGACTTTCAGGACGTGAGCGTCGTGTGCAGGCGGCGGGCGTTCTTCAGGGTGGCGTCGAACGAGGCCTCGGCGATGGCCTTCGTCATGAAATGGCACACCCAGGTGACGAGGAAGGTGCCCACGATCAGCACCGGCGCCCACGTCCAGGTCAGGTGGACGACGATCCGCTCGATGGTGGCGTGCGGGTCGGCGACGGGCTCCCAGCTGTTCAGGCGGGCCCAGCGGCCGAGGAAGATGCCGACGGCGCAGAGGGCGTGCGCGGCCACGGTGACGCGGCCGTTCCAGGCGCCGAGGCCGAGCCGGGTGAGGTGGCGGGTCGCGGCGGCCAGCGACAGGTAGTAGGCGAGGAATCCCGAGGCGATGAGCAGGGCGTAGACGGGGAGGATCGCCGTCACCACGGGGCCGCCGTGATCCGCGAGGACGATGTCGCGGCGCAGATGGACCAGGTCGGTGACGACATAGGGCGCATTCGGCAGGAAGAGGACGAACAGCGCCAGGCCCGTCCACCAGAAAGGCGACCGGGAAACGCGGTGCCCGCGGAAGAGCAGGAATGCGAGGCCGACCGGAATCCAGGCCAGGAAGGTGTTCCAGCCCATCCACCAGGCGTCGCGGCGGAGGACGTCGATAAGGTTCGGTGCCACCTGCTCCAGAATCCCCATGCCTTCCATGGTGCATGAGGCGTCGTCTAATCGGTCGTATGAAATGCCCCGAGCAGGCCCTCCGAGGCGCTGAGACGGGACGTGGCCTCGCGGAGGCGGTCGGGCCAGTCGGGGTCCGCGCGGACGGCGCCCACCGTGGTTTCGAACGCCGAGGCCGACCCCCAGACCGCGAGGGAACGGGCGGTGAGGTCGCGTTGGTCGCGGTTCCACCACGCGGTCACGTTGTTGAGCTGATCGGCGAGAGTGCCACCCGGAATGGCGCGTCCGTAGAGCGATTCCCATTTGTCACTGAGACGATGGCGGCCGCCTTCAGGGGTCGCCTTGTGGGTTCGCTGCAGTTCCTCCAGGACGAGGCACCAGCGGTAGGAGGGGGCGAAGTAGGACGTCTCGTCGTCCGCGCACGACTCGCCGTGCCACACCGCCATCAGGTGGTCGGCCAATTCGCGGGGTGCGGCACGGGACGCGACGGCCGCGTCCACGGCGTGGGATACCGCGCAGTCGCGGAGCCGGCGCGGCAGCCCGTCCAGGACGGACGGGACCGGGTCCGGGGAGCCCCAGCCGGTCAGGTGCGCGGTGGCCGACAGTTCCGCCCACAGCACCAGGTCCGTACGGTCGGCCACGACGCGCTGGGCGGTGCGCATGTCGCGGAGGGTGCAGGGGGAGTCGCGGCAGTCCGTCCCGCAGGTCCCGCTCCGGGGGGTGACCAGGACGCCCGGGGACGCGAGCGGCGCCGGCCGCTCCAGCGGCGAGCCGTCCGGTATGCGCACCAGGTGCGGGAAGTCCATCCCGTCGGTGAACACCGCGCCCTCGCCGGGCGTGAGCGTGACGAGGAACTGCGACTGCGCCTCGGTGATGTTCATGGTGGCGCCGACCGCGTCCCGGTCGTCCTGCGCGGGCAGCCGGTGGACGATCTTGACGGCGGTGTTCTTGATGACGTCCGGGACGAGCTTGGACGGGATCTGCTCCGCCACGATCAGCCCCTCCCCGTACGCGCGGATCTCCGCGAGCAGGCTCGCGAACGTCTCCACGGCGTGCGACGCCGGGCCCGCCTGCTCGCTGCGGCGCAGCAGCCGGTGCGCCTCCTCGAACACGCTCAGATGCCGCAAGCCGGACGTTCCGCCCTGCCGCATCCGCAGGTGCTCGACCAAGCGGACCAGGACCGTGCCCATCAGGAACGCCTTGTCGCGGTCGTCGCCGACGTCCTCGATCTCCAGCACGACGTTGCGGGCGAGCAGCGCGTCGAAGTCGATCGGGTGGCCGCCCTCGAAGAACCGCCCCGTCGTGCCGAGCCGCAGGCTGGACAGCCGCACCCGGATGAACCCGCGCACGTTGTCGGTGATCTCCTGCCCGTAGCCGATGTCGTTCACGACCTCCTCGGCGACGGACTGCAGGTCGGCGAGCGTCGGGTAGCGCGGCGACGTCCCCGGGACGGCCGGCTCGCCGAGCGCCAGGTCCCAGCCGAGCCGCTCGTAGCAGCGGGTCAGCGCCGCTGCCAGGACCTGCGGGAACGGCTCGTCCGCCTCGAACGCGGCGAGGAACAGCGCGCGGACGAGGTCGGCGTGGGTCTGCAGCGGGAACGGACGCCCGTCCGGGCCGTGCGCCGGTTCGAGCGGGTTGATCCCGGCCGCGATCGCCTCCGCGTCCCCCGGCCGGATCGCGACGACCTCCGCGTCCGGCAGCCGCGACGCCATCAGCCGGTACTCCGCCTTCGCCGGCTCCACGACCAGCCACGGCAGCCCCGCGGCGGACGCGGCGGTGAGCAGCGACCGGATCGTCTGCGACTTGCCGGCGCCGGTCGCGCCGCACACGAACGTGTGCCGGTTCAGGCTGGGCAGCGGCAGCGCCAGCGCCCCGACCTCGCGGCGGTTGCGGTCCAGGACCCGGCCGAGCGGGACCCCGGCGTCCGCCGACTCGGGCGTCACGTCGAACTCCGGCCGCATCGCGAACCGGACCCCGGCGACCTCCCGGACGGGCGGCCGCGCCAGCGCCGCCACCAGCTGCGTGCTCGCCTCGAACGGCCCCTTCGCGCCCGGCACCAGCGCGTACGGCAGCCGCGACAGGTCGGCCGACGCGCACACCAGCGCCGCCACCCGCGCGGCGGCCTCGGCCGTCGCCGCCCCGGCCATCAGATGCACCCGCCACAGCCCGGACGTCGCCGACTGGCGCAGTTCGCGATGCCGGCGCTCCATCCGGACGGCCGTCACCGACTCCTCCGGCGACATCTCCGCCATCGACTGGGCGCGCTGCTGCCGGTCGGCGAGGTCGTCGGCGAGACGTCCGGCCTCGGACGGGTCCACGGGCTCGGCGACCAGCAGCCAGGCGAACGGCTGCATCCACACCGAGAGCAGACCGTCCTCCAGGGACGGCCTGGCGGGCTCCTCCTGCAGGCGGTCGTCGACGAGCAGGCCGTCCGCGATGCCGCCGATGCCGACCCAGTGCGCCATCGACTCTTCGGTGACGCCGTCCGGGAGCAGCAGGCCGCGCCCGCCCGCCGGCAGGCTCAGCGTCGCCGTGCGCCCGTTCTGGTCGGCGAGCAGCCCGGACCCGCCGACGAACACCTCCGTCGGCCCGAACGCCGCCGCGCGCCGCCAGCCGACGAGGACCGGCTCGCCGCCCGCGTAATACGCCGACACGAGCGCGGCGAGCCGCTGGTCGCGCCACTCGTCCCGGCCGTCCGCCCGGTCCGGACGGGGCATCTCCAGCAGCCTGCACACCGGCAGGCCGCGCACCAGCTCCCACATCTCCGCCCCGCCCGCCATGGTGAGTCAGGCTATTGAGCAAGAGCCGCCTTGTGAAGGCCGATTTGCGACAGAGGGCCTGACAAGTTCCGTGTCAATCTGCTTGGGTTGTCCGCAGCATCGCCGCGCGGCCGGCAGCGTGACGATCGAGTCGGCACCCGAGCAGAGCGGGGGTTCAGCGTCGTGACGGGCGAACCGGTCGATCACGGGGGGCTGCTGTCACGCCGCGAGCGGCTGTTCAGCCCCGATCCCCGCATCGGATGGGTGTTCCGGGACCGCTGGTGGTTCCTCACCCCGTTCCCCGACGCGCCGCCGCGGCAGCAGCTGCTCCCCGAATACCTGGCGCGCCGGGTCACCGAGACCGAACGGGCCGCCCAGCGCCGGCTGAGCCGGACGCTCCCGGTCAGCGCCGCCATCGCCGCCGTCCTGGTCCTGTTCGCCGCCTGCTCGGCCGGCGCCTCGGCGAGCCTCTCGATCGGGTCGCTGTTCCTCGCCCTCATCGCGATGGCGCCGGGCGGTGTGCTGACGTGGTGGGCCGTCCGGCAGCGGCAGAGCGCACGGCAGGCCCACGAGCTGGCCCAGAAGCAGATCACCGGCGGGTACCAGGAGCAGGCGCGGCAATGGCACGCGCGGAAGCAGGCCCACGACGCCGCCGAACGGACGCGGCTCGACGGGCTGCCCGAGTGGGGCGCGGCCGCGCGGCCCGGCCGCCGCCTGGACGTGTTCGGCGGGACGCTGTGGGCCTGGGAGGCGCTGCTCACCACCTACGGGACGTCCACCCTCGCCGTCCAGCCGCTGCTGGTGCTCGACCTGTCCCGGGAGGTCGTCAGCCGCGAACTGGTCGAACTGGCCCGCGCCGCCTGGATGGGGGTGGACGCGCAGCTGCTGCCCAGCCGCCAGGCGTCGTCCAGCCTGCTGACCGACATGTCGCCGCAGGACCTCGTGGACGCGATCGTGGAGTCCATGCACGGAGGCACCCCCGACGCCGCGCGCGCCGAGCGGAGCATGGACGACCGGATCCTGACCAAGGTGTGCGGAGCGCTCGGCGACGACATCACGCTCGCGCGGATCGCTGCTGCCCTGCGCGTGTTGATGGGTGAGCCCGACGATGGGGACGTCCTGACGCGCGACGAACGGCGGCATATCGCGAGCGAGCTGTTCACCGTGGAGTACCGGCGTCAGGCGCACGCGAACCTGTCGCGGATCGAGTCGTACGTCCACCCGTTGGAGAACCTCGGCACGGAGCCGTCCACGGACGGCGCGGGGTATCTGACCTGCATCGCGCTCGACAGCCAGGCCAGGAACGTGCGCTCCGAGCTGCTCACCGACCTGATCGTCCAGTGGGTCACGCACCGGATCACCGCGTCGTGGGAGTCGACGCCCGCGCTGGTGGTCGCCGGCGCGGACGAGCTGGCCCGCCGCCACCTGGAGCGGCTGTCGGACGCGTGCGAGCGGCGCGGCGTCCCGCTGACCCTGCTGTTCCGGCGGCTGCGCGAGACGTCCGCCGAGCTGATCGGCGGCGGCGCCGTCGCGTTCATGCGGCTCGGCAACCATGAGGACGCCGCGCGGGCCGCCGACTTCATCGGCCGCGACCACCGGTTCGTCCTGTCGCAGATCACGAAGAACGTCGGCGGGAACGAGTCGCACACGTCCACCGACACGCAGGGCGAGGGCGACTCGGAGACCCGCAGCACGAGCCGCACCACGGGCACGTCCCGCAACTGGGGGACGAGCCGCTCGTCCGGCGTCAGCTATTCGGGCGGCGAGATGTTCGGGCTGTTCCCCGACCGCTCCACCTCGAACCAGCGCGGCCGGAACCGGGGCGGCGCCACCAGCCAGAGCGACACCGAGGGCACCGCGACCGCCACCTCGCGGAACTGGTCGGCGGCCTACGCCTACGCCGAGGGCACCAACTGGAGCGACGCCGACACCACGCAGCGCGTGTACGAGTACGTCGTCGAACCGGTCACCCTGCAGCACCTGCCGGACCACGCGCTGCTGCTCGTCCAGTCGCAGCCCGGCGGAGGCCGCACCGTCACGCCCGTCGAATGCGACCCGGCGATCATCACGCTGGACCGCGTCACCACCGGCCCCCTCCCGGACC
>NZ_JABXFD010000103.1 GCF_013372625.1 Actinomadura sp. BRA 177
GGGACACATCTGGCGATCACCTTGGGTGCACAATGGCAGACGTTCGGTGATCATGCATGGAAGGCGTCCGGACGGCTGCGCAGCGGGCATAATGGGCCAGCGCTGACCGAGTTTCCGATGCGCGCATCAGCGCCGGGCGACTTTCGCATCGGCGGTGTGACCTGCCGGCGAATCGCGAATGAGCCGCAGCCGACCACCCACTCCGTTGCCCGCCGGCCTGCCCGCCGCCGTGCCGCCCCCCACCGCAGCCACGGGCCCTGGCCCCACCGCCCGGCCCCACAGGCCCGCCGCCCAGGCCACCGACTGGCCGAACAGGTACACCACCAGCACCAGGCTCACCACCGCAAGGTGGGCGGGCAGCAGCATGTAGGCCATCGCCGCCATGTCCACCGCGGCCGCCACCCACAACCGATTGAGCACGCCCTCGCGACGGCGCGCCGCCTCGGCGGTGACGACCAACGCCACCGCCCACGCGGCGAACACCCACCCACCGACGCGATAAAGGTCGGGGTGGATGCCACGGCCCCACAGGTACATCCCCGCCATGCTCAGCGCCATCGACGTGTGCCCGGCATGCCACCAGCGCGCCTGCCCCGGCCGGGACCCGGCATGCCACAGGTGCACCAGCACCACCGCCCCCAGCGCGACCGTCCAGCCGATCCGCAACCACATCGGCAGCAGCGGCATGCTCATCATCTGATGATGACCGCCGTGACCTCCCACTTCAGGCCCGCCGGAGCGACATCAACCGCTACAGCCGAAGCCGGGGAGGCAGCGGCAGCGGCTCCCGACCGCGCACGAGCAGTCCATGATCGCTCCCGTCCTGGACGAACCAACAAACCCGCACACAACGTAACTCCGGGTCATCCCACCGCGACAGCCATAAACAGCCGACCCCGCAGATACCGGAGCCAACCCCTCGGTCAAAGTCCGGCCGGGACCGTTCCCGAACCGCTGCCCATGGTTGAGATCCTCGAAGTACGGACCGTCGACCGTGTCCATGCGGAGGCTCACCGCGCCCTCCCCGCGGCGGCGCGGGCGAGGGTGCGCCGCGCCCCGGCCACGACGGCGGGGTCGATCATCTCGCCGTCCAGGGCCACCGCACCCGTTCCGCCCCGTTCGCCGTGTTCCATGGCGGCCTGGATCATCAACGCGCGTTCGACCTCCTCGTCCGCCGGCGTGAACGCCCGGTTGACGTCCGCAAGCTGCCGTGGGTGGATCACCCATTTTCCGTCGAACCCGAGGTCCCGGGCACGCCGGTTGGCGGCGGCCTGCCCCTCATCGTCGGTGAACGCGAGGTAGGGCCCGTCGATGGCCTGCAGTCCGTGCCGCCGGGCGGCCAGGATGACGGCGTGCTGGGCGGGCAGCCATGTGTCCAGGTCCCGGTAAGTGCGGCCGAGGGCGGCGCCCAGGTCCGCATAGCCGAGGATCAGGGTCCGCAGGCGCGGCGAGGCCGCCGCGATCTCGTCGACGCGGTGCAGGCCCTCCGGGCTCTCGATCAATGCCTGGATACCGATGTGCCAGTCGGCGCCACCGGCCGCTTCGATCCCGGTCAGCAACCGGTCCAGGAACGCGATGTCCTCCGGGCCGGACACCTTGGGCAGCACCAGCGAGGCGGGCGCGACGCTCTCCGTGAGGCGCAGGACGTCCTCATGGCACCATGCGGTGCCCGCCGCGTTCACCCGGACCGCGACGGTCCGCCCCCCCGAGCGTCAGCTCCGGCATCCGGGCCGCGAGTTCCGAACGGGCCCGTGCCTTCTCGTCCGCGGCGACGGAGTCCTCCAGATCGACCACGATCTCGTCGGCGGGGAGCCCCACCGCCTTGCCGACCTTCGCCCGATCCGACGCGGGAACGGACAGACACGAGCGACGCACCACCCGCTCGGGCCGATGCCGTACCGGCGGTCCCAGGTGCGCAGGGTGGACGGTGCCACGCCGTGGCGCTGCGCGACCGCGTCCACGCCCAGCCCGGCCTCCCGCTCCGCCGGCCCGCCCGTGTGTCCGCTCCCCTTCGTCCCGCCCGAGCGTACGATCTGCCAGGTCTTCGCCGGAACTCCAGGCGCCGGTTGCACCTCGGCCGCCTCGTAGACGTGCAGGTGCCGCCGCGCCGGGAAGGGGCAGGCCATGAAACTGACGAAAAAGCCGGAGCGGGGACCTACGGCCGGTGGGTGGCGGACCTACGCGGCAACGGTCGCGGCCGTGGCGGCGACGGCGGCCATCGCGGGTCCAAGGCGGTCAAGGCCGACAGCGTCTGGTACCAGTCGCCGTCCAAGCCGCCGCGGCAGCCGCCGTCCTGGACGTTCGGGGTGGTGTGGACGCCCTTGTACGCCTCGATCGCATGGGCCGGCGGCGTGCCCTGCTGCGGGCGCGGGGACGGCGGCGCCGGGCACTGGCCACCAGCCCCGGGGAGAGGTGTCTGGCGCCCACCAGGGAGTTGAACTCGTCGAGGGAGAGTGAAGGGTTCAGGAGCAGCCGGGCCCGCATGCCGCGCAGGCGGTGTCGGTGGCGGCGGCGCCGTCCTCTGCGGTCGACGCCGATGCGGTGGCGCCGGCGGCGGGCATGGCGCAGCAGGCGTCGCCGCGCCAGGCCTCGCGGCCTTCCTTGAGTGCGACGGCGGCGATGATGAGCGCGGCGATCGGGTCGGCCCAGGACCAGCCGAAGAGACTGTTGACGGCCAGCCCGGCCAGCAGCACGCCCGACAGATAGGTGCACAGCAGGGTCTGCTTGGAGTCGGCGACTGCGCTGGCCGAGCCCAGCTCACGGCCGGTCCGGCGCTGCGCGGCCGACAGGAACGGCATGACGGCCAGCGACAGTGCGGCCAGGACCAGACCGGGGGTGGAGTGCGCTGCCTCGCCGCCGCCGATCAGCGCCCGGACCGAGTCGGCGGTGACGTAGGCGGCCAGTGCGTAGAACGAGACCGCGATGATCCGCAGCGCGCGCTTCTCCCGCTGCTCGATCCGCTCCGGGGTGCGGGCGGAGAACTGCCAGGCGATCGCGGCGGCGGAGGCGACCTCGATCACCGAGTCCAGCCCGAACGCCACCAGCGCGCCGGAGGAGGCCAGGGTTCCGGCGGTGACGGCGACGACGGCCTCGATGAGGTTGTAGGTGATGGTGGCCGCGACCAGTAGGCGCACTCGCCGTGCCAGCACCGCCCGCCGCGCCGGCGAGGGGCCCAGTGACACGGTGGTCATGTCCGGGCCTTCCCGTCAGGAGTGCACGCGCCCACCGGCCGGCCGGCCGCGGCGCCGTAGGTGGGGCACAGCGCGACGGCGCGGTCGGTGGCCGCCAGCAGGTGCTCGGCCGAGCGCAGTAGGTCCAGCAGTTCGGGCGCGGCGATGAAGTAGAACGACTGGCGGCCCTCGGCGCGGTAGTCCACCAGCTTGCAGCCGCGCAGGCAGGCCAGGTGCTTGGACACCGTGGACTGCGCCAGCCTCATCTCGCGGGTCAGGTCCACCACCCGCGTCTCGCCTCGGGCCAGCCGCTGGACGATAGACAACCGCACCGGGTCGGCCAGCGAGTGGAACAGCGCCGCCGCCGGTGCGAGCCCGTCCAACGAATTCATGCCACAATAAGAATCAATCGTCATATCGTGATGATAGCCGCAGCTGCGATCAGTCAAGGGCGCCGGCCGCTAGGAGGCGGCGGTCGCGGGGATGTCCCGGCATTCGCTGATCAGCCGCCGGTAGCGCTGGTCCTCACCGGTCGAGTCAGGGGCCTTCAGGACGATGCCCGAGCAACGGCCGGCGTACCAGCCGGCGAGGATCGAGGGCATCTGATCGTAGGTGCCCTGCGGGACGAGCATCCCGATGACCTCGTCGCTCATGTGGGCGGCGAGCGCGGTCCAGTCCTTGCGCCGGGCCGTTTCCGACAGCGCCTCGCCCACCTCGCCGAGGCCGAACTCCTCCAACTGCCTGCGGTAGGCGGGGGTGCTGTACAGGAAGCCCAGCTCGGGCCGGCGCTCCTCGCGGACCTGCGCGAGCTCACCGGGGGTCGCGGCGAGCAGCGGCTGCGGCGCCACGACGAGGGCGGGCCCCTGTCCGGTGCGCCCGGCCGTGCGCGCCCCCCGCGCGAGCGCGGGCCGGATGCGGTGGTCCAGCATGCGGGGGTGGGAGCTGGTCGGGTGGCAGACGAAGCCGTCGGAGACCTCTCCCGCCAGGACGCACATCCGCTCGTTCACCCCGCCGGTCCATATCGGCGGTGCGGGGTGGTCGATCGGTCCGGGATTGAAGTACGGCTGCAGCCGCTCGAACCGGTAGTGGCTGCCGGTGTAGTCCAGGTCCGCCCCGGTCTGAAAGCTGTGGAAGATGGCCCGGAGCGAACCGACGTAGTCCCGCAGTCGCGCGACGGGCTCCGACCACGGTGTCGAGAAGCGGCCGACGATATTGCCCCGTACCTGGGAGGCGATACCCAGCTGAAACCGTCCGCCCGACAACTCGGTCAGGTCCCAGGCCGCGTAGGCCGTCACCATGGGGCTCCGCGGGAACGCGACCACCATGCTGGTACGGACCACCAGGCGCGTGGTGCGGGTGACGGCCAGGGCCGCGACCGTGAACGGGTCGTGGACCGTCTCCGGCACGTGCAGGACGTCGTAGCCCAGATCCTCGATGCGCCGCGCGAAGGAACCGACCTCGCTCAGCGGGAGACGGGCCGGGGCCGAGGCGATGATCTGCACCGTGCCGACTCTAGACGGGAAGGTCCGGGGCGCCGCCCGCCGGCTCGGCGGATTCCAGGATCGTCACCGTCCCGGCGGTCCCGTCCACGGTGATCCGGGTGCCCGCCGGCAGCAGCGCCATCGCTCCGTCGAGCGAGGTGACGGTGGGAATGCCGTACTCGCGGGCGAGGATGGCGCCGTGGGAGAGGATCCGTCCGGTCTCGGTGACCAGGCCCGCGATGAGCGGGAAGACGCTCGTCCATCCCGGGTCGATGTTCGAGGCCAGCAGGACGTACGGTGCCGTCGTCCCAGGACGGTCTCGACCTGTTTGGATCCAACCCGTGAACACAGCACCTCGCCCGTCGTACGGTCGAGGACAGAGTGGTCGGGCTCTGTCGAACGCCGACGGGGACGCGGCGGACGCGGCGGCGGTGTACCCGCCGGTGGACATGAACAGAGCCGCGGCGGCGAGGGTGAGCTGTACGAAGAGACCTCGTTGGGCTCCATCCTGACGGGAACCACTGCGCGCCCGGACCGGGAGACGTTCCTCCAGTCCGCCGACCGCATGCTCACCGTCCTGGAGGAGAACCGCCGGCACGAACAGCCGCATCCGCCGCAATACACCACGAGGCGACCGGTGCGGCAGCGCCGCGGACTGCGCCGCCGGGGACTCATCGAACAACACGGCGGACGAGGCCGAACGACCGCCTACCGCCGACCGGCGGATTAGCCACGCGAATCCCCCGACCGTGCTCCGGCACGGACCACCGATCGGGCACCGGCGAGGCGATGTGCTGCCAGGGTGTGGTCCCGGTCCGGTCGCTCAGGTGCCCGGCGGCGGGTGCTCCTCGTCCTGGACGCCGAGCCTCCGGTACACGGGGCCGAGCAGCTCGAGCAGTGGCGTGCCGCGAACCTTCATTCAGGGAGGCTCCAGCGCGCGCAGCAGCAGGTCCGTCGGTGCGGGGCTCGGGGTGACGCGCGGCCCCCGTCCGCCCGTGAAGAAGTCCTCCATGCACTCGGCGAACGGGGCATCTTGCACGTCGAGCAGCCCGGGCCGTCGCGGCTCCTCGTCGGCGGGTGCGCCGCGTAGGTCGTCCAGCAGGTGCGAGCCTGATCAGGCATCGGCGTTCCTTCGCTGTTCGAGGCCGGGCCGGCCGACGGTGGCGAGCACCTCGGTGGCGAGCAGGCCGGTGACGGTCATCGTCATGTCACCGCCCGGCGGGTTGGAATCGGCGACGCAGCCACAACGACACGTACACCAGCCCCACCAGGACCAGGACCTCGATCAGCGGCCCGACCACACCGGACAGCGCCTGCCCGGAGGTGACGCCGAAGGTGCCGATGGCGACGGCGATGGCCAGCTCGAAGTTGTTTCCGGCGGCGGTGAAGGCGAGCGTCGCGGTGCGCGGGTAGGGCGGCCGGACAGCGTGTCCGAGGGCGAAGGACCCGCCCCACATGAGCGCGAAGTAGGCCAGCAGCGGCAGCGCGATACGGGCGACGTCGCCGGGCCGGCCGGTGATGGCGTCGCCTTGCAGGGCGAACAGGATGACGATGGTGAACAGCAGCCCGTACAGCGCGACCGGCCCGATCCGGGGCAGGAACCGCTCCTCGTACCACGCGCGGCCGCGGGCGCCCTCACCCAGGCGGCGGGTCAGGTAGCCGGCCGCCAGCGGGACGCCCAGGAACACCAGCACATTTACCACGATCTCGCCGACCGAGAAGTCCGCCTCGTCGGTCGCCAGCCCCAGCCATCCGGGCAGGACCTGGAGGTAGAACCAGCCGAGCGCACCGAACGCGATGACCTGGAAGACGGAGTTGAGCGCGACCAGCACGGCGGCGGCCTCACGGTCGCCGCAGGCCAGGTCGTTCCAGATGATGACCATCGCGATGCAGCGGGCCAGCCCGACGATGATCAGACCGGTGCGGTACTCGGGCAGGTCCGGCAGGAGGATCCAGGCCAGCGCGAACATCACCGCCGGGCCGATCACCCAGTTGAGGATCAGCGAGGTCAGCATGAGGCGGCGGTCGCCGGTGACGGTGTCGAGCCGGTCGTAGCGGACCTTGGCCAGCACCGGGTACATCATCACCAGCAGGCCCAGAGCGATCGGCAGCGAGATCCCGCCGGCCTCGACCTCGGCCAGCGCGGCGTCCAGTCCGGGAACGGCTCGTCCCAGCCCGAGACCGAGCACCATCGCCGCGATGATCCACACCGGCAGGAACCGGTCGAGGGTCGACAGCCCGGCGACCACCCCCGCTTCCCGCGGGCGTATACCGGCATCAGAGTCTTGCGTACTGGTCACGTGCACGGCCTCTTCCGCTGAAGGTTCTGAGCCTCGCGGGCGGCGGCTGCCAACTCACCGAGTTCGGAAGCCAGGTGCTCCAACGCCTCAGGCCGCAGCCGGTAGTAGGTGAACCGCCCGCAGGGCTCGGTCTCCACCAGCCCGGCCTCGCGCAACGCCCGCAAGTGGTTGGAGATGTTGGTCTGCTTGGCGCCGGTCTCCTCAACGAGATGGCAGTTGCACAACGCCTCGACAGCCAGCAGCGACACGATCCGCGCACGCAGCGGATCGGCCAGCAACCTCAACACATCAGCCTCAACTGACATCACTGTCGGATGATACATCACAGCCGGGAACAATCCATTCCGCCACCCATTGCAGCGGGTGTTGCGATACGCAGCCGACACCAAAGTCATGGAGCCGCCAACAGCGCGCCGGCGCAGACGTCCGAGCATCTCGCCGCCTATCCGGCCGGAATCGACGCGTCCGGTTTGCCTGGCCTTTGCCAGGACCGCACGCCGGTGGTGACCGATCGTGACCAGCTTCATGCGGCGACGTCGTACCGTGATCCGGTCGCCCTGACAGTTTGCCGTCTTTTGCAGCTGGGCGCCCTTTTGTTGCCAGCAGGTTTCCCGCATTGCACCGTTCCGTCCAACACGTACCGGGTTTCCTGTGCCCGGTCATCGTCTGTGTGCAGAGGGCGGACCCATGAGGCGGTTGGGCGTGATCGGCGTCATGGCGGCGATGTTCATCGTCGCTGTTTTCGGCGCGTGCCCGGGTTCAGGAGTCGCGGCGCCGGCGGCTGCGGGCGATGCGGCGGGTTATGTACGGCAGGCGGCCGCGGACCGCCCTGGTGAGGAGTTCGTCCGTGTCAGCGTCACCGCTGGGCCGCGCGGTCTGTCTTATCACGCCTATGCGCGGGCTTATCGAGGACTGCCGGTCGTGGGCGGTGACTTCGTCGTCGTCACCGACGCCGCCGGCGCGGTGATGGGCGATCCGCTGGCCGCGCAACGGCCCATCAGGGTGAAGGTCACCCCGCTCCTCACTCCGGCCCGGGCGACGCGAATCGCCAGGGCCGAACTCGCGAAGGCGATGGCTGACAGCCGACCCGCCCTGGTGGTGTTCTCTCCCGACCGCGAGCAGGCACTCGCCTACCAGTTGATCGTGACCGGACGTTCGGCGCGGGGGCGGCCGAGCAGGTTGCATGTGATCGTCGACGCGCGTTCCGGCTCCGTACTGGCGACCTGGGACGAGGTCATGGCGGGGACGAGCGACGGCTTTTACTACGACGGCGTGACGATCGACACTGAGCGGACGGCTTCGGGTTACGCCATGTCCGACCCGGCGCGACGCGGACTGTTCTGCGGCATCCAGGGCAACGGGCCGGTATCGGGACCGGACGACCGGTGGGGCAACGGCAGCGGCACGGACCTGGAGACGGCCTGCGGCGACGCCTACTACGTGGCGCAGCAGGAGTGGAACATGCTGCGCGACTGGTTGGGCCGCGATGGTTTCGACGGGCAGGGCCGAGGATTCCCGCTGTTCGTCGGGCTCAATTCCGTCAACTCCTATTGGAATGGCCACACGGTCAATATCGGCCGCACCAAGGACGCTCAGCGGCAGCTCTCGGTCCTGGACATCGTGGCACATGAGTTCGGGCACTCGGTATTCCAGTACACCCCGGGTGGTTTCGACGGTTACACCGAGACGTACGCGTTGAACGAGGCCAACGGTGACATTTTCGGCGCGCTCACCGAGCATTACGCGAACAACCCCGACGATCCGCCGGACTACCTGTTCGCCGAGCGGGCGGACGCTTTCGGCCGCGGTCCGGAGCGGGTGATGTACGACCCGTCGGCGGGGCCGCGTGACGAGCCGAACTGCTGGTCGACCCGGATCCCCGACACCGAGGTGCATGATGCGGCCGGGCCGGCGAACCACTGGTTCTACCTGGTCGCGGAGGGGTCCGCCCCCGGCGGGGACAAGCCTGCCAGCCCGATCTGCGCCGGCGGCCCCGCGTCGGTGACCGGGGTGGGGATCGAGACGGCGGGCAAGATCTGGATGACCGCGCTGCTGCAGAAGACCTCGTTCTGGGAGTACGCCGACGCTCGCGTCGCGACGCTGAACGCGGTGGGTCAGCTGTACCCGGGCGACTGCGGCAAGTTCGACACCGTCAAGGGCGCCTGGGACGCGGTGTCGGTGCCGCCTCAGCCCGGAGAGCCTGGACGTCCGGCCGACTGCGGCACCCCGGCCGGCGACTTCTCGATCTCGGTGTCCCCATCCTCGGCGACCGTCGATCCGGGTGGCACGGTGACGGCGACGGTGTCGACGCGGACCGTCTCAGGCGAGCCCCAGCAAGTCTCTCTGACGGCCCGGGATCTCCCGGCGGGCGTGACGGCTCGCTTTGAGCCGCCGTCGGTCACCTCCGGTGCGCCGTCCACCATGACGCTGACCACCACGACGTCCTCCCCGGCCGGCAGCCATCGGCTGACGATCGCGGGGACCGGCGCCGCTGCCACCCGCAGCACCGCGTTCACGCTGACAGTGCGGCAGGCGGCACCCGGCGGCTGTACCGGCTTCGAAACGAAGAGGACCGGCGCCCTGGCCTCTGGAGCCAGCGCGTACGTCGCCTTCGAACCTGGGGCTTCCGGCACCCACCGGGCCTGCCTGGACGGTCCCGCGGGCACCGACTTCGACCTGTACCTGCAGAAGTGGAACGGCGCGTCGTGGACCACCGTGGCGCGCGCCACGACACCGGCCGCCGACGAAGAACTGACCTACGCCGGAGCGGCCGGCTCCTATCGCTACCGCATCCACTCCTACCGGGGCGCAGGCGAATACGTCCTCGGTTACGACACGCCCTGATCCGGGTGTGCAGCCGACGTTCGACCCCGCAGAAAGGCGGCCGAAGGATGAGGCAACGATTGATCGCGCTCCTGACGGCGCTCGGCTTGGTGTTCTCAGGTGTGATGGTCCAGGCGGGTCCGGTGGCGGCCGACGCTCCAGGGACGTCCGCCTTCACGCTGACGGGCGCGCCACCGGACATCCCCGCGGAGAACGTCATGGCGCATCTTGAACGGTTCCAGGCCATCGCGTCCGACAACGGCGGGAACCGCGCCCACGGCAATCCGGGCTACCGGGCCTCGGCCGACTATGTGAAGGCGCAGCTGGACGCCGCCGGGTACACGACCACGCTCCAGCCCTTCACCTATCGCGGAGCCACCGGCTGGAACGTCCTCGCCGAGTGGCCCCACGGGGATCCGCACCAGGTCGCCTTCGCGGGAGCCCATCTGGACAGCGTTCCGGCGGGCCCCGGCATCAACGACAACGGGGCCGGCTCCGCCGCGGTCCTGGAGGTCGCACTCGCCGTGTCCCGCGCGGGCCTCCGTCCGCAGAAGCGGTTGCGGTTCGGCTGGTGGGGGGCCGAGGAACTCGGCCTGATCGGGTCCCGGTACTACGCCGACAACCTGGCCACGGCCGAACGCGACAAGATCGACATATATCTCAACTTCGACATGGTGGGGCAGAAGGACACCACGTCCTGGGGCGTCTACAGCCATACGCCGGCGGTCGCCGCCACGTTCAAGAAGTACTTCGCCGACCGGAACATCCCCACCTTCGACATCCGGTGGGACGGCAGCTCCGATCACTCGTCCTTCACCCGCCACGGCATTCCGGTCAGCGGCATCGGCTCAAGCGACGATCCGTGCTACCACTCGGCCTGCGACACCATCTCCAACGTCGGGCCCCGGGCGATGGGCATCAGCACCAACGCGATCGCCGCCGCGGTCTGGGACCTGGCCGGCGATGGCGCCCCCGCCGAGAACGATTTCTCGGTGTCGGTGTCGCCGGCGGCCGGGAACACCGACCCGGGCGGCTCGGTGTCGGCGACCGCGGCGACCACGACGGTCAAGGGCCAAGCGCAACCGGTGCAACTGTCGGCCAAGGGCCTGCCGGACGGGGCACAGGCCGCCTTCGACCCCCAGACGGTGACCTCCGGCGAATCGTCCGCGCTCACCATCAGCACCTCGGCCTCCACACCCCCGGGCACCTACCCGATCACCATCACCGGCACCGGCGACAAGGTCACCCGCAGCACCACCTTCACCCTCACCGTCAACGGCACCACCCCCACCGGCTGCCAAGGCTACGAGACCACCAAGACCGGCGACCTCACCACCGGCCGCAGCGACTACCAGCCCGACGGCGCCTACTTCTACACCGGCACCACCGGACGCCACCAAGCCTGCCTCGACGGCCCCGCGGGCACCGACTACGACCTCTACCTCCAGAAATGGACCGGCGCCGGCTGGAGCACCGTCGCCCAATCCACCACCCCCGAACCCGACGAAAAACTCACCTACAACGGCACCAGCGGCTACTACCGCTACCGCGTCCACGCCTACACCGGCAACGGCACCTACACCCTCGGCTACGACGCCCCTTAATTCCTGCTCAAGAGAGCCGGTCCTGGTCAGTGGAACCTGACCAAGGCCGGCTCTCGTCGTTGTCCTCGAAGGCATGCTCGGGCACACTCGTACGACCATGCTTCGCCCTTCGCGCGGCGGGAGACACCGGTGGACCCGATCACCGACGATGCGGGCGGGATGACGGCGCAGGCCCGCTTCGGCGCCTTGCTCAAGCACTGGCGCAGGCGGGCCGGGATGTCGCAGACCCGGCTGGCGGCCGAACTGGGCTACCACAACAGCGTCATCAGCCGGTGGGAGACGGGCGCGAGACAGCCACCGCTCGATCTGGTCCAGCGAATCGACACGGTGCTGGCCACCGGCGGGCGACTGGCGCAGCTGTACACCGAGACCGGATTATCCGGCGGCGCAGCCGACGGGCTTTCGGGTCTCGGGTCCGGCATGCCGCTGCCGGGCGGTCCCGAAGCGGCGGCAGGTGCCGTCGCGGCCTGGGATCGCGCGGAGTGGCCGGCCCGGCTGCCGTACCACGGCATCGAATGCCCGCTGCCCGGCCCCCACGGTTGCACGGTCCCTCCCGCCGGTCAGGCGGCCGCGATGTACGCGATGTTCACCGCTGACCCGGCCGCGTCCGCGCACAACGACATTATTCATGTGCTCACCGCTCAACTGGCCGTCTACACCCGGTTCACTGAAGAGCAAGGGCCGGCCGGCCTGCACACGCCCGTCGAGGCCGCACTGCACAAGATCGTCGGAGCGCTGCGCGGAGCAGCGGGCCCGAACGGGCGCGCGCTGCTCCATCTGGCCGCGGGCTATGCCAGCCTCGCCGGGCAGCTACGCACCTTCCGCGGCCAGCACGCCGCCGCGATGACGCTGTACGACAAGGGCCTGCAGTGGGCCACGCTCTGCGACGACACGTCGTTGCGCGCGACGTTCCTGTGCGACATGAGCTCCCTGGCACGCTTGGAGCACGACGGCGTCAGCGCCGTGACGTACGCGCAAGCCCTGCCCGCCGTCGGTGCCAGCCGTGTCTGGACCTCGGCGCTGTCCCACCTGTACCAGGCCCGCGGCTACGCCGTGCTCGGCGACCTCCACGAGACCACCCGCCACGTCGCGCATGCCCGCGACCGGCTCCATCACCTCACCGCGCAGGACGAGCACGAGGCGTTCTGGATGGCCGGCACACGCGGCAGAGTGCTCTTCGAGGCCGGCATCGGCGCAGCCCTCCGCGACGTGGCCGCCGCCACCGCCGACCACAGTGCCGCCCACGCCGCCAGGGCGGCCACGGAGGACTCCCTCGCCTTCGTCCCCGTCCACGTGCGCCCTGCGACCGTCCTGCTCGCGTTGCGGCTCGCCGACTGCTACGCCTGCGTCGGGCAGCCGGAGGCCGCGGCGGCGATCGCCACGCCGGTGCTCGCGGAGGCCATGACCACCCCGATGGCCACCGTCAGCCACGAGCTGCGCGGTCTCCGCCGCCGCCTCGCCGCCCGCTGGCCGAACCTCACCTCCCTGACAGACGTCCTCGAACCAGACCGGAGCTGACCTCCGGCCCCCGGCCCGCGGCCGTGTGTCGGCGCACCATTCCCAGACGTTTCCGGCCATGTTGTGCAGGCCGCAGCCGTTGGGCAGATGTGCACGGGCCGAGCCCCTCTCACCTCGGCACCGTCCGGACCTCGGGTCGGCGCGCCGACCCGAGGTCCGGACGGTGCCGAGGTGAGAGGGGCTCGGCCCGTGCACATCTGCCCAACGGCTGCGGCCTGCACAACATGGCCGGAAACGTCTGGGAATGGTGCGCCGACACACGGCCGCGGGCCGGGGGCCGGAGGTCAGCTCCGGTCTGGTTCGAGGACGTCTGTCAGGGAGGTGAGGTTCGGCCAGCGGGCGGCGAGGCGGCGGCGGAGACCGCGCAGCTCGTGGCTGACGGTGGCCATCGGGGTGGTCATGGCCTCCGCGAGCACCGGCGTGGCGATCGCCGCCGCGGCCTCCGGCTGCCCGACGCAGGCGTAGCAGTCGGCGAGCCGCAACGCGAGCAGGACGGTCGCAGGGCGCACGTGGACGGGGACGAAGGCGAGGGAGTCCTCCGTGGCCGCCCTGGCGGCGTGGGCGGCACTGTGGTCGGCGGTGGCGGCGGCCACGTCGCGGAGGGCTGCGCCGATGCCGGCCTCGAAGAGCACTCTGCCGCGTGTGCCGGCCATCCAGAACGCCTCGTGCTCGTCCTGCGCGGTGAGGTGATGGAGCCGGTCGCGGGCATGCGCGACGTGGCGGGTGGTCTCGTGGAGGTCGCCGAGCACGGCGTAGCCGCGGGCCTGGTACAGGTGGGACAGCGCCGAGGTCCAGACACGGCTGGCACCGACGGCGGGCAGGGCTTGCGCGTACGTCACGGCGCTGACGCCGTCGTGCTCCAAGCGTGCCAGGGAGCTCATGTCGCACAGGAACGTCGCGCGCAACGACGTGTCGTCGCAGAGCGTGGCCCACTGCAGGCCCTTGTCGTACAGCGTCATCGCGGCGGCGTGCTGGCCGCGGAAGGTGCGTAGCTGCCCGGCGAGGCTGGCATAGCCCGCGGCCAGATGGAGCAGCGCGCGCCCGTTCGGGCCCGCTGCTCCGCGCAGCGCTCCGACGATCTTGTGCAGTGCGGCCTCGACGGGCGTGTGCAGGCCGGCCGGCCCTTGCTCTTCAGTGAACCGGGTGTAGACGGCCAGTTGAGCGGTGAGCACATGAATAATGTCGTTGTGCGCGGACGCGGCCGGGTCAGCGGTGAACATCGCGTACATCGCGGCCGCCTGACCGGCGGGAGGGACCGTGCAACCGTGGGGGCCGGGCAGCGGGCATTCGATGCCGTGGTACGGCAGCCGGGCCGGCCACTCCGCGCGATCCCAGGCCGCGACGGCACCTGCCGCCGCTTCGGGACCGCCCGGCAGCGGCATGCCGGACCCGAGACCCGAAAGCCCGTCGGCTGCGCCGCCGGATAATCCGGTCTCGGTGTACAGCTGCGCCAGTCGCCCGCCGGTGGCCAGCACCGTGTCGATTCGCTGGACCAGATCGAGCGGTGGCTGTCTCGCGCCCGTCTCCCACCGGCTGATGACGCTGTTGTGGTAGCCCAGTTCGGCCGCCAGCCGGGTCTGCGACATCCCGGCCCGCCTGCGCCAGTGCTTGAGCAAGGCGCCGAAGCGGGCCTGCGCCGTCATCCCGCCCGCATCGTCGGTGATCGGGTCCACCGGTGTCTCCCGCCGCGCGAAGGGCGAAGCATGGTCGTACGAGTGTGCCCGAGCATGCCTTCGAGGACAACGACGAGAGCCGGCCTTGGTCAGGTTCCACTGACCAGGACCGGCTCTCTTGAGCAGGAATTAAGGGGCGTCGTAGCCGAGGGTGTAGGTGCCGTTGCCGGTGTAGGCGTGGACGCGGTAGCGGTAGTAGCCGCTGGTGCCGTTGTAGGTGAGTTTTTCGTCGGGTTCGGGGGTGGTGGATTGGGCGACGGTGCTCCAGCCGGCGCCGGTCCATTTCTGGAGGTAGAGGTCGTAGTCGGTGCCCGCGGGGCCGTCGAGGCAGGCTTGGTGGCGTCCGGTGGTGCCGGTGTAGAAGTAGGCGCCGTCGGGCTGGTAGTCGCTGCGGCCGGTGGTGAGGTCGCCGGTCTTGGTGGTCTCGTAGCCTTGGCAGCCGGTGGGGGTGGTGCCGTTGACGGTGAGGGTGAAGGTGGTGCTGCGGGTGACCTTGTCGCCGGTGCCGGTGATGGTGATCGGGTAGGTGCCCGGGGGTGTGGAGGCCGAGGTGCTGATGGTGAGCGCGGACGATTCGCCGGAGGTCACCGTCTGGGGGTCGAAGGCGGCCTGTGCCCCGTCCGGCAGGCCCTTGGCCGACAGTTGCACCGGTTGCGCTTGGCCCTTGACCGTCGTGGTCGCCGCGGTCGCCGACACCGAGCCGCCCGGGTCGGTGTTCCCGGCCGCCGGCGACACCGACACCGAGAAATCGTTCTCGGCGGGGGCGCCATCGCCGGCCAGGTCCCAGACCGCGGCGGCGATCGCGTTGGTGCTGATGCCCATCGCCCGGGGCCCGACGTTGGAGATGGTGTCGCAGGCCGAGTGGTAGCACGGATCGTCGCTTGAGCCGATGCCGCTGACCGGAATGCCGTGGCGGGTGAAGGACGAGTGATCGGAGCTGCCGTCCCACCGGATGTCGAAGGTGGGGATGTTCCGGTCGGCGAAGTACTTCTTGAACGTGGCGGCGACCGCCGGCGTATGGCTGTAGACGCCCCAGGACGTGGTGTCCTTCTGCCCCACCATGTCGAAGTTGAGATATATGTCGATCTTGTCGCGTTCGGCCGTGGCCAGGTTGTCGGCGTAGTACCGGGACCCGATCAGGCCGAGTTCCTCGGCCCCCCACCAGCCGAACCGCAACCGCTTCTGCGGACGGAGGCCCGCGCGGGACACGGCGAGTGCGACCTCCAGGACCGCGGCGGAGCCGGCCCCGTTGTCGTTGATGCCGGGGCCCGCCGGAACGCTGTCCAGATGGGCTCCCGCGAAGGCGACCTGGTGCGGATCCCCGTGGGGCCACTCGGCGAGGACGTTCCAGCCGGTGGCTCCGCGATAGGTGAAGGGCTGGAGCGTGGTCGTGTACCCGGCGGCGTCCAGCTGCGCCTTCACATAGTCGGCCGAGGCCCGGTAGCCCGGATTGCCGTGGGCGCGGTTCCCGCCGTTGTCGGACGCGATGGCCTGGAACCGTTCAAGATGCGCCATGACGTTCTCCGCGGGGATGTCCGGTGGCGCGCCCGTCAGCGTGAAGGCGGACGTCCCTGGAGCGTCGGCCGCCACCGGACCCGCCTGGACCATCACACCTGAGAACACCAAGCCGAGCGCCGTCAGGAGCGCGATCAATCGTTGCCTCATCCTTCGGCCGCCTTTCTGCGGGGTCGAACGTCGGCTGCACACCCGGATCAGGGCGTGTCGTAACCGAGGACGTATTCGCCTGCGCCCCGGTAGGAGTGGATGCGGTAGCGATAGGAGCCGGCCGCTCCGGCGTAGGTCAGTTCTTCGTCGGCGGCCGGTGTCGTGGCGCGCGCCACGGTGGTCCACGACGCGCCGTTCCACTTCTGCAGGTACAGGTCGAAGTCGGTGCCCGCGGGACCGTCCAGGCAGGCCCGGTGGGTGCCGGAAGCCCCAGGTTCGAAGGCGACGTACGCGCTGGCTCCAGAGGCCAGGGCGCCGGTCCTCTTCGTTTCGAAGCCGGTACAGCCGCCGGGTGCCGCCTGCCGCACTGTCAGCGTGAACGCGGTGCTGCGGGTGGCAGCGGCGCCGGTCCCCGCGATCGTCAGCCGATGGCTGCCGGCCGGGGAGGACGTCGTGGTGGTCAGCGTCATGGTGGACGGCGCACCGGAGGTGACCGACGGCGGCTCAAAGCGAGCCGTCACGCCCGCCGGGAGATCCCGGGCCGTCAGAGAGACTTGCTGGGGCTCGCCTGAGACGGTCCGCGTCGACACCGTCGCCGTCACCGTGCCACCCGGATCGACGGTCGCCGAGGATGGGGACACCGAGATCGAGAAGTCGCCGGCCGGGGTGCCGCAGTCGGCCGGACGTCCAGGCTCTCCGGGCTGAGGCGGCACCGACACCGCGTCCCAGGCGCCCTTGACGGTGTCGAACTTGCCGCAGTCGCCCGGGTACAGCTGACCCACCGCGTTCAGCGTCGCGACGCGAGCGTCGGCGTACTCCCAGAACGAGGTCTTCTGCAGCAGCGCGGTCATCCAGATCTTGCCCGCCGTCTCGATCCCCACCCCGGTCACCGACGCGGGGCCGCCGGCGCAGATCGGGCTGGCAGGCTTGTCCCCGCCGGGGGCGGACCCCTCCGCGACCAGGTAGAACCAGTGGTTCGCCGGCCCGGCCGCATCATGCACCTCGGTGTCGGGGATCCGGGTCGACCAGCAGTTCGGCTCGTCACGCGGCCCCGCCGACGGGTCGTACATCACCCGCTCCGGACCGCGGCCGAAAGCGTCCGCCCGCTCGGCGAACAGGTAGTCCGGCGGATCGTCGGGGTTGTTCGCGTAATGCTCGGTGAGCGCGCCGAAAATGTCACCGTTGGCCTCGTTCAACGCGTACGTCTCGGTGTAACCGTCGAAACCACCCGGGGTGTACTGGAATACCGAGTGCCCGAACTCATGTGCCACGATGTCCAGGACCGAGAGCTGCCGCTGAGCGTCCTTGGTGCGGCCGATATTGACCGTGTGGCCATTCCAATAGGAGTTGACGGAATTGAGCCCGACGAACAGCGGGAATCCTCGGCCCTGCCCGTCGAAACCATCGCGGCCCAACCAGTCGCGCAGCATGTTCCACTCCTGCTGCGCCACGTAGTAGGCGTCGCCGCAGGCCGTCTCCAGGTCCGTGCCGCTGCCGTTGCCCCACCGGTCGTCCGGTCCCGATACCGGCCCGTTGCCCTGGATGCCGCAGAACAGTCCGCGTCGCGCCGGGTCGGACATGGCGTAACCCGAAGCCGTCCGCTCAGTGTCGATCGTCACGCCGTCGTAGTAAAAGCCGTCGCTCGTCCCCGCCATGACCTCGTCCCAGGTCGCCAGTACGGAGCCGGAACGCGCGTCGACGATCACATGCAACCTGCTCGGCCGCCCCCGCGCCGAACGTCCGGTCACGATCAACTGGTAGGCGAGTGCCTGCTCGCGGTCGGGAGAGAACACCACCAGGGCGGGTCGGCTGTCAGCCATCGCCTTCGCGAGTTCGGCCCTGGCGATTCGCGTCGCCCGGGCCGGAGTGAGGAGCGGGGTGACCTTCACCCTGATGGGCCGTTGCGCGGCCAGCGGATCGCCCATCACCGCGCCGGCGGCGTCGGTGACGACGACGAAGTCACCGCCCACGACCGGCAGTCCTCGATAAGCCCGCGCATAGGCGTGATAAGACAGACCGCGCGGCCCAGCGGTGACGCTGACACGGACGAACTCCTCACCAGGGCGGTCCGCGGCCGCCTGCCGTACATAACCCGCCGCATCGCCCGCAGCCGCCGGCGCCGCGACTCCTGAACCCGGGCACGCGCCGAAAACAGCGACGATGAACATCGCCGCCATGACGCCGATCACGCCCAACCGCCTCATGGGTCCGCCCTCTGCACACAGACGATGACCGGGCACAGGAAACCCGGTACGTGTTGGACGGAACGGTGCAATGCGGGAAACCTGCTGGCAACAAAAGGGCGCCCAGCTGCAAAAGACGGCAAACTGTCAGGGCGACCGGATCACGGTACGACGTCGCCGCATGAAGCTGGTCACGATCGGTCACCACCGGCGTGCGGTCCTGGCAAAGGCCAGGCAAACCGGACGCGTCGATTCCGGCCGGATAGGCGGCGAGATGCTCGGACGTCTGCGCCGGCGCGCTGTTGGCGGCTCCATGACTTTGGTGTCGGCTGCGTATCGCAACACCCGCTGCAATGGGTGGCGGAATGGATTGTTCCCGGCTGTGATGTATCATCCGACAGTGATGTCAGTTGAGGCTGATGTGTTGAGGTTGCTGGCCGATCCGCTGCGTGCGCGGATCGTGTCGCTGCTGGCTGTCGAGGCGTTGTGCAACTGCCATCTCGTTGAGGAGACCGGCGCCAAGCAGACCAACATCTCCAACCACTTGCGGGCGTTGCGCGAGGCCGGGCTGGTGGAGACCGAGCCCTGCGGGCGGTTCACCTACTACCGGCTGCGGCCTGAGGCGTTGGAGCACCTGGCTTCCGAACTCGGTGAGTTGGCAGCCGCCGCCCGCGAGGCTCAGAACCTTCAGCGGAAGAGGCCGTGCACGTGACCAGTACGCAAGACTCTGATGCCGGTATACGCCCGCGGGAAGCGGGGGTGGTCGCCGGGCTGTCGACCCTCGACCGGTTCCTGCCGGTGTGGATCATCGCGGCGATGGTGCTCGGTCTCGGGCTGGGACGAGCCGTTCCCGGACTGGACGCCGCGCTGGCCGAGGTCGAGGCCGGCGGGATCTCGCTGCCGATCGCTCTGGGCCTGCTGGTGATGATGTACCCGGTGCTGGCCAAGGTCCGCTACGACCGGCTCGACACCGTCACCGGCGACCGCCGCCTCATGCTGACCTCGCTGATCCTCAACTGGGTGATCGGCCCGGCGGTGATGTTCGCGCTGGCCTGGATCCTCCTGCCGGACCTGCCCGAGTACCGCACCGGTCTGATCATCGTCGGGCTGGCCCGCTGCATCGCGATGGTCATCATCTGGAACGACCTGGCCTGCGGCGACCGTGAGGCCGCCGCCGTGCTGGTCGCGCTCAACTCCGTCTTCCAGGTCATCGCGTTCGGTGCGCTCGGCTGGTTCTACCTCCAGGTCCTGCCCGGATGGCTGGGGCTGGCGACCGACGAGGCGGACTTCTCGGTCGGCGAGATCGTGGTAAATGTGCTGGTGTTCCTGGGCGTCCCGCTGGCGGCCGGCTACCTGACCCGCCGCCTGGGTGAGGGCGCCCGCGGCCGCGCGTGGTACGAGGAGCGGTTCCTGCCCCGGATCGGGCCGGTCGCGCTGTACGGGCTGCTGTTCACCATCGTCATCCTGTTCGCCCTGCAAGGCGACGCCATCACCGGCCGGCCCGGCGACGTCGCCCGTATCGCGCTGCCGCTGCTGGCCTACTTCGCGCTCATGTGGGGCGGGTCCTTCGCCCTCGGACACGCTGTCCGGCCGCCCTACCCGCGCACCGCGACGCTCGCCTTCACCGCCGCCGGAAACAACTTCGAGCTGGCCATCGCCGTCGCCATCGGCACCTTCGGCGTCACCTCCGGGCAGGCGCTGTCCGGTGTGGTCGGGCCGCTGATCGAGGTCCTGGTCCTGGTGGGGCTGGTGTACGTGTCGTTGTGGCTGCGTCGCCGATTCCAACCCGCCGGGCGGTGACATGACGATGACCGTCACCGGCCTGCTCGCCACCGAGGTGCTCGCCACCGTCGGCCGGCCCGGCCTCGAACAGCGAAGGAACGCCGATGCCTGATCAGGCTCGCACCTGCTGGACGACCTACGCGGCGCACCCGCCGACGAGGAGCCGCGACGGCCCGGGCTGCTCGACGTGCAAGATGCCCCGTTCGCCGAGTGCATGGAGGACTTCTTCACGGGCGGACGGGGGCCGCGCGTCACCCCGAGCCCCGCACCGACGGACCTGCTGCTGCGCGCGCTGGAGCCTCCCTGAATGAAGGTTCGCGGCACGCCACTGCTCGAGCTGCTCGGCCCCGTGTACCGGAGGCTCGGCGTCCAGGACGAGGAGCACCCGCCGCCGGGCACCTGAGCGACCGGACCGGGACCACACCCTGGCAGCACATCGCCTCGCCGGTGCCCGATCGGTGGTCCGTGCCGGAGCACGGTCGGGGGATTCGCGTGGCTAATCCGCCGGTCGGCGGTAGGCGGTCGTTCGGCCTCGTCCGCCGTGTTGTTCGATGAGTCCCCGGCGGCGCAGTCCGCGGCGCTGCCGCACCGGTCGCCTCGTGGTGTATTGCGGCGGATGCGGCTGTTCGTGCCGGCGGTTCTCCTCCAGGACGGTGAGCATGCGGTCGGCGGACTGGAGGAACGTCTCCCGGTCCGGGCGTGCAGTGGTTCCCGTCAGGATGGAGCCCAACGAGGTCTCTTCGTACAGCTCACCCTCGCCGCCGCGGCTCTGTTCATGTCCACCGGCGGGTACACCGCCGCCGCGTCCGCCGCGTCCCCGTCGGCGTTCGACAGAGCCCGACCACTCTGTCCTCGACCGTACGACGGGCGAGGTGCTGTGTTCACGGGTTGGATCCAAACAGGTCGAGACCGTCCTGGGACGACGGCACCGTACGTCCTGCTGGCCTCGAACATCGACCCGGGATGGACGAGCGTCTTCCCGCTCATCGCGGGCCTGGTCACCGAGACCGGACGGATCCTCTCCCACGGCGCCATCCTCGCCCGCGAGTACGGCATTCCCACCGTCACCTCGCTCGACGGAGCGATGGCGCTGCTGCCGGCGGGCACCCGGATCACCGTGGACGGGACCGCCGGGACGGTGACGATCCTGGAATCCGCCGAGCCGGCGGGCGGCGCCCCGGACCTTCCCGTCTAGAGTCGGCACGGTGCAGATCATCGCCTCGGCCCCGGCCCGTCTCCCGCTGAGCGAGGTCGGTTCCTTCGCGCGGCGCATCGAGGATCTGGGCTACGACGTCCTGCACGTGCCGGAGACGGTCCACGACCCGTTCACGGTCGCGGCCCTGGCCGTCACCCGCACCACGCGCCTGGTGGTCCGTACCAGCATGGTGGTCGCGTTCCCGCGGAGCCCCATGGTGACGGCCTACGCGGCCTGGGACCTGACCGAGTTGTCGGGCGGACGGTTTCAGCTGGGTATCGCCTCCCAGGTACGGGGCAATATCGTCGGCCGCTTCTCGACACCGTGGTCGGAGCCCGTCGCGCGACTGCGGGACTACGTCGGTTCGCTCCGGGCCATCTTCCACAGCTTTCAGACCGGGGCGGACCTGGACTACACCGGCAGCCACTACCGGTTCGAGCGGCTGCAGCCGTACTTCAATCCCGGACCGATCGACCACCCCGCACCGCCGATATGGACCGGCGGGGTGAACGAGCGGATGTGCGTCCTGGCGGGAGAGGTCTCCGACGGCTTCGTCTGCCACCCGACCAGCTCCCACCCCCGCATGCTGGACCACCGCATCCGGCCCGCGCTCGCGCGGGGGGCGCGCACGGCCGGGCGCACCGGACAGGGGCCCGCCCTCGTCGTGGCGCCGCAGCCGCTGCTCGCCGCGACCCCCGGTGAGCTCGCGCAGGTCCGCGAGGAGCGCCGGCCCGAGCTGGGCTTCCTGTACAGCACCCCCGCCTACCGCAGGCAGTTGGAGGAGTTCGGCCTCGGCGAGGTGGGCGAGGCGCTGTCGGAAACGGCCCGGCGCAAGGACTGGACCGCGCTCGCCGCCCACATGAGCGACGAGGTCATCGGGATGCTCGTCCCGCAGGGCACCTACGATCAGATGCCCTCGATCCTCGCCGGCTGGTACGCCGGCCGTTGCTCGGGCATCGTCCTGAAGGCCCCTGACTCGACCGGTGAGGACCAGCGCTACCGGCGGCTGATCAGCGAATGCCGGGACATCCCCGCGACCGCCGCCTCCTAGCGGCCGGCGCCCTTGACTGATCGCAGCTGCGGCTATCATCACGATATGACGATTGATTCTTATTGTGGCATGAATTCGTTGGACGGGCTCGCACCGGCGGCGGCGCTGTTCCACTCGCTGGCCGACCCGGTGCGGTTGTCTATCGTCCAGCGGCTGGCCCGAGGCGAGACGCGGGTGGTGGACCTGACCCGCGAGATGAGGCTGGCGCAGTCCACGGTGTCCAAGCACCTGGCCTGCCTGCGCGGCTGCAAGCTGGTGGACTACCGCGCCGAGGGCCGCCAGTCGTTCTACTTCATCGCCGCGCCCGAACTGCTGGACCTACTGCGCTCGGCCGAGCACCTGCTGGCGGCCACCGACCGCGCCGTCGCGCTGTGCCCCACCTACGGCGCCGCGGCCGGCCGGCCGGTGGGCGCGTGCACTCCTGACGGGAAGGCCCGGACATGACCACCGTGTCACTGGGCCCCTCGCCGGCGCGGCGGGCGGTGCTGGCACGGCGAGTGCGCCTACTGGTCGCGGCCACCATCACCTACAACCTCATCGAGGCCGTCGTCGCCGTCACCGCCGGAACCCTGGCCTCCTCCGGCGCGCTGGTGGCGTTCGGGCTGGACTCGGTGATCGAGGTCGCCTCCGCCGCCGCGATCGCCTGGCAGTTCTCCGCCCGCACCCCGGAGCGGATCGAGCAGCGGGAGAAGCGCGCGCTGCGGATCATCGCGGTCTCGTTCTACGCACTGGCCGCCTACGTCACCGCCGACTCGGTCCGGGCGCTGATCGGCGGCGGCGAGGCAGCGCACTCCACCCCCGGTCTGGTCCTGGCCGCACTGTCGCTGGCCGTCATGCCGTTCCTGTCGGCCGCGCAGCGCCGGACCGGCCGTGAGCTGGGCTCGGCCAGCGCAGTCGCCGACTCCAAGCAGACCCTGCTGTGCACCTATCTGTCGGGCGTGCTGCTGGCCGGGCTGGCCGTCAACAGTCTCTTCGGCTGGTCCTGGGCCGACCCGATCGCCGCGCTCATCATCGCCGCCGTCGCACTCAAGGAAGGCCGCGAGGCCTGGCGCGGCGACGCCTGCTGCGCCATGCCCGCCGCCGGCGCCACCGCATCGGCGTCGACCGCAGAGGACGGCGCCGCCGCCACCGACACCGCCTGCGCGGCATGCGGGCCCGGCTGCTCCTGAACCCTTCACTCTCCCTCGACGAGTTCAACTCCCTGGTGGGCGCCAGACACCTCTCCCCGGGGCTGGTGGCCAGTGCCCGGCGCCGCCGTCCCCGCGCCCGCAGCAGGGCACGCCGCCGGCCCATGCGATCGAGGCGTACAAGGGCGTCCACACCACCCCGAACGTCCAGGACGGCGGCTGCCGCGGCGGCTTGGACGGCGACTGGTACCAGACGCTGTCGGCCTTGACCGCCTTGGACCCGCGATGGCCGCCGTCGCCGCCACGGCCGCGACCGTTGCCGCGTAGGTCCGCCACCCACCGGCCGTAGGTCCCCGCTCCGGCTTTTTCGTCAGTTTCATGGCCTGCCCCTTCCCGGCGCGGCGGCACCTGCACGTCTACGAGGCGGCCGAGGTGCAACCGGCGCCTGGAGTTCCGGCGAAGACCTGGCAGATCGTACGCTCGGGCGGGACGAAGGGGAGCGGACACACGGGCGGGCCGGCGGAGCGGGAGGCCGGGCTGGGCGTGGACGCGGTCGCGCAGCGCCACGGCGTGGCACCGTCCACCCTGCGCACCTGGGACCGCCGGTACGGCATCGGCCCGAGCGGGTGGTGCGTCGCTCGTGTCTGTCCGTTCCCGCGTCGGATCGGGCGAAGGTCGGCAAGGCGGTGGGGCTCCCCGCCGACGAGATCGTGGTCGATCTGGAGGACTCCGTCGCCGCGGACGAGAAGGCACGGGCCCGTTCGGAACTCGCGGCCCGGATGCCGGAGCTGACGCTCGGGGGGGCGGACCGTCGCGGTCCGGGTGAACGCGGCGGGCACCGCATGGTGCCATGAGGACGTCCTGCGCCTCACGGAGAGCGTCGCGCCCGCCTCGCTGGTGCTGCCCAAGGTGTCCGGCCCGGAGGACATCGCGTTCCTGGACCGGTTGCTGACCGGGATCGAAGCGGCCGGTGGCGCCGACTGGCACATCGGTATCCAGGCATTGATCGAGAGCCCGGAGGGCCTGCACCGCGTCGACGAGATCGCGGCGGCCTCGCCGCGCCTGCGGACCCTGATCCTCGGCTATGCGGACCTGGGCGCCGCCCTCGGCCGCACTTACCGGGACCTGGACACATGGCTGCCCGCCCAGCACGCCGTCATCCTGGCCGCCCGGCGGCACGGACTGCAGGCCATCGACGGGCCCTACCTCGCGTTCACCGACGATGAGGGGCAGGCCGCCGCCAACCGGCGTGCCCGGGACCTCGGGTTCGACGGAAAATGGGTGATCCACCCACGGCAGCTTGCGGACGTCAACCGGGCGTTCACGCCGGCGGACGAGGAGGTCGAACGCGCGTTGATGATCCAGGCCGCCATGGAACACGGCGAACGGGGCGGAACGGGTGCGGTGGCCCTGGACGGCGAGATGATCGACCCCGCCGTCGTGGCCGGGGCGCGGCGCACCCTCGCCCGCGCCGCCGCGGGGAGGGCGCGGTGAGCCTCCGCATGGACACGGTCGACGGTCCGTACTTCGAGGATCTCAACCATGGGCAGCGGTTCGGGAACGGTCCCGGCCGGACTTTGACCGAGGGGTTGGCTCCGGTATCTGCGGGGTCGGCTGTTTATGGCTGTCGCGGTGGGATGACCCGGAGTTACGTTGTGTGCGGGTTTGTTGGTTCGTCCAGGACGGGAGCGATCATGGACTGCTCGTGCGCGGTCGGGAGCCGCTGCCGCTGCCTCCCCGGCTTCGGCTGTAGCGGTTGATGTCGCTCCGGCGGGCCTGAAGTGGGAGGTCACGGCGGTCATCATCAGATGATGAGCATGCCGCTGCTGCCGATGTGGTTGCGGATCGGCTGGACGGTCGCGCTGGGGGCGGTGGTGCTGGTGCACCTGTGGCATGCCGGGTCCCGGCCGGGGCAGGCGCGCTGGTGGCATGCCGGGCACACGTCGATGGCGCTGAGCATGGCGGGGATGTACCTGTGGGGCCGTGGCATCCACCCCGACCTTTATCGCGTCGGTGGGTGGGTGTTCGCCGCGTGGGCGGTGGCGTTGGTCGTCACCGCCGAGGCGGCGCGCCGTCGCGAGGGCGTGCTCAATCGGTTGTGGGTGGCGGCCGCGGTGGACATGGCGGCGATGGCCTACATGCTGCTGCCCGCCCACCTTGCGGTGGTGAGCCTGGTGCTGGTGGTGTACCTGTTCGGCCAGTCGGTGGCCTGGGCGGCGGGCCTGTGGGGCCGGGCGGTGGGGCCAGGGCCCGTGGCTGCGGTGGGGGGCGGCACGGCGGCGGGCAGGCCGGCGGGCAACGGAGTGGGTGGTCGGCTGCGGCTCATTCGCGATTCGCCGGCAGGTCACACCGCCGATGCGAAAGTCGCCCGGCGCTGATGCGCGCATCGGAAACTCGGTCAGCGCTGGCCCATTATGCCCGCTGCGCAGCCGTCCGGACGCCTTCCATGCATGATCACCGAACGTCTGCCATTGTGCACCCAAGGTGATCGCCAGATGTGTCCC
>NZ_JABXFD010000579.1 GCF_013372625.1 Actinomadura sp. BRA 177
GGTCTCGGTGGCTCGGATATGTGAAGAAGAGGCAGCTTCATACGTGAGCCGACCGACTGTTTTGCAGAAAGATGCCCGCTGAAAATGGGATAGCCCCTGGTCGACATACACGACCGGCCCACATGCAAGGTCAGGCTTAGGTACCGTGTCTTCCTACTCCTCGCGGAAAAGGGCGAGGGTGTTGTGGGGCGGTCTGGGCAGCTCGGCGACCTCGGCCTTGCTCTCGCGCAGCTCGGCGCGCAGCTTGTCCAGCTCGGCGGAGCGCGCGGCGCGGGCATCGGCCAGCTCCCGCTTCAGCGCGGCGACGCGGCGCTCGGCGGCCTCCTCCTCGGACGCGGTCGCGGCGCGCTCCAGCTCCGCGCGCGCGGAGTCGACGAGCTCGGTCCAGCCCGCGGGCCGCAGCAGGTAGGCCAGCACCGCGACCCGCACCGGGTCGGCGGCGGGCGGCACCAGCCCGCCCTCGACGGCCTCCACCAGGTCGGCCTGCGCCTCGCGCAGCGGCTCGGCGACCCGCCCCCGGAAGCCGGCGTCCTTCTCCAGTACCGCCGCGATGTGCTGCCCGGCGAGCTTGGCGCGCTTGCGGCGCTCGAACCGCGCGAACCGGCGCAGCGGCACGGGGACCTCGTCGGGGGGCAGCGACCCGATCAGCTCCGCCGCGGCCTCCACCACCGACTGCCGCACCGGCTCGGGGAGGGGCCGGCTCAGCTGCTCTTCCCGGGGGGTCCGGGGGGTCGCCCCCGCAGAATGAGGCGCCTTCTCGTCGGACTCCGCGCAGCCGGGGGTCGCTTCGGGGCCGCTGTCGATGATCCCGCTCCTTCCGGGGGATGCCGGTGGGCTGTGTCTTCCCTACCGCCCCGAGTCTTAATCGGCGAGCGACCAGGGCGGACGTGCGATCGGACGGATCGCGCCGGGCTCCCCCGAGCCGTCCCCGCGGCCCCCCGGCCCGGCGGGACGTGCCGGCGCCCCACAACCCTAGCGGCCGGAGCTTCTGTCGGTGGCGTCCTCTACGGTCGCGCACATGACGGCTGCGCACGGTGTCCAGGGGACCTTGGACGACCTGGGGACCCCGCTCTCCGACGTCACCTTCGTGGTGGTCGACCTGGAGACGACGGGCGGCTCGGCCGCGGACTCGGCCATCACCGAGATCGGCGCGGTGAAGGTGCGCGGGGGAGAGGAGCTCGGCGAGCTCGGCACGCTGGTCGACCCCGGCGGGCCGGTGCCGCCGTTCATCACCGCGCTGACCGGCATCACCACGGCGATGGTGACGGCCGCGCCGCGCATCGAGTCGGTGCTGCCCGCGTTCCTGGAGTTCGCGCGCGGCTGCGTGCTCGTCGCGCACAACGCCCCCTTCGACATCGGCTTCCTCAAGACGGCCTGCGCCGAGAACGGCTACGCGTGGCCCGCGTTCCCCGTCGTCGACACCGTCGACCTGGCGCGCCGCGTCCTGTCCAGGGACGAGGTGCCCAACTGCAAGCTCGGCACGCTGGCCCGGTTCTTCCGGACGTCCAGCGAGCCGACGCACCGCGCCCTCGCCGACGCCCGCGCGACCGTGGAGGTCCTGCACGGCCTGATCGAGCGGCTCGGCTCGTTCGGCGTCACCTCGCTGGAGGAGATGCGCGGCTTCGCCAAGGCGCCGACCCCCGAGCAGCGCCGCAAGCGGCACCTCGCCGACGACGTGCCGAGCACGCCCGGCGTCTACCTGTTCGAGGACCACTCCGGCGAGGTGCTCTACGTCGGCAAGAGCGGCGACCTGCGCTCGCGGGTGCGCAGCTACTTCACCGGCTCGGAGACGCGCTGGCGGGTCCGCGAGATGGTCGGGCTCGCCGAGAACGTCCGGACGATCGTGTGCGCCACCGGGCTGGAGGCCGAGGTCCGCGAGCTGCGGCTGATCGCCGAGCACAAGCCGCGCTACAACCGCCGCTCCAAGTTCCCGGAGCGGGCGATCTGGCTGAAGCTGACCGCGGAGCCGTTCCCGCGGCTGTCGATCGTCCGGGAGTGCCGCGCCGACGGCGCCCGCTACCTCGGGCCGATCTCGTCCCGCCGGCAGGCCGAGGAGGCGCGGGCGGCGCTGCACGAGGCCGTCCCGCTGCGCCAGTGCACCCAGCGGCTGACGCTCCGGCTCATCGAGCGCGGCAAAGCGCGCGCGTGCGCGCTCGCCGAGATCGGACGGTGCGGCGCGCCCTGCGACGGCCGCGAGTCCGCCGACGCCTACAACGTGCACGCCGACACCGCGCGCTCGGTCATGGAGGGCGACGTGCGCCCGGTGGTGGCCGCGGCGCAGGTGCGCATCGACCGGCTCGCGGCCGAGCTGCGCTACGAGGAGGCCGCCGCGCAGCGCGACCGGCTCGCCGCGTTCGTCCGCGCCGCCGCGCGCGGGCAGCGGCGC
>NZ_JABXFD010000172.1 GCF_013372625.1 Actinomadura sp. BRA 177
GTCTTCGCGGGGGGTCTCGCCGGCGGGGACGGCCGGGGCGGGGCCGTTGTGGCCGTTGGCGGCGGGCTGGGCGTTGTTGAGGTTGGCGAGCAGCTGGCGGGCGACGCCGAGGCCGGTGCCGCCGAGCGTGAGGGCCTTGGCGAGCATGTCCTCGACGCCCTCGGCGCCGTTGAGCACGACCATGTTGTCGACGTTGCCGAACACGCCCGCGCCGGCCTCGACGATCTGCGGCCACTGCTCGGCGAGCTGCTGCGCGATGACGGCGTCGGTGTTCTCGGCCAGCGCCTCCGCGCGGGCCTTGATCGCCTCGGCCTCGGCGAGGCCCTTCTGCCGGGTCGCGTCGGCCTCGGCCTCACCGAGCAGCCGGATGGCCTCCGACTCCCGCTGCGCCTTCAGCTGCACCTCGGTCGCCGCGGCCTGGGCGTAGGAGATGCGCTCCTCGCGCTCGGCCTCGGCCAGCTTCACCTGCTCGTACGCGCGCGCGTCCGCGGGCTTGCGGATCTCGCTCTCCAGGCGCTTCTCGGTGCGCTCGGCCTCCAGCTCGGCGTTGCGGGTCTCCTTGAGGATGACCTCCTGCCGGGCCTGCTGCGCGGCCTGCTGGACCTGGCCCTCGTACTCGGCCTTCTTCATCTCGGTGTCGCGGATGACGGCGGCGTTCTGCCGCTCGGTCTCCTGCTCGCGCTCGGTGGCCTCCTGGTTGCGCTCGGCCTCCGCGATGCGGGCCGCGGCGGCCACCTTCGCGGCATGCGGACGGCCGAGGTTCGCGATGTAGTCCGTCTCGTCGTCGATCTCCTGGATCTGCAGGGAGTCGACGACCAGGCCCAGCTTGCTCATCTCGTCGGCCGCCGAGCTGCGCGTCTCGGACGTGAGCCGCTCCCGGTTGAGGATCAGGTCCTCGACGGTGAGGTTGCCGATGATGGAGCGCAGGTGACCGGTGAACAGCTCGTGGATCGCGCCGTCCATGGACGACTGCTGCTCAAGGAACCGGCGCGCCGCGTTGGCGATCGAGACCAGGTCGTCCCCGACCTTGTAGATGACCACGCCGCGCACCTTGACCGGGATGCCCTGCTGCGTCACGCAGTTCACTTCGAGGTTGGCGGCGCGGCTGTCGAGCTGCAGCCGGCGCGACACCTGGAAGCCGGGCAGGACGGACGTCCCCTTGCCCGTCACGATCTTGAACCCGAGACTGTCCACGCCGTCGATCGGCTTGGACTTGGCGCCGAGCCCGGAAATGATCAGCGCCTCGTTCGGCTCGGCGACCCGCCAGACCATCTTGAACAAGATGACCAACACGATGATGGCGACGACGACGCCGATCGCCACGGCGAGCACGGGCATACCGCCTCCTCTTCAGATGTCAGTGCGGCCGGCGCACCTGCCCGCCCGCGTTTCCCCTCAGACGCACGGGCGGCGCGTTCGGTTCTCCCCGCGGGTGGCCGGTTCGCGCCATTTCACTGGGGCAGCGCGGGCGCCACGTAGACCGTCCGGGGCGGGTGGTGCTCGACCACCACGACGATCGTCCCGACGCCGATCTCGTCCTGCGGGTTCACGGGGTGCGCGTAGAACGCCTCCACACCGCCGCGGATGGGGATCATGACCTCGCCGACGAGGCCCGGTCCGATCCGGCCGGTCACCCGGCCCTCCTTACCGATCAAGGACACCCCCGCTGGGAACGACGCGCTCGGGGCCTCCGCCCCGTTGTAAGGCGAACCGTATCCGCTGGACGAGACGAATCGCGAGCCGCGTGACTCACGGCAGGACGCGTTCGGCCTGCGCCTGGGCCTCGCGGGCGAGCCGCTCGGCGTCCGCCCGGGTGACGGCGGGGCCGAAGACGGTGATGGTGGCGAGGTAGTGGCGGCCCCGGAACACGACGTACCAGGTCCGCGTCCGCGCGTCCCCGCTGGTCGTGCTGACGCCGACGGTGCGGGACCCCTCGCCGATCTCGCCCTTGGGCGCCTCCACGACCCGGTGCTCGGCCCACGTCGAGCCGATCTTCGTGCGGAACTTCAGGCACCCGGACGGGACGCGCGCGTTGACCTGCTTCTCCGCGTCGGCGGCGGACATCCCCATCAGCGTCTCGGTGGCGGTCTGCCCGGCGCTGCCGGTGAACGACACCAGCGCCGCCGGGACGTCCCCCGCCACGGTGCCGCCGGGACGCCCCGTCCCGCACCGCGGCTTGTCCAGCGTCGTCTCGCGCTGCAACCTGGCCGCGTTCTGAATGGCCTTCAGCGACCCGTACTCCCCCGAATCGGGCTCCCCGGCCCGCCGATACCCGGGCGCCTCCCCGAGCAGCGCCTGCGCCAGCTGATCAGAGGTGTACCCGATCCCCGCCACCTCCGCCCGAGCCGTGCTGTGCACCTC
>NZ_JABXFD010000701.1 GCF_013372625.1 Actinomadura sp. BRA 177
ATGGGAGAGGTTGATAAGAGGCAGCCCCTATCCCCCGCGCGGGGTGCGGTTGTTGGGGTTCTGGTGGTTTTTTTTATTGCTTGTGGTGGTTCAGTCTGGTTGGGGTGTCCTCCAAAGTGGCGCGGTCCCAGTTGGCGTTCACTGCTGCGGCCTCGTAGGTGGAATGGAGGAACTTGGCGACCGTTTCGTCCGGGTCGTCCGTTGTGGCTGCTGCTTCGTAGGGGAGTATGAACTCGCCCATCTCGCTGCTGTAGGACGCTTCCGGCGGGGTTATGGGGTGGTCGGCGAAGCCCTCGGGCTCTGGGTAGGCGTAGGAGTAGAAGGCTCCCTCTTCGCCTCCGCCCGGCCAGAAGCCGGCGCTCGACAACTCGCCGGAATAGCCCTCCACCATCACCCAGTCCGGGCAGTTCGGGGCGCCGCCGGGGTGCTGGGGGGCGGGACGGCCGGAGAATCTTGTGCAGGCCAGGTCCATCGCGCCCCAGAAGAAGTGCACCGGGCTGGCCTTGCCCACGAAGTGCGAGCGGAACTCGCCCAGGACGCGGTCCGCCTGGAGTAGTTGGCGCCAGAACAGGTGCGCCGCTTCTGGGTCGTAGGAGGCGTTTTCATGGTCTTCGGCGAAGGGGATCGCCGGGTCCACCTCGTTCGGGCTCGCCTGGATCGGTGCTTCGATCCCGAGTTCGTCCAGGGCGGTCATGGTTTGGGCGTAGAAATCGGCTACCGACTTTGGTTCCAGGGGCAGCGTGCGGGCTCCGCCTTCGCTGCTTCTGATGCGCAAGATGTGGTCGACGAAGTCGAACTCGATGTCGAAGGCGCCCTCCCGGTACGGGACGGCCGAGGTGGTCAGGCCCCGCGGGCTCACGTACAGGGTGACCTGCCACCAGTGATTGAGCAGTGGAGCATGGGCCATGCGGATTTTTCCGATGATCTGTGTCCACATGTGCAAGGTTGTCCGGGTCTCTGCCCAGTCCGCCAAGCTCAGTCGCGGCCAGCCCTGCTGCTTCCCGCCCATCACGCCTCCAGGTGAACGCGCCTCCATGATCGGGCTGTGATACCCCGGATGGCCCGCCATTCACGAGGAGGGGCGGCCTCCGGTCATTCGCCGCGCCATGCTGCCTCGGCCTCCGTGAGTTCCGCCTTGGTGAGGGCTCCGTGTCTTGTTGTGTGGTCGTCCACGATCTCCTGGGCCTTGAGGAGTGCTGCGCGGTGCTCGGCTGTGGGTGTTGGGGTGTCCGGTGCATCGGGCATGGCTGGAGACTAGGGGTCGCTTAGCCTTGGGGGATGCGGAACTTGGTGGCGGGCGGGCTTGATGTCTGCTGGGTGCTTGTCTTTGTGGCCATCGGGCGGGCCTCGCATGAGGAGGCTGGCAGTTTGGGTGGGTTTGCTGGGACTGCCTGGCCGTTTCTTGTTGGGCTGGCGGTCGGGTGGGGTGTGTGGCGTGCCTGGCGGCGGGCTGACGCTCTTGTGCCTGTCGGGGTTGGGGTCTGGGTTACCGCCGTTGTGGTTGGGATGGTGCTTCGCGTTCTTGCGGGGCAGGGGACTGCTGCGGCGTTCGTGGTCGTGGCGACCGTGTTTCTCGGGGTGGGGCTGCTCGGGTGGCGTGGGGTGGCGCATGTCCTGCGGGGGCGGAGGGTTTCGGCCGACGCCTACAAATGACCGCCTGGTCTCTTTTAGTGGGTCAACCGGTTGACGGAGGCGCGCCGTCCTGGTGAAGTTACCCGCGAGTCACGTGGGTGACCGTGATCATGTTGAAGGGGACACGATGGCATCTGCGCTGCGCGCATGGCTGGAGCGGCCGAACAGCGGACGTGGCGTGCACCTGGCGGCCGACGACGGCGGCTGGGAGTACCGCGACTACGGTGAGCTGGCGGCCGCGGCGCGGCGCACCGCCGGGGCGCTGGTCGAGGAAGGCGTCCGGCCCGGTGATGTCGTCTGCCTGATCCTGCCCACGGACTTCACCTGCATTGAGACCTACTTCGGGGTCTGGGCCGCCGGGGCCACCGTCTGCCTGATCACGCCGCCGCTGTTCCAGGACGGCGACGACTATGTGGCTCACGTCGCGGCGATCCTGCGGCAGGCGTCGCCGGCGCTCGTGATCGCGTCCAAGGATCTGAACGAGTACGCCAGCCGCGCCATGGACCAGGCCGGGCTGAGCGGGGAGCCGTGGCAGCCGTGCCAGGGCGAGGAGGTGGACGTGCAGCCCGCCGGGGAACTGGCGCTGCTGCAGTTCACGTCCGGGTCCAGCGGCGCGCCGCGCGGGGTCATGGTCACCTGGGCGAACCTGGAGGCCAACAGCGAGCTCATCGCGCGGATGGCCGGATACGAGGACGGCGACGTGGTGGCCTCGTGGCTGCCGCTCTACCACGACATGGGGCTCATCGGGACGTTCATCACGCCGATCGCGCGGCAGGGGATGCTGCGGCTGATGCGGCCCGACCACTTCATCCGCGACCCCGCACGGTGGTTGCGGTGCTTCGGGGAAGCTCAGCACACGGCGGCGCCGCCGTTCGCTTACGCGTACTGCGCGCGGCGGGTCAAGACCGCGGAGTTGGAGGGGCTCGACCTGTCCGGGTGGAAGATGGCCCTGATCGGTGCCGAGCCGATCGATCCGCATGCGCTGGAAGTGTTCGCTCAGCTCGTGGAGCCCTTCGGGTTCTCGCGGCAGATGTTCAAGCCCGCCTATGGGATGGCGGAGACCACGCTGCTGGTCACCATGGACAACGCGCCGCGCGACCCGCTGGCCGTCCGGCCCGATCCGGAGGCGCTGTCGTTCGGGCAGCCGGTGCGGATCCTGGAGCAGCACACGCTCGGGGCGCAGTCGCTCGGTGCCAAGGCCGGGTGGGTTGTCGGGTGCGGGACGCCTGAGGGTGATGTGCCTGTCGTGGTTGTCGACGACGATGGCCGCGAATTGGGTGAGGGGCTGCTCGGGGAGATCGTGGTGGGGGGTGCTTCGGCCTGTCCCGGCTATTACGCGGGGGCCGAGGCCAAGTCGACTCGGTTCCTGGACGGGAAGGTCTACACCGGGGACGCCGGGTTCTTTCACGAGGGGCAGTTGTTCGTCCTGGGGAGGATGGGCGACAGCATCAAGGTCCGCGGCCGGTCCGTTTATGTCGAGGATCTCGAATCCAAGATCGCCGAGGTGAGCGGGCTCGGGAAAGGGCGCGTCGTGGTGGTCGGCGTGCCGGGCGCCGGGCAGAAGGGGCTCGCGCTGTTCGCCGAGACGCAGAGCGAGGAGTGGGTTCCCGCGGTGCGCGAGATGCTGCGGCGGCGGGTCGGGGACGATGTGGAGATCACGGTCGTCGTGGGGACCGGGCTCATCCAGCGGACGTCCAGCGGCAAGCCCCGCCGGAGGTACATGTGGGAGCGCCTTCAGGGCGGTCACCTGGACGGTGCGCGCGTAGTCGCGTGATTGCTAAAGCCGCTGACAACAGGACACCATGTCGTTGACGCTGCGAGAGGTCGACGATGCCGGCTGTTGCCAAGACGCTGTTCCGCCTGGGGGCCCGCCTGGGCTCCACCGCCCAGAACGCCCTGGAGGTCGCCCGGTTCGGGGGATTCGACACCGACGAGGACGCGTCCCCGTGCGAGGTGGTGACCGAGCAGCGGGTGTACCGGCTGCGGCACTACTTCCCGGACGCGGCGGGCGGGCCCGTGATGCTGCTCGTCCCGCCGCTGATGATCACCGCGGAGGTGTACGACATCTCCTCGCGGGTCAGTGCGGTGAAAGTGCTGCACGAGCTCGGTGTCGATCCCTGGGTCGTCGACTTCGGCGCGCCCGAGCGGGAGCCGGGCGGGCTTGAGCGGACCATCAGCGACCATGTGCTGGCGGTCAGTGACGCCGTCGACCGGATCCGCGAGGCCACGGGACGGGACGTCCATCTCGCCGGGTACTCGCAGGGCGGCATGTTCGTCTACCAGGCCGCGGCGTACCGGCGCAGCGAGGGCATCGAGTCGATCGTGACGTTCGGGAGCCCGTCCGATACCAGTCAGGGGCTGCCTTTCGGGTTGCCCAGCTGGCTCGCTTCGGAGGGTGTCGAGCGGATTCCTGACTGGGTGCTCGGCGGGTTCGCCGTGCCCGGGTGGGTTACCCGGTTGGGTTTTCAGGTTCTTAGTCCTGTTAAGTCGGTTCGGTCGCGGGTCGACTTCATCCTGCAGCTGCATGACCGGGAGCGGCTCGCGCCGAGGGAACGGCAGCGGCGGTTCCTGGAGCGGGAGGGGTGGGTGTCGTGGCCCGGGCCCGCGCTCGCCGAGTTCCTTCGGCAGTTCATCCAGCACAACCGGATGCTGACGGGTGGGTTCGTTGTCGGCGACCGGCTCGTCACGCTCGCCGACATCACGTGTCCTGTGCTCACGTTCGTCGGTGAGGTCGACGAGATCGCGCCGCCGCCGATGGTGCGCGGTATCCGGCGGGCCGCTCCGCGTGCGCAGGTGTACGAGACGTCGCTGCGGGCCGGGCACTTCGGGCTTGTTGTGGGGAGTCTTGCGATCGCGCAGACCTGGCCTGCCGTTGCGTCGTGGGCGCTGTGGCGGGAAGGGAAGGACGAGCTTCCCGAGATTGTCGCGCCGGTCGCCGGGGACGAGGAGGCCGAGACCGCCGAGCTGCCGGGCGGGCCGGCGGGGTATGGGCTTCATCTGGCGATGGGCATCGGGACGAGTGCCGCGCGGTCCGCTTTCCGGACCGCCTCGCAGGTCGTCCACGGGACCCGGCAGCTGAGCGGGGAGGCCGCGCAGAACCTGCCGCGGCTGGCGCGGCTGGAGCGCATCCAGTCCGACACCCGCATGTCGATGGGGCTGCTGCTGGACGAGCAGGCCCGGCACAGGCCCGATGAAGTGTTCTTCCTGTATCAAGGGCGTGCTCATACGCATGATGCGGCTCGGCGGCGCATCGATGCCGTGGTGCGCGGGCTGATCCATATCGGTGTGCGGCGCGGCGATGCTGTGGGCGTCCTGATGGGGACCCGGCCGACCGCGCTGGCGTTGGTGGCGGCGCTCAGCCGGCTCGGGGCCGTCGCGGTGCTGCTTCGGCCCGATGGGGATCCTGCGGCGGAGGCGCGGCTGAGCGGGGTCACGCGGGTCATTGCCGATCCGGACCATGCGGCGCTGGCGGCGAAGCTGGAGGGTGTCCAGGGTTATCTGCTCGGTGGCGTCGGGCGTGGTGATCGCGGGGCGCTGGTGGACATGGAGACCATCGACCCGGAGCAGGTTGAACTTCCGGGGTGGTATCGGCCGAATCCGGGGCGTGCCGGTGATCTCGCATTCGTGGTGTTCCGGGGGGACGGGGAGCACCTGCGGGCCAGTCGGGTCACGAACCGGCGGTGGGCGCTTTCCGCGTTCGGTACCGCTTCGTCGGCCTCCCTTTCGGCGTCCGACACCGTTTACAGCATCACGCCGCTCCAGCATCCGTCCGCGCTGCTGATGAGTCTTGGTGGCGCTGTTGCGGGTGGTGCGCGGCTCGCCTTGGCCAGTGGCTATGACCCGGAGACGTTCTGGGACGAGGCGCGCCGCTACGGCGTGACCGTCGCGTCCTACACGTGGACGCTGCTGCGCGACCTCGTGAACGCGCCGCCCAACCCGGCCGAGCGGCATCACGCGGTCCGGCTGTTCATCGGGTCCGGCATGCCGCGCGGGCTGTGGCGGCGGGTCGAGGACCGGTTCGCGCCCGCGCGCGTCCTGGAGTTCTACGCCTCGACCGAGGGCGAGGCCGTGCTGGTCAACCTGAGCGGCAAGAAGCCGGGCTCGCTCGGGCGGCCGCTGCCGGGCAGCGCCGAGGTGCGGCTCGCGCGCTACGACCTGGAGAACGGTCGGCTCGACGAGGCCGCCGACGGGTTCGCGATCCAGTGCGAGCCGGGCGAGATCGGCATGCTGCTCGCGCGGGTCCGGCTGTCGGCCATCGGCGCTGCGGCGCGTCCGGTGCGGGGCGTGTTCTGGCCCGAGGACGCCTGGACGATCACCGGGGACCTGTTCCGCCGGGACGCGGACGGCGACTACTGGCTCGTCGGACGGGAGGCCGAACTGATCCGCACGGCCGAGGGCATCGTCCCGCCGGGGCCGATCCGCGACGCACTCGGCGATCTGCCGTACGTCGACGCCGTCGCCGTCTACGGGATTCCGGTCGGCGACAGCGAACTGGCCGCGGCGGCGGTGAGCTTGCGGGACGCCGGTGAGGTCAAGGCGATCGATCTGTCGGAGGCGCTGCTGCGGGTCGAGCCGGGGCTGCGGCCCGCGCTCGTCCGGGTCGTGGACGAGGTGCCCGTCACGGCCGGACGGCGGCTGCGGACCATCCCGCTGCGCGAGGAGGGCATCCCCGCCGCCGGCGACGGGCTGACCTACTACCGGGACAAGTCGGGCGCGTACCGGCCGCTGACCGAGACCGCGCGGCGGCGGCTGCTGCGCGGCGCGGCGGCCCGCGAGGCGCGCTGACGCGCAAGTCACCGGCGATAAGTCTGGACTTACGGGCGTCCGCTACGTTAGAACAAAGCAACAGATTAAGTTGTTTTGTTGCACGCGTCCGGAGGGGTCATGACGAGCGTCCTCGCGCCGCCGCCGCAGGGCAGCGGACTGAAACCGGTGCCCGGCGTGCCCGGTGTCCCGTACATCGGCAGCACGCTCGCCGTGATGCGCGACCCGATCGGGATGGCCCGCAAGCGCTACGACCAGTACGGGCCCGTCGCCTGGGGCTGGCTGCTCGGGCAGCGCACCGTCACCGTCCAGGGGCCCGAGGCTGCCCAGGTCGTCCTGGTCAACCGGGACAAGGCGTTCGCGAACGGCCCGGCGTGGAGCTACTTCATCGGGCCGTTCTTCACGCGCGGCATCATGCTCCTGGACTTCGAGGAGCACCTGCACCACCGCCGCATCATGCAGGAGGCGTTCACCCGCCCCCGCCTCCAGGCGTACATGGAGGCGATGGCGCCCGGGATCATCAAGGGCGTCGAGGCGTGGGAGCCCGGCCCGGGCTTCAAGGTGTACGACCACATCAAGAAGCTCACGCTCGACCTCGCCGTGGACGTCTTCATGGGCGTCGAGCTGGACGAGGCAGAGCGCGCGCGGATCAACGGCGCGTTCATCGACGCCGTCCGGGCGGGCACGGCCTACGTGCGGTTCCCCGTCCCCGGACTGCGCTGGCACAAGGGGCTCCAGGCCCGCAAGGTGCTGGAGGAGTTCTTCTACCGGCACCTTCCCGCCAAGCGCCGCGACGGCGGCGACGACCTGTTCGCCGCCCTCTGCCAGGCCGAGACCGACGACGGCGAGCGGTTCACCGACGAGGACGTCGTCAACCACATGATCTTCGCGCTGATGGCGGCGCACGACACCACCACCATCACGCTGACCTCGATGGCCTACTACCTGGCCAAGTACCCCGAATGGCAGGAGCGGCTGCGCGAGGAGTCCCTGGCCCTCGGCAAGCCGCAGCCCGGCTACGACGACCTCGACCACTTCACCGGCATCGACATGGTGATGAAGGAGTCGCTGCGGATGGTCGCGCCCGTCCCGGCGCTGCCGCGCAAGGTCGTCAAGGACACCTCCGTCCTCGGCTACCACATCCCCGCCGGCTCCCTCGTCGTCGTGCCGATGCTCAGCAACCACCACATGGCGCAGTGGTGGCCGGACCCGGACACCTTCGACCCCGGCCGGTTCTCCGCGGAACGCCGCGAGGACAAGGTCCACAAGTACGCGTGGGCCCCGTTCGGCGGCGGCGCGCACAAATGCATCGGAATGTACTTCGCCGGGATGCAGGTCAAGACGATCCTGCACCAGGTGCTGCAGCGCTACCGCTGGAGCGTCCCCGCGCGGTACGAATGGCCCCTGGACACCACGTCCCTCCCTTCGCCGAAGGACGGGCTTCCCGTCCGGCTCGACCGCCTGGAGCAGCAATGAGCAAGGTCATCGCCATCACCGGAGCCGCGCGGGGGATCGGCCTCGCCACCGCCCGCGCCCTCACCGCCAAGGGCGCCACCGTCGTCATCGGCGACATCGACGAGGCCGCCGTCAAGGAGGCCGCCGAGTCGCTGGGCGTCACCGGCCTCGTCGTGGACGTCACGAACCGTGAGTCGTTCACCGCGTTCCTCGACCAGGCCGAAGAGGCCGCCGGGCAGCTCGACGTGCTGATCAACAACGCCGGGATCATGCCGATCGGGCCGGTCACGGACGAGAGCGACGCCGACGCCCGCCGCTGCATGGACATCAACGTCCACGGCGTCATGCTCGGCACCAAGCTCGCTCTCGGCCGGATGCTGCCGCGCGAGTCCGGGCACATCATCAACATCGCGTCGCTCGCCGGCGTCATGTTCACCCCCGGCCTCGCCCTCTACAACGCCAGCAAGGCCGCCGTCGTCGGGTTCACCGAGGCGACCCGGCTGGAGGTCCAGGACCGCGGCGTGCACGTCAGCGCCGTCCTCCCGACGTTCACCAACACCGAGCTGGTCGCCGGCACCGAGAGCCCGAAGGGGCAGAAGAACTGCGAGCCGGAGGACATCGCCGCCGCCGTCGTCGAGCTGATCGGCAAGCCGCGCCCGCAGGTCGCGGTACCGAAGAAGCTCGGCACCCAGGTAAAGCTGGGCGCCCTGCTCCCCGAGCGCCTGAGGCAGGCCACGTCCCGCCGCCTGGGCCTGGACAAGATCTTCCTCAACTACGACCCGGACGCCCGCAAGGACTACGACGCCCGCATCCGCTCAGGCTCCTAACCCCTCGTTGACTTGCGGAAGGCTCGGCGGGCTTGGGGGAGGTAGCGGGCCGCTTCGGGGAGTAGCGGCCACGCCCGGTTTCCTGCTCGGACGGCTGCGGTGAAGCGGCGGTAGCGGCGTTCGTCGGTGGTGGTCCACGGGAGGTCCAGCAGTTCGCGCATGCGTGGGTGTAGGCCGCCGACGGTGATGAAACGGGCTACCGCGTTGAGGGGCGGCGACACCGCGCGCCATAGGGGTGCTGGGACCTGCTTCGGCCTCGGGAGGCCCTTCTTGACGTAGCCGACGCCGTACCGGGCGGTCTTGTGGGGGACGATCTCCTCGTCCAGCATCCGCTTCCAGTACGCCTGGAACGCCTCCCAGTCGTCCGGCATGGCCCGGTCGCTGACCCCGTACATGCGGAACCAGGTCTTCGACTCCTCGTAGATCCGGCGCTTCTCGGCATCGGAGAGGGGCCTGATGAACGTCTCGATCCCGTACAGCATGTTGTCGAGGAACGTCGCGTGCGCCCAGTAGTACGTCTCGGGATCGAGCGCGTGGTAGCGGGTGCCGTCCGGCATCGTCCCCTTGATGTCGTGGTGGTAGTCGCGGACCTTCCGGCCCGTCTCGGCGGACCGCTCCGCGCCGTACACGGTGTCCAGGATCGGCCCCGCCGACCGCTTCACCCGCGCGAACGTGTCGGAGAAGAACACCGAGTGGTCGAGGACGCCCTGGCCGAGCGCGGGCAGCATGTTCTGCAGGACGGCCGCCCGGGGCCCGACGAGGACCATCCGGGCGTCGCCGAAGTAGCGCCAGGTCAGCGAGCCCGGTCCGAGCGGGGCCGGGGGCTGCGTCTCGGCCTGGTCCGTCATGTGCATGCACCGCCGCGTGAGAGACAAAGTACAAATCGACGATTATTGTAGCTCTGTCTCGTCCGGTGGCCCGAGCCGGACGCCCGATCCGGTTAGGGTGCTGGTCATGACGACGGATGCCACGACCCCGGACGCGCTGCTGGCGCGGCTGGCCGCGCCGGACAGCGGTGCCGACGACCTCGACACCCGCATCCTGGACGCGGCGCTCACCGAGTTCGAGACCTACGGGCTGCGCAGGGTCAGCGTCGAGGACGTCGCCAAGCGGGCCGGGGTGGCGCGCACCACCATCTACCGCCGGTTCACCAACAAGGAGCAGCTGCTCCAGGCGGTGATCCTGCGCGAGTGCCACCGGTTCCTCACCGCGATCGCCGAGGCCACCGAGGACCTGGAGTCCGCCGAGGACGCCGTCGTGGAGGGCTTCGTGGTCGGGCTGCGCAGCGCCCGCACGCATCCGCTGATGACGCGCGTCCTGGAGAGCGAGCCGGAGGCGTTCCTCCCGCAGCTCAGCATGAACGGCGGCGCGGTGATGCTCGCCGCCCGCGACATCCTCGCCGACCGGCTGCGCCGCGCCCGCCCCGGCGACGCGGAGGACCACAACACCGTCGCCGAGGTGCTGCTGCGGCTCGCGGTGTCGCTGCTGCTCCTGCCCGGCGGCGGGCTGCGGCTGGACGACGAGGACGCCATCCGCGCGTTCGCCCGCGACTACCTCACCCGCATGCTCCAGCCCGCGCCGAACAAGGGGTAAAAGGGGCGTTCCACCGGCCGTGTCCGTCCCGTACGCTCTGGCTTGTCGAATTCTGTTCTAGAACCGGAGGCGCGGCATGGCGGCGGTCGTTCAGACGTCCCACGGGAAGGTGCGCGGCAGGTCACGGGACGGCGTCACCGCCTTCCTCGGCATCCCCTACGCCGCGCCGCCGTTCGGCCCGAACCGCTTCCGGCCGCCGCAGCCGCCCGAGCCGTGGGACGGCGTCCGCGACGCGTTCGAGTACGGGCCGACCGCGCCCAAGCCCGGCTACCCGAAGCCGTTCAACGCGCTGCTGCCCGACCCGAGCATTCCGGGCGACGACTGCCTGAACCTGAACGTCTGGACGCCGGAGCCGGGCGGGTCGGGCCTGCCGGTCATGGTGTGGATCCACGGTGGCGCGTTCCGCAACGGGTCGGGTGCCGTGCACGTCTACAACGGCCACAACTTCGCCCGCGACGGCGTCGTCTGCGTGACGATCAACTACCGGCTCGGCGTGGAGGGTTTCGCGAACCTGCCCGGCGCCCCGCTCAACCGGGGGCTGCTCGACCAGATCGCCGCGCTGGAGTGGGTCCGCGACAACATCGCGGGCTTCGGCGGCGACCCGGACCAGGTCACCATCTTCGGCGAGTCCGCGGGCGGGATGAGCGTCACCACGCTGCTGTCCCTCGACCTCGGGCTGTTCCGGCGCGTGATCGCGCAGAGCGGCGCCGGCGGCATCGCGCAGGACCCGGACGACGCCATGCTCGTCACCAGGGAGATGGCCGCCCGGCTCGGCGTCGAGCCGACCGCCGAGGCGTTCGCCGCGCTCGACCCGGCCGCGATCCTCCCCGCGCAGGCGTCCGTCGCCGCCGAGGTCTCGATGGTCCCCGACCCCGGCCGCTGGGGCGCCACCACCGCGGCGGGCGGCATGTCCCTCACCCCCATCCTGGACGGCGAGCTGCTCATCCGGCGGCCCGAGGACGCCATCGCCGCCGGCGCCGGACGCGACGCCGACCTCCTCATCGGCTACACGTCCGAGGAGTTCCGCTTCTTCGTGATGCCGACCGGACTCGCGGCCCAGGTCACCGACGAGATCGTGGGCCTCATCGGCGCCGGCATGGGCGTCCCGTCCGGGCTGCCCGCCGCCTACCGCGACCGGCACCCCGACATGACCGCCGGCGAGCTGATGGCCACGCTCATCACCGACCACCTGTTCCGGATCCCCGCGAACCGCGCCGCCGCCGGGCACACCGCGTCCGGCGGCCGCACCTGGATGTACGAGTTCGCGTGGCGGTCGCCGAACCACGACCTCGGCGCCTGCCACGCCCTGGAACTGGGCTTCGTGTTCGACAACCTGACCGCCGAGCGCGAGGGGCTGACCGGGCCGAACCCGCCGCAGGCGCTCGCCGACCGGATGCACCGCGCCTGGGTCGACTTCGCCGTCACCGGCGACCCCGGCTGGGAGCGCTTCGACCCGTCCAGCCGCGCGGTGCAGACGTTCGACGGGCCGTCCGACCAGGTCGTCCACGATCCGCGCGGCGACGTCCGCAAGCTCTGGGACTAGAGCCGCCCGACGACGTGCTCGGCGATGGCCAGGGAGGACGTCGCCGCCGGGGACGGGGCGTTCCGGACGGTCACCACCGGGCCGACCCGCCCGATGCGGAAGTCGTCGACGAGCGACCCGTCGGGGTCCACCGCTTGCGCGCGGACCCCGGCGGGCGCCGCGACGACGTCCGCCGAAGTCAGCGAGGGGACGAAGCCGCGCGCCTCGGCGACGAACGCCCGCTTCACCGCCGACCCGTACAGCTCCTTCGCGCCCGTCCGCCAGTGCCGCCGCGCCAGGTGCCGGAAGCCGGGGTGGCGGACCGTCTCCCACAGGTCGGCCGGCCGGACGTCGCGCCGCCTGTAGCCCTCCCTGGACAGGGCCAGGACGGCGTTGGGGCCGATGTCCACGCCGCCGTCCACGCGGCGCGTGAAGTGCACGCCGAGGAACGGGTAGCGGGGGTCGGGCACCGGGTAGATGAGGCCGCGGACCAGATCCGTCCGGGACGGGACGAGCCGGTAGTACTCGCCCCGGAACGGGATGATCGCCGGTGCCGGTGAGTCGCCGGCCAGCCGTGCCACGCGATCCGATTGGAGCCCGGCGCACACCACGAGCTTGTCGAACGTCAGTTCCTCGTGCGGAGATGCGACCGTGACGCGGTCGCCGGCCTGGACGATGCGGACGACCTCGAAGCCGAGGCGGACCTCGCCGCCGCCCTTGGCCACGTCGTCGGCGAACGCGCGGGCGACCGCCGGGAAATCGACGATCGCCGTGGTGGGGGAGTGCAGCGCGGCCACCCCGGCGGCGTGCGGCTCGATCTCCCGCAACCCGCCGCCCGTCAGGCGCCGCAGACCCGGAACCCCGTTCGCCGTCGCGCGCCGCTCGATCTCGTCCAGGGCGGCCACCTCGGACGCGTCGCGCGCGACGACGACCTTGCCGCACTCCTCGTAGGGCAGGTTCCGGTCGGTGCAGTATTCCTTGAGCAGGCCGATCCCGCGCCTGCACAGCGTCGCCTTCAGCGAGCCCGGGGCGTAGTACAGGCCCGCGTGGGCGACGCCGCTGTTGTGGCCCGTCTGATGGGCCGCGACACGGTCCTCCTTGTCGAGGACCGTGACGTTCACGCCGGGGCGCGTCTGCGCCAGCCGTCGCGCGATCGCCAGCCCGAGAATCCCCGCGCCGACGACCCCGACCCTCGTCTCCGCCACCCCCGCACCCTAGCCGGGCGCGGGAGTCAGCTCCCGAGCCGCTTGCGTCCCTGCGCCCGTACCCGCTTGCGCTGGGACGGGTCGAGCATCATGTACCCGACGAGCGGTGCGCCGATGACGCCGAGGATGATCAGCGCGCTCAGCCACCACGGGAAGACGAACAGGGTCAGGAATCCGACGACGACGCCGCCGATCACTACCTTGGTCTGGGTCGACATCTGATACCTCCGTTTACGGGCCGCCCATCTAGAACAACGGCCGTCCCGCGACCGCTGTTCCACGATATGTCGCGAGTCGGGCGGATGGCCATGATGATCTGGCCCTCCCGGAGGATATGCCCAGCCCGCGGCGATCAGATGCGCAGCGAGAGCTGCCCGCCGCCCAGGGTCCGCAGGACGTCGGCGTGGAGTCTGCCGTTCGTGCAGACGACGCTGCCGCCGTCCGGGCCGGGGACGCCCGTGAGGTCGGTGAACATGCCGCCCGCCTCCTCCACGATGACCTGGAGCGCGGCCAGGTCCCACAGTGAGACCTCGGGCTCGGTGGAGATGTCGATGGCGCCCTCGGCGACCATCATGTGCGACCAGAAGTCGCCGAACGCGCGCGTCCGCCACACCGACCGCGTCAGGTCGAGGAAGTGGGTGAGGCGGCCCTGCTCCTCCCAGCCGCTGAGGCTGGAGAACGACAGGGACGCGTCCGACAGGTCCCCGACGGACGAGACGTTCATGCGGCTCGCGCGGGTGAGGCTGCGGCCCGTCCAGGAGCCGCCGCCGCGCGCCGCCCACCAGCGCCGGTTCAGCGAGGGCGCCGACACGACCCCGACGACGATCTCGTCGTTCTCCATCAGCGCGATCAGCGTCGCCCACACCGGGACGCCGCGCACGAAGTTCTTCGTCGCGTCGATCGGGTCGATGATCCAGCAGCGGTTCCCGTACCCGGTCTTGCCGTACTCCTCGCCGAGCACCGCGTCCCGCGGGCGGGCCCGCTTCAGCGTGCCGCGGATCTGCTCCTCCACGCTGCGGTCGGCGTCGCTGACCGGCGTCAGGTCCGGCTTGGTCTCGATGGCCAGATCGAGGGCGCGGAAACGCCTGGTCGTGATGTCGTCGGCCCCGTCCGCCAGCACATGCGCGAGACGCAGGTCATCGGAATAGCCCGCCACGGCGTGCCACGCTACCCTGATCACCGCCCGTCCAGACACACCTACCCGTGCCGATCCGGCTTTTCGGTCGTCCGGACGGGGCGCGCCGGGCGGGAACGCCGGTGCCGGGGGGCGGGTAGTGGCAGCATGGGGGCCATGCCGCACGACCTTCCCGCGTGGGTGGCCGAGCTGACCGACCCGCGCCGGGCGGCCACGCTCGACGAGCTCGCCGACCGCCTCGTCCCGCTCGCCGAGCACGCCATCGACGTGTCCCGGCGGTTGCAGGCCCAGCTCAACGAGCTCAACGACCCCTTCAAACGCGAGGCGCTCTACGGGCGCGTGGAACGGCTGAAGGCCCGGGTGGGCGAGGCCCTGGACGAGATCACGGCGGAGATCGCCGCGTCCGGGGAGGAGCGCATCGAGCGGGTCTGGGCCGACTGGGCCGAGCGGGCCGGGCCCGGCGAGCACGGTGCGCGCGAGCGGGAACTGCGCCGCCTGCTGGACCGCGACATCGTGCCGGTGCTGTCCGAGCAGCAGCGGGACGTCGCCGAACGCGTCGCCGAACGCACGTCCAGGGCGCTGGAGGAGGCGACGCAGACGCTCCTCACCCGGGTGGAGGAGCTGGCCAAGGCCGTCACCGACCTGATCCACGACGTGCTGCCGCTCGCCCGCGAGGGCCTGACCCTGGCCAGCCGCATCTCGGCCCTTTCCGGCCACGCCCGGAAGGCGGGCCGCGGGCCGGTACCGGACGAGCTGAAGGACGCGGGCGCCGAGACGTCCCGCGCGTTCGACGAGGCCGTGGCGCGGCTGGAGCTGGAGTGGTCCGCGCTCGGCGCCCGGTCGGCCACCGTGCGGGCGGCGCTGCGCGGCGCGGAGGAGAGCGCGTTCAGCCACGTCACCGAGGAGATGACCCGGTGCGTGGAGGAACTCGCGCCCCGGCACGTCAAGGCGCTGAACGAGGCCGAGGCCAAGGCCCGCACCCTGTTCGAGGAGTCGCGCGGCTAGGGCTTGCGCGGTCAGGGCGTCAGTTCCAGGCTCCGCAGGAACTGCTCGTAGTAGGTGACGCTCTCGTCCCAGTGCGCCTGGTCGGTCGCCAGCAGGACCTGGTAGAAGACCCCGTCGGACTTGAACACCCGCACGCGCGTGCGGCCCGGCGTGCCGTTCTTGGTGAAGGTGAACTGCAGTTCGGCCGCCGGCCCGTACTTGTAGGAGACGTCCCGGTCGAAGCTCTCCTGCTCGAAGTCGGGATAGGCGTCCGGGTCGTTCTTCATCTGGCCGATGGCGGACGCGAGAGCGTCCCCGGGGCTCTGGAAGGACGAGCCGAGACGCTGGAACGCAAGCCCTCGCGTGACGCCCTCCGCCGGGTCGGTGAACGTCACGTCGTCGCCCTCGGCCTCCGCCTTCCAACTCTGGGGACGGCGGCGGCGAACGATGATCCCCGGTACTCACGGAAGTCTTGCGGCACGGAGGTCTGCGGGGACGATGAGGCGCTCGGCCGGCCGTCCCCGCTCTGGTTCTTGCCGTCGTTGGTGAACAGCACGACCGCGACGACGGCGACCACCAGCGCGGCCGCGAAGATCCCGGCGGGCACGAGCAGCGGCCACGGGACGCGCCTCGGCGGCGCGGGCGGCTGTGTCACCACCGTCGGGCCCGCCGGAGGCGGCTCCAGCGTCACGTTGTGCGGCGCCTCGAAGGCGGGTCCCGGCGCGCCTTGCGCGGCCTGGCGGAGCAGCCGCCCGGCCTCCTCCGGCCCCATCCGCTCGCCGGGGTCCTTGCGCAGCAGCCCGTGCAGGACGGGTGTCAGGGGGCCGGCGAGGCGGAGCGGGTCCGGGTCGTCCGACAGGACGGCGGCCATCACGCCCCACACGTCCGGGCGCCCGAACGGCGGACGGCCCTCGACCGCCGCGTACAGCGTCGCGCCCAGCGACCACAGGTCGGACGCCGGTGTCGCCTTCTGGTGCCGGGCCTGCTCGGGCGCCAGGTACGCGGGCGACCCGACGATCGCACCCGCCTGGGTTAGGGTCTCGTCGCCCGCCACGGTCGCGATGCCGAAGTCGGTGAGGACGGCCCGGCCGCGCGGCAGCAGCACGTTCCCCGGCTTGACGTCGCGGTGCACGACCCCCGCCGCGTGCGCGGCGCCCAGCGCGTCCAGCAGGTCGAGCCCGATCGCCGCGACCCGCGCGGGCGGCAGCGGACCCTCGCGCGTGAGCACCTTGTCGAGCCCCTCGGCCCGGACGAGCTGCATCACGATCCACGGCCGGCCGTCCTCCTCGACGACGTCGTACACCGTCACGATGCCCGGATGATCGAGCCGCGCCGCCGACCGCGCCGAGTTCATTGCTCCGCCCTCGGCGTCGGGCCCTGGGGGCCCTCCTTCAGCGGGCTACGCGGCGATCGCTGCATCGCATCCGACTCGCCTAGCGGCTCGCTGCGCGATCAGGTTCTCGCTTCGCTCGAACCTGGCTTCGCACGCGATCGCGGTGCCTGGGGTCGTCGCGTGGCTGAGGTGGGGGCTGGTGTTGTTGCGTTGAGCTACCGCGGGCTAATCGTTCTCCGCCTCGCGGCTTGAGAGGAGGCGGCGGAGGGAGTCCAGGCGGGCCTGGGAGGCGTGGCCCTCGGCGACCCACGCGTCCAGGCCGCAGTCGTCCTGGAAGTGGTCGCAGTGCGGCGGGCAGCGCTCCGCGGCGCCCTCGGCGAGGTCCTCGAACGCGTTGATCACGTTCTCCGGGTCGACGTGCGCCAGGCCGAAGCTGCGCACGCCCGGGGTGTCGATGATCCAGCCGTCGCCGCCGGGCAGCTCCAGCGCGATCGCGGACGAGGAGGTGTGCCGGCCGCGCCCGGTGACCGCGTTGACGTGGCTGACGGCCCGCTCCGCGTCCGGGACGAGGGCGTTCACCAGCGTCGACTTGCCGACGCCCGAATGGCCGACGAACACGCTGGTGCGCCCGGCCAAGTGGCCGCGCAGCTCGTCCAGGTCGCCGCCGCGCCGGGTCACCACGTACGGGACGCCGAGCGGCGCGTACTCGGCGACCAGGGCGTCCGCGTCGGCGAGGTCGGCCTTGGTGAGGCAGAGCAGCGGGTCCATCCCGGCGTCGTAGGCGGCGACGAGCTGCCGGTCGATCATGCGGGGGCGCGGCTCCGGGTCGGCGAGCGCGGTCACGATGGCGAGCTGGCCGGCGTTCGCGACGATGATCCGCTCGAAGGGGTCGGTGTCGTCGGCGGTGCGGCGCAGCGACGAGGTGCGCGGCTCCACCCGGACGATCCGGGCGAGGGTGTCGGGGGCGCCGGAGACGTCCCCGACCAGCGCGACCCGGTCGCCGACGACGACGCCCTTGCGGCCCAGCTCGCGGGCGCGCATCGCGGTGACGCCGCGCTCGTCACCGGTGCCGGCGTCCACCAGGCAGCGGTACCGGCCGCGGTCCACCGCGATGACGAAGCCGGGCGCGGCGTCCTCGTGCGCGGGACGGCGGCGGGTGCGCGGCCGCGACCCGCGGCGCCCGGGCCGCACCCGGACGTCGTCCTCGTCGTAGTCGCTCGTTCGCCTGGCCAGTGTCCGCCCCTGCCGTCAGGCGGGCGCCAGCATCGACGCCCACTGCCGAGTGAAGTCCGGAAGAGTCTTGCCCACGGTGCCCGGATTCTCCACTTCGATGCCGGGAACGGCCAGCCCGAGCAGCGCCGCCGCCATCACCATCCGGTGGTCGTCGTAGGTGTGGAAAACGCCGCCGTGCAGGGGGCGCGGACGGATCTCCAGGCCGTCCGGCAGCTCGTTCGCGTCGCCGCCCAGCCCGTTGATCTCGGCGACCAGCGCGGCCAGCCGGTCGGTCTCGTGGCCGCGCAGGTGCGCAATGCCCGTCAGCCTCGACGGGGAATCGGCGAGCGCGCACAGGGCCGCGAGCACCGGGGTCAGTTCGCCGACCTCGTGCAGGTCGGCGGCCAGTCCGGCGAACCCGCCCCGGCCCCGCACCGTCAGGCCGTCCGGCCCGCGGGACACCTCGGCGCCCATCGCGGTGAGCAGGCCGCGCAGCGCGTCGCCCGGCTGCGTCGTCTCGGCCGGCCAGCCCGGCACGGTCACCCGCCCGCCCGTGACGAGCGCGGCGCCGAGGAACTGCGCCGAGTTCGAGAGGTCGGGCTCGATCACCCAGTCACGGCCCTGGAGGGGGCCCGGGGCGACGCGCCAGACGTTCTCCTCCAGCTCGACCGCCGCGCCCGCCTCGCGAAGCATCTCGACGGTCATCGCCAGGTGCGCCGCCGACGGCACCGGCGGGCCCTCGTGCCTGACCTCGGCGCCCTTCTCGAAGCGCGGCGCCGCCAGCAGCAGCCCCGACACCAGCTGGGACGACCCGGACGCGTCGATCACGACCTCGCCGCCGTTCACCGCGCCCGCGCCCCGGACGGTGAACGGGAGCGCGCCCCGCCCGTCGTCGTCGATGGACGCGCCGAGCGTCCGCAGCGCGGTGATGATCGGGCCCATCGGCCGCTCCCGGGCGCGCGGGTCGCCGTCCACGGACACCTCGCCGGACGCGAGCGCCGCGACCGGCGGCAGGAACCGCATCACCGTCCCGGCCAGGCCCGTGTCGACGCTCGCCGGGCCGCGCAGCTCACCCGGGACGATCCGCCAGTCCGCGCCGTCCTCGGTGATCTCCGCGCCGAGCGCGCGGAGCGCGGCGGCCATCAGGTCGGTGTCGCGGCTGCGCAGCGGCCGGACGATCTGGCCCGGCGCGGCGGCGAGCGCGGCCAGGACCAGCGCCCGGTTGGTCATCGACTTCGAGCCCGGCAGCTGCACCGTGGCGTCCACCGGGGCATGCGTGACCGGGGCGGACCAATGCGGAGAGGACATGACCCAAGGCTATCGGGCCGGGCCGAATCACAGCGGAATGGTGAGCAGCGTCCCGCCGGTGTCGAGCCGGACGGCGAAGTGGTCGATCTGCTGCCGGTCGAGCCCCGTCCCGCCCTGCATGATCAGCGGCTTCGGCTGGCCCGGCACGCCGTAGCCCTTGTCGGGGACGCGCCAGCCCGCGACGACACTGCGCTCACCGTTCCGCGACACGGCCTCCAGGTGGCAGCGCAGCGGCCCCTTGATGCCGCGCAGCTCCAGGCTGACCTGCGTGCCCCAGCCCTTGTCGACCAGCCCGACCGTCCCAGACGCGCCCGTGCTCGCGTTCGTCGCGCGGAACTGCTGACCGGTGATGGACTGCGCCACCGGCGGCGGCTTCGGCGCGCCGCCGTCGTCGCCGTTCAGCGTCGTCCCCACCGCGATGCCCGCGCCCAGCGCCACCGCCGCGGCGGCGGTGCCGACCAGGTACGCGGCGCGGCGGAACCGGCGGTCCGCCTTCCGCCTCCGGCGCATCATGTCGATCACCGGAGGCGGGGGCGCGGAAGGCTCGTCCGGCTCCTCCGCCGACCCGGGCGCCAGCTCGAAGAGGGCCCCGGCCGTCCCGGACAGCTCCCCCAGCTCGGCCTGGCACCGGCCGCACCCGTGCAGATGCGCCTCGAACGCCCGCCGATCGCCGTCTTCGAGAAGGCCCAGCGCGTAGGCGCCGACGTCGGTGTGCTCGATCTGGGAACTCATGAGGTCACCCCCCTCTCCTCCAAGGCGACGCGCAACGCGCGCAGCGCGTAGTACACGCGTGACTTGACCGTCCCGACCGGGATGCCGAGGTACTCGGCGGCCTGGTTCACCGTACGGTCGCGCAGCACCGTCTCCGTCAGCGCCTGCCGATGCGCGGGGGAGAGGGACTCCAGCGCCTCCGTCACCACGACCTTGCGCAGCAGGCCGTCCATCTCGTCCGCCATCGGGAGGTTCTCCAGGGGGCCGTCGCCGACCTCCGGCGGCCTGACCTCGCGCTGCCGCCGGTTGTCGATCACGATACGCCGGGAGACCGTGGCCAGCCACGGCATCAGCGAGGACGTCCGGTCGTCCAGCCGGTCCGCGCTGCGCCACGCCCTGATCATGGTCTCCTGCACCACGTCCTCGGCCCACTGGCGGTCACCGCCGGTCAGCCGGAGGACGAACGCGAGGAGGGGCCGATGGTACTCGCGGTACAGCCCGGCGACGATCTCCTCGTCGTCTTTTCCGGGCGGGCTCGCGGCCGATGGCGGCCGTGCCGGGCCGGGGCGGCGGAGCGGGCTCCGCAACCCGCCGGGCTGGCGACCGGACGATCCGGGAAGGGCCATGGCCGGGGCGTCTCCAGATGGTGGCGACGGGCGCCGAGCGGAGCTCGTCGATTGATTGGCGGTGGGCGGGGGCTGGAGGACGGTGGTCATCTGGCAGTACGAGACCGGGCCGCGCCCCGGTTCAATGGCCTTGAGGGTCTTTTAAGGTTCTCTTCGGGAAGTCAGCGCTTGACCGCCTCGCGGACCCTCCCCGCCTGGACGGCCGTGCCCGCCTTCACCGTCCGCCCGGCCTTCATGGCCTTGGCCGCCTGGGTCGCGGTGCCCGCCTTCACGGTCTTGCCCGCGGCCTTGCCGGCCTTCGACGCCTGCCCGGCGCGGAAGGCGGCCATCTCCCGGATGTCGGGGTTGCCGCCGCGGGAGAACAGCCCGACCTTGGACCGGCCCCGGCCCATGCTCTTCAGCGCGCCGGTCGCCTTGCCCGCCTTGAACGAGCCGGCCGCACCGATCTTCGTCATCGTGCCGCCCGCCTTGCCGGCCTTGAGCATGCCGCCCTTGCCCGCCTTGCCGGCCTTGAACAGGCCCGCGCCACCGGTCCGGCCGGCCTTCAGCACGCCGCCCGCGCCGGGGCCCCGCTTCGCCTTGGCCTTCGCCGCCTTCGCGGCCTGCTTGGCGGCCATCCGGCCGCTCTCCGCGCGGGCGACGCGCACCTGCCGGGACGCCTCCCGGCGGGCGTCGCGCAGCGTGGCGGCGGCCTCCTTGCGCATCGCCTTGGCCTCGGCGCCGGTCTTGAGCTGCGACTCGCGCATCGCGCGCCGCAGCTCCGCCGTCCGGGGCGGGCGGCGCGGCTCGGTCGCCGACATGAGCAGCGCGCCGAACAGCGCGGCGTTCTTCAGCAGGTGGGAGCGCTCGTTCGCGCGGCGCTCGGGGTCGTTCTCGGTCCAGTAGCGGTGCTCGGTCGCCAGCGTGGGGATCAGCTGCGCGGCGAGCAGCACCGTCGTCAGCCGGCGGAACTTGCCGGTCAGCAGCAGCGCGCCCGTGCCGAGGCTGAGCGCGCCCTCGATGCGGACGAGGGTCTCGGGGTCCTTCGGCATCCAGTCGAGCCGGTCGGCGACCGGCTTGACGGCCGGGCCGACCTGCTCGGCGCGCTCGCGGGGATCGCGGATGGCGTCCAGGCCGGTCATGATGTACGGCGCCGCCACCAGCGGGCGGGCCAGGGTCGTGAAGGGTCGCATGAACCGCTACATGCCCAGCGCGCCGCACCTCAAGCGCGCGCCCGCCCGGTGTCCCCGCCTCGTGGTGTCATGGGACCCATGTGCGGACGCTATGCCACCACCCGCGCGCGTCAGGAGCTGCTGGACGAGTTCCAGGTGCAGCTCGACGCCGTCGACGGGGATCTTCAGCCCGACTACAACGTCGCCCCGACGAAGCAGGTTCCGGTCGTCCTGAACCGGCGCCCGAAGGACGCCCCGGAGGAGGAGCCCGCCGTCCGGCAGCTGCGGACGGTGCGCTGGGGGCTCGTCCCGTCCTGGGCGAAGGACCTGTCCATCGGGTCCCGCATGATCAACGCGCGGTTCGAGACCGTGCACGAGAAGCCGTCGTACCGGCGGGCGTTCGCGCGCCGCCGCTGCCTGCTGCCGGCCGACGGCTACTTCGAGTGGTACACGCTCCAGAACCAGGGCGACGCGCCAGACCCCGCCGAGGGCGAGAAGAAGGCCAAGAAGAAGCCGCAGAAGCAGCCCTACTTCATTCACCCCAATGACGACGCGATCATGGCGATGGCCGGGCTTTACGAGTTGTGGAAGTCTCCCGAGGACGAATGGGTGTGGACGTGCACCGTCATCACCACCGACGCGCCCGACGACCTCGGCCGCATCCACGACCGGATGCCGATGATCGTCGAGCCGGACCGCTGGGACGCCTGGCTCGACCCGGAGCTGACCGACACCGAGCGGGTCCGCGGGCTGCTGGTCCCCGCCATGGCCGGGACAATGGACGCCTACCCGGTGTCAAAGGCGGTCAACAGCGTGCGAAACAACGGGCCCGAACTCATAGAACCGGTCATTTCCGGGGATAGTCCGGGTGATCGATCCGACAGTTTGTTCTGACGGCCGCCGCCTCGGGGGAGGGGAGTGCGCTGCATCGTGGACACCGCCGCCGCCCGTTCCCGCCTTGAGGCCATGCTCGCGGATCTGGATCGTTCCATCGCCATTCTCCGCGGCGAGACCCCCGAGCACGACAATTCCGCGGCCGATGCCGGCGCCGGTCTCACCGCCCACGACCGCGTCGAGGCGGCGCTGGAATCCCTGGCCCGCCACCGCGCCGGGGTGGCCGCCGCCCTGGAGCGGCTCGGCGCCGGCTCCTACGGCCGGTGCGTCGACTGCGGCGAGGCGGTCCCCGAGGGCCGCCTGGAGGCCCGCCCCGACGCCGCCCGCTGCATCACCTGCCAGGCCCGCCACGACCGCCGCCGCTAGCCCGCTCTGCGGGCGCTCGCCAGCAGGTGGACGCCGAGGGACTCGTCCGACTGCTGGGCGTTCAGCTCGGTGCGGACCAGGCGGGGGAGGGCGCGCGGCGACTCGGCCAGCACGTGCTCGACCGTCGAGGGCGACAGCACGGTGCGGGGTCTGATCCACTCGACGTCGAAGCCGGCGTCGGCGAGCAGCTCGCGGAGCTGGTGGGACGAGAACGAGCGCGTGATCGTCCCGTCCGGCCACGGGACGAGGACGACCTCGGCGCTCGGCACGTCCGACAGGTGCGCCCAGTAGTTCCGCTCGGCGAGCAGCGCCATGCCGAGGGTGAGCGAGTCGACGCAGAGCAGGACGCGGCCGCCGGGGCGCAGCACGCGGGCGATCTCGGCGATGGTGGCCTCGGTGGCCAGGTGCCGGGACAGCACCCGGTTCTCCGCGACCACGGCGTCCACCGAGGCGTCGACCAGGTAGGAGAGCGTGCCGGAGTCGCCGACCAGCGGGACCGCCCCCCGCGCGGGGCGCGGTTCGTCGTGCGGGGCGCCGCGGCCGGCGCGGTCGGGGTCGCGCACCTCCAGCACCGCGTGGCCGGCGCCGGCGGCGTGGTCCGCGCTGCGTCCGTGGCCGCCCGACAGGTCCAGCACGCGGGACGGCCTGCGCGGCAGCCACCGGGCCAGCTGCGCGTCCGCCACCGCCCGGTAGAACGTCCAGTACCGCGCCAGGGAGTCCCCGGCGGCGGTCCCGGAGCTGTCGCGCAGGCTGGCGATGGTGGGCTCGGAAGGTCGCGCCGAAGGCACGGAGTGCACCGATTGCTCCTGTTCTCGCCGTGTATGTCACATCTTTCCCCGTCCGGGGCCGGTCATCACCCTGAGTGACCCGGCCCGCGGGAAGCACTCCGGGGAATCGGCGGGGCCGTTCCGGTGTTGCACCGTCTCACAGCGAGCAACACGGAGGTGCAGACCGATGACGACAGCCGTCGCCGATCAGCAGCGGAACGCCGGCACGGCGGCGCCCCGCGGCGACGCGCGGGCACCCGTCCGCGTCGGCCGGCCGCGCGGACCGATATCGTCTGTGGCATACGACGCCGCCGGCCAGTCCAGGGCCAAGGGCGCCACAGCCGAGGGGGTGGGTCAGGTACCGGGCACCACGGAGACCGTGGAGCAGCGCCAGGAGCGGTTCCAGCGCGACGTGCTCCCGTTCTTGGACCAGCTGTACTCGGCCGCGCTGCGCATGACGCGCAACCCGGCCGACGCCGAGGACCTCGTCCAGGAGACCTTCGCCAAGGCGTTCGCGTCCTTCCACCAGTTCAAGGAAGGCACGAACCTCAAGGCGTGGCTCTACCGCATCCTGACCAACACGTTCATCAACTCCTACCGCAAGAAGCAGCGGCAGCCGCAGCAGGCCGCCACCGAGGACATCGAGGACTGGCAGATCCACCGCGCCGAGTCGCACACCTCCAGCGGGCTGAAGTCCGCGGAGGCCGAGGCGCTGGAGCACCTGCCCGACACCGACGTGAAGCGGGCGCTGCAGGAGCTGCCGGAGGAGTTCCGCATCGCCGTCTACCTCGCCGACGTCGAGGGCTTCGCCTACAAGGAGATCGCCGAGATCATGGGCACGCCCATCGGTACGGTGATGTCCCGCCTGCACCGCGGCCGGCGCCAGCTCCGCGGCATGCTGGAGGACTACGCTGAGGACCGCGGGCTCACCCGTGCCGGCAGGGGGTCATCATGAGCTGCGGCAACCATCACGACACGCCTTGCGGCGAGGTACTGGCGCGGGTCTACACCTACCTCGACGGCGAGCTCGACCAGGGCGGGTGCAGCGAGGTCCGGCAGCACCTCGACGAGTGCGGGCCGTGCCTGCGCGAGTACGGGCTCGAAGAGGCCGTCAAGAAGATCGTGAACAAGTCCTGCGGGTGCGAGCAGGCGCCCACCGACCTGCGCGCCAAGGTGCTCGGCCGGATCGAGGAGATCTGCGGCGAGATCAAGGCGACCGGGGGCGCGGAGAAGACCGAGAGCGCCTGACCGCGGCGCCTGACCGGAGCCGGGCACGGGAGCGCCGGTCAGGCGCCGCTTCGGTATCGTGCTGCGGGTGCTCGCACTCGTCACCGGCGCGGCCGGATTCATCGGGTCCCATCTCGTCGACCGGCTCCTCGCGGACGGCCACGAGGTCATCGGCGTGGACGACCTGTCGTCCGGCGCGAACGTCCGCCCCGGCGTGGAGCTGTGGGAGATGGACGTCGCCGATCCCGGGCTGGCGGAGAAGGCGGCGGTGCGCCGCCCCGAGGTGATCTGCCACCTGGCCGCGCAGGTCAGCGTCCGCGCCAGCGTGTCCGACCCGCTGGGCGACGCCCGGATCAACGTGCTCGGCACCGCGAACGTGCTGGAGGCGGCGCGCGCGGCCGGCGGGCGCAAGGTCGTGTTCACCTCCAGCTGCGCGGTGTACGGGGTACCGGACGCGCTGCCCGTCCCGGCGGACGCCGAGCTGCGGCCCGCGTCGCCGTACGCGGCCTCGAAGGTCTCCGGCGAGGTCTACGCCGGGATGTACCGGCAGCTGCACGGCATCGACTTCACGACGCTGACGCTGGCGAACGTCTACGGGCCGCGGCAGACGCCCGAGGGCGAGGCCGGCGTCGTCTCCATCTTCACCGACGCGCTGCTGTCCGGCCGTCCGACGAAGGTCTTCGGCGACGGCACGCAGACCCGCGACTACGTCTACGTCCTGGACGTGGTGGACGCGTTCGCCCGCGCGGCGGGGGACGCGGGCGGCGGGGGACGCTTCAACGTGGGCACCGGGCTGCAGACGACCGACCGGGACCTGCACACGCTCGTCGCCGAGGCGGCGGGCGCGCCGGACGACCCGGAGTTCGCGCCGCCCCGGCTGGGCGACCTGCCCGCGATGGCCGTCGACCCGCGCGCGACGCGGGAGGCGCTCGGCTGGGAGCCGAAGACGGGTCTCGCCGAGGGCCTCGCCGAGACCGTCGCCTGGGCGCGCGAGCGGAGCGCGGCGCGCGGCTGAGCGCGGCGCGTGCGGCCGGGTCCGGCCGTGCACGGTTGAATTCGGCTGCATACCCCAAAACGCGGGGTTGTCGTATTGTGGCCATTTCCTTGGGGTGAGTCTTTTTGATCCGAGAGGTACGGTACGTCGTACCCCGCTGGGGTAGCTATTCAGCCTGAGTTGGCGTCTGCCCGGGTTGTGCCTGGTTGCCTGGGGTTGATCTTGCAGAGGTTGCCCGAGATCATGGGTGGGTGCCCGAGCCCGCCGAGCAGCCCGAGGACGGCCTGA
>NZ_JABXFD010000285.1 GCF_013372625.1 Actinomadura sp. BRA 177
GGCCACGGTGAACCGGTCGGCCCGACCGCGGTCCGGACGGCCGAGCAGGAGCGGCAGCGGGGCGAGGACACGGTCCGCTGGGCCGCGACCGGCAGCTTCGGCGGCCCCACTGGCGCGGCCGGTGCGGCTGGTGAAGGGGGCGGTGGCCATGGGGCATGACATCCGCACCTACGGGGGCTGGCGGCGCCGGCACGGCATCGGCCTGCTCGGCCTGGACACCGCCTCCACCTTCATCGCCCTGGCTGCGGCGATGCTGCTGGTGCTCATTGCCGCCACCGCCCCGGACCTGTTGATCTACCTGCTCCCGCCGACGCTGGTCGGCGGCGGACTCGGACTGGTTCGGGTGGGCGGCATTCCGGTGGTGCGGCTGGTGCTGGCGCGGTGCCGCTGGCAGTGCGGGGTGTGGCGCGGTCACCACCACTACCGGGCCGGGGTCGTCATCGACCATCCCCGCGCGTTCCAACTTCCGGGAGTGCTGGCACCGTTGACCCTGCTGAGCGCCGAGGACGGGTACGGCGGCCGGTACGGGATCGTGTGGGACCGCCGCACCGGACTGCTCACCGCCACCCTGCGCGTCGTCCCCACCTCGACCTGGCTCGCCGACCAAAGCGACGCCGACGCCTGGGTCGCTGGTTGGGGCGGCTGGCTGGCCGCGCTCGGGCACATGCCCGCCGTGCGGTGGGTGACGGTCACGGTCGAGACCGCGCCCGAACCCGGGTCCACGCTCGCCGACGCCGTAGGCCGCGCGGTCGTCCCGACCGCTCCTGCGGCGGCGCGCACCATCATGGGCGAGCTGGTCCGTGCCGCTCCGGCCGCGGCCGCCGATGTCGACACCCGCGTGTCGATCACCTTCGACCCGCGCGCGTCCGCGACCCGCCCCAAAGACCTCTACGAGGCGGTTGCCGAGTTCGGGCGCGCTCTCGACGGGCTTGCGGCCCGGCTGGGTGGTTGCGGGGTCTCGGTCCTGGGGCGGGCGACCGCCGCGGAGATCGCCGGGGCCGTGCGGACCGCGTTCGATCCTGATGTGCGCGGTGAGGTGAACCGGCTGCTCGCCGGCCCTGACTCACACGAGGTGTTGGGCTGGGGTGATGCGGGGCCGGTCGCCGCGACCGAGCACACCGGCCACTACCAGCACGACGGTGGCGTCTCGGTGAGCTGGGCCTGGCACGAACCGCCCCGCCAGAACGTCCGCTCCGACGTCCTGGCCCGCCTGGTCGCACCCGGCCCGTACCCCAAGCGCATCACGCTGCAATACCGGGCTCTTCCGGCCGCCGCCGCCAGCCGCGTCCTGCAGCAGGAGGTCAACGCGGCAGCCTTCCGGACCCAGTTCCGGCGCCGCACCGGACGCGACGAAACCGCCCGCGACAGCTGGGATTCCGCGCGCGCACGGCAGGCCGCCGCCGAGGAGGCCATGGGCGCCGGGGTGTGCCTGGTCTCGCTGTACGCCACCGTCACCGCGCCCGCCCCCGAGCAGCTGCGCCGCGCCGCCGCGCACGTGGAGGCCGCAGCCGACTCGGCCAAGATCCGGCTGCGGCGCCTGTGGGGAAGCCAGGCCGCCGGATTCGCCACCACCCTGCCCTGCGGCATCTGCCCGCCCGAACTGTCCCGCCGCCTCATCCACTGACTCCAAGAATCCACTGCCCCAAGAGCCATTGACTCTGAGGAGGTCACGCTTGTCGAACGCCGAAACCCTGGCCATGTCCGAACCGCTCGCCCCGCCCTGGGGATGGCGCGGGCGGGATGCCGGGCGCGCCGCGCACGTCGAACCCGCACCCGAATACCAGGCCACCACCAGCCAGGTCTGCGGCCTGTACCCCTTCACCGCCGGGTCCGGCACGCCCACCGCCGGCACCCCCGTCGGGCGCCACCAACTGTGGGGCGAAGTCGTCTGCCTCGATCCCCTCGCGTGGCTGCGGGAGGGGCTGGTCACCAACCCCGGCATGTTCGTCCTCGGCCAGCCCGGCACCGGCAAGTCCACCCTGGTCAAACGCCTGGTCACCGGCGCCGTCGCCACCGGCACCACACCGATCATCCTCGGCGACACCAAACCCGACTACACCCGCCTGGTCGACTACCTGGGCGGGCAGGTCATCCGCGTCGGACGCGGCGCCGACCGCATCAACCCCCTGGACGCCGGCCCCCTCGACCACGCCCGCCGCCACCTCACCGGTGCCGACGCCGAAACCCTGCGCTGGGAAGTACGCTCCCGCCGCCTGTCCCTGCTCCTCGCCCTGGCGACTCTCGTCCGCGAGGGCCGCATCACCAACGCCGAAGAAGTCGTCCTGGGCCGCGCCATCGACCTGCTCGACGAACGCCTCGACCGCGAACCCACCATCGTCGACGTCCTGCGCATCTTGGAACAGGGACCGAACGAACTGCGGGGAGCGGCCCGCACCGATTCGAGCGACGCCTACCGTGCCCAGACCCGTGACCTGGTCTTCACCCTCGACCTGCTCATCTCCGGCTCCCTGGCCGGGGTGTTCGACGCCGCCACCACCCGGCCCCTCGATCTGGACGCGCCGGCGATCAGCGTCGACATCTCCCGCGTCCGCGCCGCCGGCGACAAACTCCTCACCGCCGCGATGCTGTGCACCTGGGCCTACGCCTTCGGCATGGTCGACGCCGCCACCGCCCTGGCCGACCTGGGCGCCGCGCCCCGCCGCTCCTACCTGGGCGTCATGGACGAACTCTGGCGCGCGCTGCGCGGCGCCCCCGGCCTGGTCGAGCACGCCGACGCCCTCACCCGCCTCAACCGCGCCAAAGGCATGGCCTCGGTCATGATCACCCACTCCCTCGCCGACCTGGACGCGCTGGCCACCGAGGAAGACCGCGCCAAAGCCAAAGGGTTCGCCGACCGCTCGGCCATCACCGTCCTGGCCGGGCTCCCGCCCCGCGAACTGGCCCGCGTCCACCAGATCACCCCGCTCACCGGCCCCGAACAGCACCTGGTCGCCTCCTGGTCGGCGCCCGACTCCTGGCAACCCGGCGCCCGCCACCCCGGACGCGGCAAATACCTCATCAAGACCGGCGAACGCCTCGGCATCCCCGTTGAACTGTCCCTCGTCGGCCCCGAAACCGACCTCTACGACACCGACCACGCCATCCGGGCAACCGCATAACCCGGGCGCTAGGGCCACGGGCCTCGCTGTGGCACTCCAACACCGGCGCCGCATGGCTGGTGCTCGCCGCCTGCTGGACACCCATCGCCGGGCTGTGGATCGTGTGGGCCGCGGCCAAGCTGTCCGCGATCGCAGCGGGCGGGACGGTCATGCCGTTCGGCACCGACTTCGCAATCAACCTCACCCGGGGACGAACCGATCTGGCCTGGCCGGGGACACCGACCTGGCTCGTCCTGCTCATCCTCCTTCTGCTGGTCATCGCACTGTCCTGCGCCGTCTGGGAGATCTGGCCGAAGATCGCGCGACGTTTTCCACAGCCTGGGGATCCAATCGCCGCGCTCGCCGACAACCCCGGACTGACCGCTCTCCAACCGGACGCGACCGCCGGCAAGGCGATTGCGCTGCGGCGTTCCCTCGCCACTTCCAACCCCGGTGACTTGGAGCCGGACGACATCGGTCTCGTCCTCGGCGACGTTCTGTTGCCGGACGAGCGGAGCGGGCCGACGTTGTTCGCCTCGTTCGAGGACACGGTCGTGGCGTTCATGGCGCCGCGGTCGGGCAAGACCACCACCCAATCCATCCCGCATGTGCTGTCGGCGCCGGGGCCGGTGATCGCGACCAGCAACAAGGCGGACCTGTGGTCGGCGATCGCCACTGTCCGCGCCGAACGCACAGGCGGGAAGATCTGGCTGTTCGATCCGCAGCACATCACCTACCAGCCGCAAACCTGGTGGTGGAACCCGCTCGCCGGGCTGTCCACGGTGGAGGACGCCCACCGCCTGGCCGGGCATTTCGTCCTCACCGTCGACGACGGCCAGAAGAAGGACCTATGGGGGCCGGCCGCGCAAGACCTGCTGTGCGCGCTGTTCCTGGCCGCCGCCACCTCTGGCCGCTCCCTGCACCACGTCGCCCGGTGGCTGGACGAGCCCGCCGTCCCGACCCCGATCGAACTGCTGCAGCAGGCAGGGTTCCAGCTGATGGCCTCCTCGTTGAAGGGCACCCAGAACGGTGCCGTGGAAACCCGCGACGGGATCTACCAGACCGCCCGCACTGCCGCCAAAGCACTCCGCGACCAGGAGATCCTCACCTGGGTCACCCCCGACCGCGGCCTGCCCGTCTTCGACCCGCACACCTTCGCCGACTCCCGCGACACCCTGTACCTGCTGTCGAAGTCGCTGTCGGCCGCCGCGCCGCTGATCGCCGCGCTCACCGACACCGCCATGCGCGCCGCCGAACGCCGCGCCGAACAAGCCGGCGGACGCCTCGACCCGCCCCTCATCGTCGCCCTGGACGAGGCCGCCAACATCTGCCGCATCGCCGACCTCCCCCACCTGTACTCCCACCTGGGCTCGCGCGGCATCATCCCGGTCACCATCCTGCAAAGCTACGAGCAGGGCGTCACCGTCTGGGGCGAACCCGGCATGGCCGCACTCTGGGGCGCCGCCACCCGCAAACTCATCGGCGCCGGCATCGACTCACCCCGCCTCGTCCGCGACCTGGCCACCCTCATCGGCCAGCACGACGTGCCCGTCCGGTCCATCACCTACAGCGACGGCCGCGCCAGCGAACAGATCTCCCTGCGCCGCCAAGACATCCTCGAAAGCGCCGACATCCGCGCCCTGCCCGCCGGGACCGCGCTGCTACTGGCCACCGGCACCAAACCCGCCCTCATCCGACTCCGCCCCTGGTACACCGGCCCGCACGCCGACCCCATCAGCAAGGCCATCACGGCCGCCGACACCGCGATCGCCCAGGCCGCCCGCCGCCACCACACCCGCCCCGACACCGGGCCCACGACCTAACCCGCACCACATCCACGTCCGCACAGACACGTCCACATCAGCACAGAAAGGGGCCTTCACATGCACACATCCACCGCTTTGGAGGCTTCAACCCCATGTCCGACCCTGCTGCGTCCGCGGACGCCGGTAAGCGTCGCGAGTCGCTGTATCCGGATGTCACCGCCTGGGTGAGCGGCCACTTCGTCCCGATGTACCGGCGCACTCTCGGCGGCGAGTTCCGCTGGTGCGCCGAGTGGTGGCGGCACGGCGAGGCCATCTCCCGCCTCACCGCACTCTGGTTCGCCTGGGAGGCGATGCGGCTGCAAGGCGCCACCGGCATGGCCCTGTGGTACCGCGACCACCTCGACCACCAACTCCCCGTCCTCCTCGGCCCACGCGGCCCCTTCTACCAGTGCACCGAAAACGAGCACCTCGCCCCACACGAAGCCCGCACCGTCCCCGTCCCCACCGGATGGCTCGGCTACGACACCGCCACAACGGCCCCGGCTCCGGGCCCGGTGCACGCATGAGCGAGCGCATGGAAGCCGCCGCACTGGCACTGGACGCCTACGAACAGCACTTGTTCGGCGACCTGGCCACCGGGCACCGCACCGACCACGCCGAAGCCGAAGGGCTCCTGCACGCCCTGGTCGTCGACCTCATCAACTACGGCGAAGGCAACCGCCTGGACGTGGTCGACCTGCTGGACGCGCTCGTCCAGGCCCGCCTCGACCGCGGCGGCGCCATCACCAACCCCCGCTACAGCTTCCGCCTCAACACCGAAGTCCAGTTCCGCAACCGCGACGCCGAGCCCCATCGGGGGTTCATCACCGAGCTGAAGTCCTCCGGTCCCGGGCAGAACGCCGAATGCGTGCTGCGCATCCCCGGAATCATCGACCCGCAGCACACCACCACCTCGCAGCTGGAACCGGCCACCCGGATGGCGCCGATCCTCACCCGCACCTGCGGGACCGCCTACTCCGCTTTGGATGCCGAAGACACCATCACCGAACTCATCACGCGCCTGCCCCGGCATCAGCCCGAGGCCGACCCCCACGCGCTGGCAGACCTGACCGAATTGTCGGCCGCACTGGCCGCCTGGTCGGGCACCAAGCCCGAGTGGATGCTGGAACACGCGCGCTTCCGTGCCGGTGAGATCCGCCCGGTGCCCGACGGGCTGTCTCCGGCCGCCCGACGCGCCGCGGCCGGCTTCCCGAACGACATCGCCGCCCTCCTGGCCGGCGAGCAGCCCGCCCCATCACCGTCCAGCCGCCCAGATCCCCCGGCAGCGAACCCGCATCCCCGGCAGATGTGACTACCCCACACCGCATTCCCACTCAGCTTTCGGAGGCACCAGATGCCCTACCTCGATGAGGCCGTCGCCGCCGCACTCGACGCCTACCAGCAGCATCTCCTGCCCGACGAATCCGACAGTCACCGCGACGATCCCCAGTTGGCCGAACCGCTCATCGAGTCGCTCATCGAACAACTCGCTCGCTACGCCGACGGCCGCGCCCTCGACGTTCACGGCGCGTTCGCCGAGCTTCACCAGCGACACCTCGACCGCGGCGGGCCTGACCACGACCCGAGCTACAACTTCCGGCTCGGCGCCGAGGTCCAGTTCCGGCAGGAGCGCACCGCCACCGGCGGCAAGCCGCGCTATCCGCTGTGGCGCGGCTTCATCGACGCGCTGGCCACCTCCCCCTACGGCGAACACCACTGCACAGTGCGCATCCCCGGCGTCAACGAAGGCCTGCACGTCACCGCAGCCGAACTGGAGCCCGCCGATTCCCTGCTGCCTCTGCCGACCCGGACGGCCGGAGTCGTCTGCGACGCCCGGAACGCCGAATCGACGATCGTCGACATCGCCGTCCGGCTCAAGCGCGCCGCCAACAACGGCCTCGTCGCCGACGAGCAGGCACTCACCGACCTCGCCCAGCTGACCATACGGCTGGGGCAATGGTCAGGCGGCCAACCCGACGCCATCATGCGCCACCTCTACAACCGCATCATGCACGCCGCCCACACACCGGCGAAGGGACGCCCCGGACCGGATCCGGCAGCCCGGCTCGCCGCAACCGAGTTCCCCCAGGGACCGACCCCTCTGCCTTCCGACGACTCACCGACCACCACCAGGCCCAAGCCGAACAACCCGCCACGTCCGCACAAGCACCGCCCTTGACCGTTCAACTCCACCCCCGCCACACCACGGAACCGACACCCATGGAGGTTGTATGGCCGAAGCCGGCGCCGCTGAGTTCGCTGAGTTCGGAGCCGCGGCCTTGGACGCCTTCCAAGCCCTGTTCGAGGAGACCGAACACCTCGACCACCGCGGCAACAACACCCACGCCCGCGAACTCCTCGGCGATCTGCTGATCGACCTGATGCACTACGCCGACCACCGCAGCCTGGAGTTCAACGACATCCTCGCCCAAGCCAACGGCTACTACCTCAGCGAACAGAACAACCCGGACGTCTTCGCCATCGGCACGACCGTCCAGCTCAACGGCCCGGCAGCCGACGAGGCGATCCTGCTCGGTGCCCCGACCCGCGGCACCGTCACCGGACTCCTGGTCCCCCACGACGGCCCGACCGAGTACGACGTCCGTTTCCTCGGCGAGACCAGCAGCCGCACCATCATCGCCGCCGACCTGGAACCGACCACGCCCTTCCCGTCCACCTCCACCAGCCAAGACGTCATCAACAACCCGCTCTCGGCCGAAGAAATCCTCGTGGAGAACACGGTCCGGATCGGCCGCGCCGACCTGCACGGCACCCAGCCGCGGCAAGACGATCTCAGCGACCATCACGCCCTGCTGAATGCCCTGGTGGCCTGGAACGGCATGGACAGACGCGAAGTCACCGACCTGCTGCTGGCCAAGGTCGAACCGCGCCTCACCACCCCGCCCCTATCCGCGGGGACGGGGCTCAGTCCTGCCCAGCTCGCCGCGCAGGACTTCCCCGTTCCGCTGGCCCAAGGACTCAACACCCACCTACCCGCAGCGCAAGTGCCGCGCCCCGCGGGTCCTCCCGACCCACGTCACCGCCACCGCCCATAGCCGACTTCATCGCCACCGCCGCGCCGCCTCTAAAGGCCCCGGCGTGGACATCTACGGAGGTTCCGCTGAAGCACTTCTTCGACTACGCCACCCGTCAGATCAAGACCGCCGACTCCCTGCCCGCGCTCCTGGCCGCCGCATTCATGGGCCTGGAGTTGATCGAGCGCGCCACCACAGTCCTGGCCCAAACCGGACCCGAGGACGCCTACCAGACCGCGCTCGCCGAGGCGTCCGACGCCTGGTGGGCGCTGGCCGAAGCCCCCAGCCTCGCCTGGCCGGAGCGATCCATGCCGGACACCGCCGCCCAGGAGTTCGCCGAGGCCATCGCCGCCCTGGTGATGGTCGTGGCCGAAGCGATCCTCAACGTCGCCTCCAAGACCACCGAGCCCGCCGACCGAGTGGCGTGCCTGCGGGCCGTCCACCACGCCGGCAACGTCGCCGCGGCCCTGAGGTGACCGCCATGCCCCACGCCAGCAGACGCCTCGACCGCGCCACCCACGCCCTGACCGCCTACAAGAACCACGCCTTCCCCGGCAAGCCCTCACTCCTGCACCACGATGGCTTCTACACCCAGGCACTGCTGGCGGCACTTGTGTGCGACCTGGAGCACTACGCCCACCACCACGGCCTCGACTTCGCCTCCGCCCTCAGCACCGGCCGCGCCCTCAACGCCGCCGAAGTCGCCGAGGACGCCCCGTACAAGGTCGGCGACCAGGTCCGCCTCGTCCACCACGACCGGTGCGGCACCGTCATCGGCTGGCAGCACGACCCGATGCGATGCCCAATCCTCCACGGCACCAGTAGCAGTGGGCACGTCGAAGACTCGATCTGGCTACGCTGCACAGACCATCGCGTCTCAGGCTGCTGTGGAGGAGCACTGTCGACCTCGCCGACGCCCAGAACCCCGATCCCGATTTCAGCAGGCCCCCGGGCTCAACTGCACTACCGGAGGTTCGCTGAAAAACCGCCCTACGCCACTACCTCCAAGCTGTCCACGACCTGCAGCTTTACCATGGGGTCCTCATCGCCCCTGCGAGGGTTCGCAACGAGCTGTCCCTGACCGGGAACGGCGAGGGGCTGCTGTCCTCATCGCCCCTGCGAGGGTTCGCAACATGATGCCGGCGACCTCGACGGCGATGAGTGGTGTTCCGGTCCTCATCGCCCCTGCGAGGGTTCGCAACGCGGCTCATCGGACCCGGCCGGGCTCATCCCGAACCACGTCCTCATCGCCCCTCCGAGGGTTCGCCACCATGAGCACGCACCCCGTAGCCGTCCGGCACCGGCCCCAGGTCCTCATTGCCCCTGCGAGGGTTCGCAACCCCGCCCCGATGTGCCCGACTCGCCGCCCGTACTCCCAGTCCTCATCGCCCCTACGAGGGTTCCGGTGGCTAGGTAGGCGCCATGCGGGACACGGCGCAACGCGACCATGTGCGTGGCGAACTATTTGTCGTCCGAGGGCCAAGATCGACGGTGGAAACGTAAACAGGCCATACCTCTGCTGCACGTTCAGCAGTCCGCGCCGGGGCCGTGCCGATCGTATGCGCAAGGGCTTCGCGGGGGCGAGGGTGGAGAAGGTCGCCGCCGACCTGGGCCATGTCTGATCCGCCCCGTCCTCGACGTCGGCCAGTTGGTGCCCGACGGCTAAATCTAGCGAACCGGTTGGGACGAGTGAGCAGCCCGACGGCCGACAGCAAGTCCACCTGTTGTCAGGCGGGGGCCTCCAGCGGCAGGGGAAGTATCAAGACGTCGAACATGGGAGCGTCCGGCCAGTTGGGGCGCAGTTGCGCAACCCGCTCCCAGCCCCAGGACGAGTAGGCGCGGTACGCCGTGGCGTTGTCGGCTTCTACCAGGAGGGTCGCCCGTTTCTCCGATCGCCCACCCAGCAAGGCATCGTGCAGGGCGTGGGCGATTCCCTGGCCCTTCCATTGATCGCAGACCATGATTTCCGATAGCGCGAACGTCCGGGTGCCGTCTTCCACGGTGAAGCCCGGCTCGGGTGCCTCGACGAGGCCTTGCCACCATGCGGCGTCCGGACCGAGCGGCCATCCCCAGGTTTGCCCAGCGGGCTGACCGTCCTGGAACGCCACGACCATGTCGAAGCCGCGGCCGGAAGCCGTGTAGGCGTCGAAGCGCATCATGAATCGTTCGGGCGAGTCGAACGGGTCACCGCTGGCGATCGCCTCGGCGTAGGCGTCCCGATAGATCTCTTCGACGATGTCACGGATCTCGCGGGCCTGCCGGGCGTCGAACCGGCGGAACTCGGGTTGCGTCATGTCGGCGACGCTACTTTCGTGGTGAGGTTGTCCGCTACCGCCCCGTACCGGTCGTGGAAGTCAGCGTTGAGATCGGCCAGGGGCCGAAGCGCTTTGAGGGCCCGGACCGATCCCACGGTCTTTTCGAGGTCGTCCAGCGTGGCATGGCCTGTTTCCAGTGCACCTGTTGTGTCGCCCGCCGCCAGCCGCACCTCCGCCAGCGCGGCCCGGTAGTAGGTCCTGTTCCTCGGTGCGAGCTCGGCGTCATCGAGCACCCGTTGGAACAGCATGGTCGCCTTCTGGTCGTCACCGACGATGGACGCGACCCGAGCTTCGTGTCCCGACAACTCGGTCCGCGTCACGAACTCCAACGACTGCCAGTCGTCGGGATGACTTCCTCGATCAAGTTCACGCTTGGCCGCGCCGATCGCTGAATGCGCTCCGACCTCGTCCCCCAGCAACGCTTTGACGGTTGCGGTTCGCATGTCGATGAGGGCGTGAAGTTTCGGTGAGGGGTGGTGTTTCGCGGAGTCTGCGGCGATCTTCAGAGCACGCAGTGCTTCACGCGCAGGCCCTCTCCGCCGGCTGACCCGCGCGAGCGCAGTGGATTGCATCGCCATCGTCGCGTAGACATGGGCGCGCAACGCCGAGTCTTCGGCGCTGTCGGACAGTGTCGCGGCCTCCTGCGAGAGCCTGCGGGCCAGCGCGAGATCGCCCGCGTCGAACGCCAGGAAACTCGTGCAGTTGGCGAGATGGGCGCCGGCCTGGATCAACCCGAGCCCGATCCCCTCGCTGTAGTCGCTCTCGTCCAGCATCGCCTTGGCCCGACCGACCAACTTCAGCGCCTGCCGGAGGAGGACGACGCCGCCGACACTCCAGTCTCGGGTCCACAACTCATCGGCACAGGTCTTCAGATAGTTGACGTGCGCTCGTCCGACCTGACTCGGCGGGACGAATCCATCCGGCAGGAACGCCGAGGCGGTCAGCGCCAGCAGACCGCCGTTGAAGGTCCTGCGATCCATGCCCTGCTCCTCCGAGGTCCACCGCAACTCGGGACCAGTGTCGGACTGGCCGAGGACGAGCGGTAACAGCGCCTCGCGCGGCATGCAGATCGCGTCGGCCCACGCCAGCAGTTCCCGTACGTCGTACAAGGTTCCGCGATCGCCCGATTCGATCCGGGTGACTCTGCTCTTCGTCCAGCCTGGTACCAGATCGGCCATCTCCTGCTGCGTCAACCCTGCCGAGGAGCGCAACAACGCGAGGACACCGCCGAGGTTCATTTCAGCCAGAGCCTTGCGTATCGGTGCGGTGTCCCATATCCATACAGGTTTGCTGATGCTGTGATCCTCCGCGGCACGTCGGCAGATGCCGCAGACCGGCTCGGGGTTGTAGCGCGAGAGCAGCGTCTTCCGGCATCCGGGACACAGCTTTTGATCCGGCATCAGCTTCGGCCTTCCCAATGCGGGGAGACAGGAATCCTCCATCACCACGGTAGAGGGCCGGCCATTCCTCCGCCATCAGCCCTGATGCCAATGTGGCAACCACCGGCGACCGCTCCTGGAGCCGAACTGGTCGTTGTGCGCCGCCCCGACGCATGGCTGGCTTGTAGACCTCAACCGCAAGCCGGGAGGTCCTGGTGCTCCAGCCAAATGACGAGGCGATCTCTCAACTGACGGCGCTTGCCGAACGACTCAACGATGCCGACCTGCTCGTCGAACGCGCCTTCGGGCAGAGGTATCCGCAGTTGTCAATAAAGAACACGAACATGCGGGACGGGCGAGGCTGGGAGCTTTTGTCCGGTGTGATTGAAGTTGTGGTCGATCGGGGCAAGAGCTGGTTCACCTGGGATGACGGCGACCGGATCAGCCCCACCGAACTCGTGGACGTAGCCGCCGAACGAGTGATGCGTGCGCTCACGGTGTCCAGGCCGGTTTGAGCACGGCGTACATCTACATCCGCACTCCCCCGTTGATCAATCGCGGCGGCCGAGAGATCGGCCCACGCTCGATCTACGCCGCCGCGGGAACCCGCAATTCGCCAACAAGGAACCAGCATGAACGAGACATTGGACGTCTCAGACGCCATCGCGCGGGCCAAGGCCCCGCTGGAGCGGGACTTCCCGGCCTGGAACATCGTCCACTCCGACGCCGGCCGCTGATGGGCCTTCCTCGACCCGAACCGGCGGAGGAAGGACTCGGCCTCGGCTCAGACCACATCTGTGGACGCCGACACGTCCGAAGGACTCCACGAACTGCTCGCGGCGGCGGAGTCACGGTGATCACGCCCGGTCTCGCCCGCGACTTCACCCAAGCCTCCGAAGCCGGCGTTTACAACTTCTACCTGGGCGGCAAGAGCTGGACCGGGGCCGACAAGGAGACCGCCCTTGCGGTCATCCGGACCTCCCCGGACGCACAGGCGGTCGCGAGGGAGAACTTCCTGTTCGCGGGCCGTGCCGCTTCCTGGGCCGTCGCCGAGTACGGCATCGGGCAGGTCTTCGACATCGGCGTCGGCATCGTCGACGACGTGCCGCTGGACTCGGTGGAGACGTGTGTTCACAACGTCAACCCCGACGCCGCCGTACTCGCTTTCGACAACGACGAAGTCGTGCTTGCGCGCGCCCGTGCCCTGCGCACCGGCTACGGCCGTGTGCTCGGTGGCGACGTCAACGACCTCGACAGCATCTTCAACAACCCCGGTCTCGGGCACCCCGACCTGGCCGGGCGTATCGACCTGACCGCGCCGGCGGTCATCGTCCTTGCCGCCATCCTGCACTTCATCGAGGACCCCGCCGCCGTCATGGCCGACTTGCGGGACCGGCTGGCCCCCGGCAGCGTCGTCGTACTGTCCCATGCGACCAGGACCGGCACCAGTCAGGCCCGTGTCGGCGGGATGACCAAGGCGTACGAAAAGGGCCGCAGTCCGATCATCTTCCGCGAGGAAGCCGACATCGCCGCTCTGGCGGACGGATGGGCTCTCGTGCCGCCCGGTCTGGTCGACGTGCAGCTCTGGTCCTCAGACGGCAGTCATAAGGGTGAGGTATACGAGACAGTCCGCGTCCTCGGCATGGTCGCCCGTCTTCCCGGCCCCAAGGAGAAGTCGAGCCATACGTCGGGCGGTGTCCGGTGAGCGACATGGCCTACGGCTGGCACGGCACCGAACGCGACGTCAGCGGGGTATACGAGGGCGACCGCCCCGCAATCGCGCGCCTGTGGGCGTTCTGGGCCGGTGGAAAGGACTTCAACCCGGTCGATCGCGCTCTCGGCGAAAAGGTGGCTGCACGGTCCCCGCAGGTCGAGTCGCTTGCCCGGCATCGGCTGGCGTTCCGCAGCCGGGTCACGCGGGCCCTGGTCGGCGAAGGCGTCGACCAGTTGCTGGTCATCGGCGTCGACCTGCCGATGGACGACGAGGTCCACACCATCGCCCAGTCCATCAACCCTGACGTCCGCGTCGTGTACGCCGACACCGATCAGTTGGTGATGCTCCACGCCGACGCCTATTTCTCCAGCGACCGCGCCGGTACCTGCGGGTTCGTGCGGGCGGGAGTGGCGGATTCCCGCGCGGTGCTGAACGGTGCCGCCGAGATCTTGGATCTGAATCGGCCGGTGGCGGTGCTGTTGATCAACAGCTTGGACGTCCTCGGGGACCCCCAAGCCGTCGCAGCCTTGACCGTCTTCCGGACCGAGCTGGCGGCAGGCAGCTACATCGCCTTCTGTCACCTGACCGCCGAGCACGATCGCCGCTTGGTCGAGCTGGGCCACATGTGCGCCGATGTCGCCCCCGGCCCGCCGGGAGTCCGCAACCCGGAGGTCCTTGAGACGTTGTGCGCCGGGATGGTGTTGGTCGAGCCGGGGCTGGTGCCTGCGCAGACATGGCGTCCCGACCCCGGTCAGCGGCCGGTTCCTGGTGGCGTGGACCTGTGGTGCGGCGTCGGCCGGATCCGGGGACCGCGGTCCGTCTTCATCCCCTCCCCATCCCCCTCCTCCTCGTTGTGACGAAGGCCGAGATATGACCTCCTCGAACTCTGCGCCGTTCGGGCCGGTGCCGGGCGGGCCGGCGCGGTCGGCGGGGCTGCCGGTCGGGCCGGTGCCCGACTCGCCTCCCGCGCCGAGCAGGTGGCCGTGGCTGATCGCACCGGTGCTGCCGGCTTGCATGGTCGTCTACCCGGTCGTCGTCTTCGCCCTCAACGATCGCTCCGACGGACGCGGCCTGCAGTTGACTGTCGTGGCGGTGTTGCTGGCCGGGGCGGCGCTACTGGTGACGGCAATCTTGCTGTGCCACCACGAGGCCGACCGCTATCGCCGGCACCGGCGGAACGTCCAGCACCAGTTGCTCCAGCATCAGGTCACCGGTCACGCCGCCGCGCTCGGGCAGATGTCGTCATGGCGTCAGTACATCGATACCGAGATCGCCCGGCTGAACGGCTACCTGGAAGGAGCCGCGGCCGTTGCCCCGGGAACCGGTGAGCTGGCCCGACACATGGGCCGTGCCGGCGAGCACCTGACGGCCATCGCCGGGCGCTTGGAGCAGTTGACGCATCTGCCGTCGGCGCGGCCGTCAGGCGGCGCGGATACCGGCGGGCAGATCGCCGGCGACGAGCCCGATCGGGAGGTGCTCGTCTACGTCGGGCATCGCGTGCATTCGCTGGTGAGCCGGATGCTGGAGCGGCTCAAGGCCACCGAGCGGGAGCAGGAAGACCCCGATCTTCTCGATGACCTCTACCGGATCGACCATCTGGCAACCCAACTGCGCCGTGCGGCCGAGCGGCTGGCCGTACTCGGCGGTCACACCGCTCGCCGGGCCCACTCGCCGGTGCCGGTCTCGACGGTGCTCCGCCAGGCGGTGGCCGAAGTCGAGGACTACTCGCGGATTCAGTTGACGCTCCCCGACGACGATCCGAAGATTCCGGGGCACGCGGGGCCGGACGTCATCCCCGTGGTGGCCGAGCTGCTGGAGAACGCGACCAAGTTCTCCCGCCCGGACACCGCAGTGACGATGTCCACCCGCTCGACACCCGAGGGACTGGATGTCGAGATCCGCGACGAGGGGCTCCCGCTTTCGGCGGAGAAGGTGGAGGACCTGCGGCGGATTCTGGCCGACCCGCACCGTGTCAGCCCGCGCGAACAGGTCCGGCAGGGTCAGATCGGCATGCTGGTGGCCGCGCGGCTGGCCGTCCGGCACAACCTGCGGATCGAGCTGCATCCCGAGGTGTCGGGGACGCGGGCTTCAGTGGTCCTGCCGAACGCGCTACTGACAGCGACGGTGCCGGGCGCGCCTGCAGCAAGGGCCCCCGAGCTTCCGCGCCGCCGCCCGGCAGTTCCGAGTCTCAACGGTGCCCGTGCATCCGCCGGCCCTTCAACTCCACCGTCCACCGGATCGTCGACGCCCATCGAGCCGACCACACCGCCGTCGGGTGCAAGACCGGTGCTGCCGCGCCGCAGCCAGGCCGCCACACCGCAGCCCTCCGCCCCCAGGCCGGCCGGCCCGCCGGCAAGTCCCGCCCAGCCGCCGACTCCGGGGTTGATGGCGGCGTTCACCTCCGGCGTCCGCAGCGCGCAGGAGCGGACGCAGCAGTACCCCACCGACCCCGCGAACGGCTGACCACGGCCCGACCCCCGGATGTTCTCGCACATACGGAGAGAGACATGATCACGAAGCCCACGCCATTTCCCGCCGCGTCGTTCCCAGCCGATGAGACATTGAGTTGGCTGCTGGACAAGTTCGTGGAGAAGACGACCGGGGTCACCGGCGCCCTGCTGGTGTCGCGGGACGGGTTGAAGATGGCGGCCGCGGGTCTGGGAACCGACCAGGCCGACCGGGGCGCCGCTTGGGTCTCCAGCTTCCACTCCTTGGCCCGGTCCGCCGATTCGTTCTGCACGTCGGAGGCCAGCGGGTTCCGGCAGGCCATCGTCGAGGACAACGCCTTCCTGGTGTTCGTGACGAGCGCCGACCACACGACGGCAGGACGGCCCGGAACCGGCTCCCGGCTGGTCGGCAGCGTGCTCTGCGTCCTGGCCGAGCCGGGAGCGGACCCGAACACCATCGGGTTCGAGATGGGCCTGCTGGTCAAGAGCGTCGCCGATCACCTGCTCACCGCGACGCGCGGCGGCCGGTGACATGGCGGACGCGCAACACCGGGGCATGCGGTGGCCATCGGGTGACCTCGCAGACTGCCCGGCAGATCGCTCCAGTACGAGCCGAGCTTGGTCGACCTACGACATCGAGGAGATCCGCCCCTATGCGATCACTGGAGGGCGGACCCGGCCCCAGCATTCGATGCGGCTGGTCACTCTGCTGGAGGCCACCGACACGACCCGTGCCCAGCGGGCGGCCCCTGAGGCCGCCCGCGCCGTCGAGGCGTGCCGTGTCCAGCCGTGTTCGGTCGCCGAGGTCGCCGCACTGACCGACCTCCCCGTCCAGGCCGCCAAGATCATCATCAGTGACCTGATCGACTGCGGGGCGCTGGTCATGGCACTGCCCGGCCCAGGAGCGTCCGACCACCTGCAGTTGCTGGAGGCGTTGCGGTCCGGCCTGGAAACGAGGCTGTCCGATGTCGCCTGACCACCCCCCGCGTCCTCCGGGATCGCGCGGCCAGGAGGGCTACTCGGCAACCCCCGTGAAGATCATCGTCAGTGGCGGTTTCGGGGTCGGCAAGACGACACTGATCGGCGCGGCCAGCGAGATCGAGCCGCTGACCACCGAGGAATACCTGACCGAGATCAGCAACGGGATCGACTCCCTGACCGGGGTCGAACGCAAGTCCACTACCACCGTCGCGCTGGATTTCGGCCGCCTGACCTTCTCCCGTCAGCAGATGGTGCTGTACCTGTTCGGCACGCCCGGCCAGGACCGATTCTGGTTCACCTGGGACGACCTGGTCATCGGCGCGGTCGGCGCGGTGGTGCTGGTCGACACCCGCCGCGTGACCGACGCCTTCGCCGCAGTCGGCTACTTCGAGCAGCGCCACATCCCGTTCCTGGTGGCGATCAACGAGTTCGACAACGCTCCCTACCGCTATACACCCGCCGAGGTCCGCACAGCCCTGGAAGTCCCAGGCCACGTGCCGGTCGTGTGCTGCGACGCCCGCGATGAGCGCTCGGCCATCACCGTCCTGCTCACCCTGGTCGACCACGCGCTCACCCACGAGCGGACGCAGCCCAGCCCACCCGTCTCCCCCGAAGCACGCGCCTACGGAGCACCCGCATGAGGTACGACGCCGATTCCGGCCTGCACATCGACAACTGGCACGACACGGCGGAGCAGCGTCTGAAGATGCTGGCCGAACTCGGGCTCGACGGAACCCCCGACGCCGAGTTCGACCGATTCGCGGCCCAGGTGTCCGCAGCGTTCGCCGCCGAACTCGGAGCAGAGGGGCAAGGGCTGTACGCGATGGTGAATCTGTTCCTGCGCGAGCGGCAGACGTTCGCCGGCCTGCACAACCCGCCAGGGGCTCGGCCGGCGGACCGGACCATGGCACCCGACCACGGGTTCTGCCCGGAAATGCTCGACCGCACCAAGGCTCTGGTCCTGGCCGACGTGTGCGCCAAGCCGCAGTTCGCCTCCAACCCGGTCGTCGACCGGCTCGGGGTCCGCGCCTACGCCGGCGCACCGCTCATCCTCGGCCCCACCGACACCGTGGTGGGCAGTGTGTGCGTGATCGGCACCAGGCCCATGCCCAATCAGACCCGCCAGGTCTCTCTCGCACTCATCAAGCAGCACCGCGACGCGCTCCTCGAGTTGCTCGACCAGCGCGGACGCGCGGGCGGCCGCCTCGGCACCAGTTACCAGGGCGGCTGAAAGGCAGCAGGTAAGCCGCGGTGATGACGTCTGCCGGATCCCGATCGTCCGGCTGTGGCCCCACGAAAGCAGAAGGGGATGGAGTCCGTGTTCGAGACCGACGATCACAAGACCCTGCGGGAAAAGGTCCGTGACTTCGCCGAGAGCGAGATCGCGCCACGCGTGGCCTGCATGGAAGCCACGCAAACCGTCGACGTCGAGACCTCAACCCTGATCACCCGGCAGGGGTGGCTTGGGGTGACCATCCCTCGCGAGTACGGCGGCATGGGCGCCGGCCACCTGGCCAAGACGATCGTGATCGAGGAGCTGGCACGGGTGTCGGGCGCGATGGGCGCCATGGTCCAGGCGTCCCAGCTCGGCGCCGCCAAGATCCTCCACTTCGGGACGGAGCAGCAGAAGCAGCGGTGGCTGCCACCGATCGCGGCCGGTGCGTGCCTGCCGACGATCGCAGTGACCGAGGACGGGTCGGGCGGCAATGTCCTGGACATGCAGGCCGACGCCCGCCGTGAGGGCGAGGAGTGGGTGCTGAACGGGCGGAAGCTCTATGTCGGGAACTCCCATGTGGGGCATGTCCACGGCGTCATCGTCCGCACCGGCGACGACAGCACCCGCCGGTCCAAGAGCCTGTCGGCGTTCCTGGTCGAGCACGACCGGCCCGGTCTGACACTCCTGCCCTACAAGCCGCCACTGGGGCTGCACGGCTTCTCCTTCGGCGACCTGGTCATGGACAACGTCCGGGTCCCGGCCGACAACATGATCGGCGGCGAGGGCGACGGCCTGGACGTCGCCTACAGCTCATCCGTCCTGTACGGCCGCCCGAACTTGACGGCCGTCGCGTTGGGCATCCACCAGGCACTGCTGGAGGAAACCGTACGGTTCGCCAAGGACCGCCACCGAAGACACGAACCGCTTGCCGTGCTGCCCACCATCGAGCAGCGGATCGGGCAGATCAACGAGCGGCTGATGACCGCCCGCACGCTGGCCTACCAGGCCGTCCACCTCCTCGACCTGGGAAAGCCCTGCGACGACGAGCTGATCAGCGCCAAGTACCGGGGCGTGGAATCGCTGATGGAATCGGCCCTGGACGCGATGAAGATCCACGCAGCGGCCGGCCTCCGCCGCGATCGGCCCCTCGAACGCCTGGTCCGGGACGCGTTCCACATCGATGCGCCCGCCGGGACCGGCGACATTCAACTGCACCGCCTCGCCGAATCCGCGCTCGGTACCGGCAAGGGCCAGTGGTCGCATCGCTTGGCCCACGTCACAGCCCTGCACCTTCCTCCCTGCCAGCCCACCTCCACAGCCGGCCACGCGGCATGACCTCTATCTGTCACCGCCGCGCCGGGCGACCACACCCGAATTCCCCACTGCGGTGCAGCCTCTGGGCCGTGGCCGGACCTCTCCGCCGTCCGAGCTCCGCGGCAACCCATGTCCTTCGTTCAACCAAGGGTCCCCATGACTTCTCCTGATCTGCTGACACCGGCCGAAGTCGCGCCTTGTTCCGGGTGGACTCCAAGACCGTCACCCGCTGGGCACAGCAGAAGAGGCTCTCCTCGATCCGGACGGTGGGCGGCCACCGCCGTTACCCCACCGCGGAGGTCTATGAGCTGCTGAACAGCGAGCGCCGGTCCAGTTTCTGCGCTGCGGTGGAGACGCTGGTCGATGACCACTACGAGGGCGACCCCACCCGCGCAGTGATCGATCTGGCGGAACGTTACGGTCTGGCCGTCCTCGTCCTAGACCGGACCTGGTTCACCAAGGTCGCGCGACGCGACCTCACCGAGGTCGAGTGGGAGCACATCGCGACCGAACTCCAGACCTTTAGCAGTGCCCTCTCCGGCGCGTGCGCTGACCAGTTGCTCGACTACGCCTCCACGGTGCTGCGTGTTGCAGACATAGCCATCCCGGACATCTGCACCGCCGACTTGCCGCGATTGCCCGCTGCGCCTTCGCAACATGAGACCGCCGGGGAGAGCATCGCTGTGCTTGACGGAACGGTGGACAGCGGGCCCGTCCCTTCACAGCCGCCACCAGCCTCGGAGCAGCCGGAGGCCGCGCAACTCGTACTCACCCCGCACGCTCACACGGCACCGCAGCAGCACGCTGCGGCAGGTGCTGGCGTTGCCGTAGCCGCCCGCAAGGACATCAACCGGCTGGTGCCGCATTCGGCGCGGGTCTGGGACTACCTGCTCGGCGGTCACGATCACTACGAGGCCGACCGGGATGCCGCCGAAGCGTTCAGGGAGCTCTACCCCGCGGTCGCGGAACTGATGGCGGTGCAGCAGGCCTTCAGGAACCGAGCCGTGCGGTACCTCACCCAGCAGGGAGTGCGGCAATTCATCGATATCGGGCCCGGCCTGCCGTCCCCAGGCCGCGAAGCTCACGCCGCCGACACCCACACCACCGCACGGTCGGCGGCCGAGGGCACCCGTGTCGTCTACGTCGACAACGACCCGTTGGTGATCGCCCACGCCCGAGCATTGCTGACCGGCGGGCCAGAGTGCACGGTCGGTCACGTCGACGCCGACCTCACCGACACCCGCACCGTGCTGGCCGGTGCCGCCCAGCACCTGGACCTCCACCAGCCTGCTGCAGTCCTGCTGTCGGGCGTCATGGGCCACATCGACGACACCGAGGAGGCGCACGCGATCGTGCGCAGCTTGATGGACGGTTTGGCTCCGGGCAGCTTCCTGGTCCTCAGTGACGCAACCACTACCAGTGCTGCCCTCACCAAGGCGCAGGACGCCTACAACGCCACCGGCGCGTTTCCTTACCGGCTGCGCACTCCGACGCAGATCGCCGGGTTCTTCACCGGCCTGGACCCCGTCCAACCCGGCCTGGTTCCCCCCGCGCTTTGGAGACCCGGCGTGTCCCCAATCAGCCCTGCCAATACCGACGCACGATGTGCCGTGGCGATGACCCCGCTGTCTTCCCCCGGCCGCCCGACGACGCCATCGAAACAGCTATCGGGAGAGAAGGAACCTACGCGATGACGCATCTTCGCCTCAGCTACGTCAACGTCGAGCACGGCGGCCGGACCGACGCTGGCTACTCCTCCTACTCCGGCGACGGCGGCCCCTACGACTACAGCAAGGTCACCGGGATGTTCCACGACGGCGACTGGCCCGACATCGCCGTGATCGGTGAGGGCGACCGGTACGAGCTGAACGGCATGGAAGGCGCGTTCGAGGCCGCCGCCGCGCTACGGGACGCGGGCGGGCCGGCCTACGTGCCGCACCCGTGCTCGCTTCCCCGTGAGTGGGGACTGTTCGCCCCCGTCATCTACGTCAACCCGCAAAAGGTCGTGGTGCGGCGGTTCTACTCCCACCGGCTGCCCGACTTCGCCTCCCGCAACCGCAACCTGATGCTGTTCACCCTGCCCGGCCGCACCGACCCCATCCGGATCGCCGCCACGCACGGCGACATCTACTCCGGCGACACCCGCCTCGCCGACAACCGGCGGTTCGACCGGCTCGCCGACCCCGCCATCCCCTGCGCGCTCCTCGGCGACTGGAACACCGTCCCCTCCGGCCCCTTCGAACCCACCGACATGAACAAACCCGGCCTCCACAACCCACGCGCGATCAACTACCGCGTCCAGTTCCAAGGCGGCCCCAGGCAGGCCGGCCCGCACATCTACGACACCCGCGCCCTGGACGCCCTGGTCGGATGGTGGAACCCCGACACCCGGCAGCGGGAAGGCGGCGTCGGCTTCCACCACGCCGCCGAACTCGCCCAGGACTTCACTCCCACCCAGATCGAGAGGCCCAACGGCCGCCAATGCCTGGTCATCGACGGCATCCTCCTCAACGACCCGCTCCGAGACGCCTACGTGCCCGGCTCGTACCGCGTCCACGACTTCCGCGACCCCGAGCACCCCGACTCCGACCACAAACGCATCAGCGTGACGGTCGACCTCTAGTAGGGTCTCACCGGCCGGCACAAGGGACTGACCTATCTGGCCGGTGAGGCCGCCCCCATGGCGATCACCGTGCGGCTGCGGATTGAGTGAGGGGCGCCTGTCCCGCAGGTCCCGCGGAATCTGAGATAAGGCGTCAGAGTAAGTTTCCGCAGCCGACGGCAGCGAAGATTGACCCCGCCGCCTGTGTGGCAGAGGCTGCGTAGATGACCGAGCACGCCAGCACCATCACCTTCCGGAGTCTGGACGGGCTGCGCCTGGCCGGCACGCTGGTCGAACCCGACAGTGCGCAAGGGGCCGCGACGGTGCTCGTCCACGGCGGCGGCGTGACACGCGAGGAGGGCGGCTTCTTCGCCCGGTTGGCCTCAGGGCTGGCAGTTGCGGGCCTGCCCTCGCTCCGGTTCGATCTACGCGCCCACGGGCAAAGCGAGGGCGAGATGCAGACGCTCACGCTGTCCGGCGTTGTGAACGACATCCGAGCAGCCGTTGAAGAAGCACAGAAGGTCAACATCGCAGAGTCTGTGAACGTGCTCGCCGCGAGCTTCAGTGGTGGTCTTGCCGCCTTCTTCGCCGCTCGCCACCCCGCGATGGTCAACCGACTCGTACTGATCAACCCATTGCTGCACCACAAGCGCCGCCTCATCGACGAGAAGCCGTACTGGCACGACGATCACCTCGACGACGAAGCGGCCGAGCAGTTGGCCAGGCATGGCGTCTTGGCTCACTCGCCGACCTTCAAGCTGGGTCGGCCGCTCTTGAACGAGTTGTTCTACCTGCGGCCATATGACGTTCTCGGCGAGGTGACGGCCCCGACGCTGATTCTGCACGGCACTGCGGACACGTTCATCCCGATCGACTCATCACGAGACGCGGTCGGACGCTTCGGCGGCGAGGTTCGGTTGATCGAGATCGAGGGAGCCCAGCACGGAATAGCCGTCCATGACGACCCCCGGTACCTCGACCCCCAGACCCAGAGCTGGCAGGCCGAGAGCATCAGCACGATCACCAACTGGCTACGGGCAGCGCCGAGCTTGTGAGCGCTGTGGGCGTCAGCCTTTGATCAGCGTCGACGGGTCTCAGATCGCCCTGGCAGCAGGACCGGTTCTACCGGCGCTCCGGGCTCGGGTCATGTGAGGACGGCTTGCCGAAGTTCTTGGACCGCGGGACGTTGCTGCCAGGTACGGAGCCGGCCGACGACGCGCAGCACCTCCCGGTGAGTACGAGCAGAGTCGGTCGCCCTTGCGATCTCCAGGGCGGACAGCGCGGACGTGGCGGCGTTGTCGGGGTCCTTGGCGGCGGCGTACGCCGCGCCTTTGAGTGACAGGAAGTACCCGAAGTCGCGTTTGGAGAAGGCCGCCTGAGTCAGGTTGGCCTCGTAGAGCTCCAGGGCGCGGTCCGGACTTCCAACCTCGGCGTGGCAGATCGCCACCTGCAGTTCGAAGAGGGCCTTGTTGAAGTGGGGCCCTATCCCTGCAGAGGAGGTCGCCTCGGTGAGCAGCTCGCGAGCTTGCTCTATCTCGGCCTCCATGGCGTTGGCGTCCTGGTCGAGCATGGCGTGAGCCCGCGCCGCTTGTTGCGCGGCTTCAGCCTGCACGTGTGGCGGCAGACGCCACGGTCCCTCTTGGACCGCTTGGACGAAGGCCATCATTCCGACGGCGTCTCGTTCGTCCCAGGCCGCCTGTGCCTTCTTCAGCAGGACGTAACCCTGCATGGCAGAGTCGGCTGCCATCTGGGCCCACTCCATAGCCCGGTCTCGCCAGTATCCGGCGGGGCGCCCTGCTCCGAGGTCGCGGTAGAACCATCCCAGAAGTTCGGCGGCGAGCGCGGCGGTGCGCACCAGTGCGCGGCGGACTTCAGGGCGGGCGTCGCGGGCGGTTTGGTCGATGGCGGTGACCAGTCCGAGAACGACCGGGATACCGGCCGCGGCGCCGACGGTGCGGTCGAGGCCGGCTGCCTCGTCGATGCAGCTGCGGAAGTGCTCGACCAGCGCCGCGTCGGCATATCGGCGAGCATCCTCAAGGGCGGCGGCAATGTGCTGAAGCTCCCCGACGCCGACCGCCGGCAACGCGATCGCAGCAACCCCGCGTTTGAGAAACGTTCGGCGTAGCAGTTCGCTCACCCGGGTCCACTCGTCGCCGGTCTCGACCGTTCCGGTCTGTTGGGCTGCCAAGGCTTCGGCCGCTACTGGCTGAGCGCACATGCCTCCCGCGTCTAGAAGGGCGGGCCGCCCATCGCGTTCGGCCGCGGCCTCCAGTACAGCACGCTCGACACCGAGCCCGGCTGCCAGCGCGGCGAGCCACGCTTCGGGTCGACGCCTTCCCCGTTCCCATCGAGACACTTCTGTCCGGGTGACGGTCGTGGTGCTGGTGATGGCGCACAGGCGCGCGGCGAGATCGGACTGAGACATTCCGGCCTGCTCTCTGAGCTGTTTCAGGAGCGCCGGAAGCTCTGCGGCAGTGCTCATGACCTGCGGTCTCCGTCTAGGCCGCCAGGGGCCAGGTAGGGGCCTGCGAACGGGCTCTCCCCCTACATCGAGGAGGGAGAGAGGTTTGTTGCGTCTACGTTCACACATGCGGCTGACCTCGGTGGGAGGACCGGTCATGTTTCCCGCTCGCCTCGGAAGCACGAGCTTCTCGTCCGTTTCGACGGACCGGGAGGAGCCGCAAGCGCACGCACGAGGCCTGCTTCTGGTGTTGGCCGCAGAACTTGAGTGTCTCGGCCTGCGCGCCCGCGTAGTCGAAGAAGCGTTGCGCCCGGTCACGCTGCGGGTGTGGGAGCCGCAGCAGCAGAGCAGCTCCGCCGAGGTGGTGGCCAGCCCGCGCGTCGAAGGCGGGTTCGTCTTGGTCCTCATGAGCGACGGCGCCAAGGGGCTGCCTGCGGCCGTCGTCCCGGCCGACGTTTCTGCAGTGGCCGCACGCAAACTTGCGGACCGCTTGCAGGCTCGCAACGAGGCCTCCCAGCGACTACGCCGCCGGAACCACCCAACTCGTAAGACGGCTTCCGGCCCATGGACCACCCCGCGAAATCAGGATCCATCACCCCGGCAAGGAAAACGGAGGAAGCATGAGCCCCAAGCCCGTAGAGACCGACACACGTGCGGCCGACACCGATGACGCGCTCGACCTGGACGTGCGCCTGCTGGAGATCGCCGACCCCGCCGGCCTCGTCAACGTGACCGACGACGGATGCACCAGCACGTGCGGGGCCTGCGTCAGTGGCGCCGTCTGACCAACGCGTCACCACTCGCCCCCAGCGAGCCAGCGTCGCCGTACGGGATTTCCCTGCGGCGGCGCTGTGGCTGGTACCCGCATCGTCGACTCGGAGGTGCTCGTGCGTGGCCCCACCCGTCCGGACGTGTTCCGGGCGTCAGATGCTGTGCTCGTCCGTGCTGCCGCCTATGAGGGGCCGGCTCTCCCGCCACGGTAGGTGTCAAGTCAAATGGGACAGGGGCAGTGATCGTTAGGCGGCGTGTTTCTCCTGGTCAGATCTGGTCTGGTCGGTGGTGTCTTGGTCGGGTCGGTTGATCTGCGCGAGTGTGGGGATCTTGGGCAGGGTGGGTGTCTGGGTGAACCGTCGCGGGTTGGTCGCGCGGAACGCCGCGATCGTGGCGGCTCGCTGGTGCTGGATCGCCTGGGCGGTGCCGATGTGGACGGTGAACGGCGTGTGGAGCCCGATCCCGGCGTGGTAGTGCCGGTGGTTGTAGTAGTCGAAGAAGTGGTGGCAGAACGTCTCGGCCTCGTCGAGTGAGTCGAACTTGTCCGGGAAAGCCGGGCAGTACTTCAAGGTTTTGAACTGCGCCTCGCTGTAGGGGTTGTCGTTGCTCACTTTCGGGCGGGAGTGGGACTTGATGATGCCCAGGTCTGCCAGAAGTGCGGTCACCGGCTTGGAGGTCATCGAGGTCCCGTTGTCGGAGTGGATGGTGCCGGGCGCGATCCCG
>NZ_JABXFD010000338.1 GCF_013372625.1 Actinomadura sp. BRA 177
GGGTCAGGTGGGGTTGACGAGGCCGGCTTCGTGGGCGAGGACGGCGGCCTGGACGCGGTTGCGGACGTCCAGGCGGGTGAGGATGGCGCTGACGTAGGCCTTGACGGTGCCTTCGGCGAGGTGGAGGCGGGCGGCGATCTCGGCGTTGGACAGGCCTGCGCCGAGGAGGGCGAGGACGTCGCGTTCGCGCGGGGTGAGGGTGGCGGTGCGGTGGCGGGCGCGGGCGCGGCCGGCGAGGTCGCCGCCGCCGATCTGGGTGATGACGCGGTGGGCGACCTTCGGGGACAGGTAGGCGGCGCCGCCGGCGACGGCGTGGACGCCGGCGATGAGTTCGCGGGGGTCGCCGGATTTGAGGAGGAAGCCGCTGGCGCCGCCGGACAGGGCGCGGGCGATGTAGTCGTCCTCGCCGAAGGTGGTGAGCATGATGATGCCGGTGGCGGGGGCGGCGCGGCGCAGTTCGGCGGCGGCGAGGCCGTCGAGGCGGGGCATGCGGATGTCGAGGAGGGCGACGTCGGGGCGGTGGCGGAGGGTGAGGTCGATGGCCTCGTGGCCGTCGGCGGCCTCGGCGACGACGTCGATGCCGGGGTCGGTGGTGAGGATGGCGCGGACGCCCGCGCGGATCATCGTCTCGTCGTCGGCGAGCAGGGCCCGGATCACTCGTTCTCCTGGTCGGTGCGGTGGCCGGCGCTGAGCCGGCCGGTGTCGTAGCTGTTCTTGGCGGTGAGGTGGCCGCCGGTGAAGCAGAGGCGGTAGATGCGGGAGACGCCGAGGAGGTCGGCGTCGGGGCGGTAGTAGCGGCAGTCGGCGCGGGCGGGTTCGGGGACGACGGCGTGGACGACGCCGGAGTCGGTGGTCTGCATCCGCGGCAGGACCTGTTCGACCTGGTGCCGGGGTTGGCCGACGCGCAGGGCGGCGTAGTCGGCGGGCGGGAGGACGGAGTTGAGGGCGGCGTAGACGTAGTAGCCGGCCATGATGGCGCCGAGGAGGGCCATGAGGGCGGCGGGGACGGTGATGGCGGTGATGAGGCCGCGGCGGACCTGGAGGCGTTCGCGGGCGAGGTGGCGGGCGGATTCGGAGGGCCACTCCCCCGGTGTGGTGCGGGGCGCGTCCCCGGTGGTGGCGGGCCCGGTGGTGGGGAGGTCGGCGGTGGGGAGGTCGGCGGTGAGGGTGAAGCCGCCGCCGGGATCGGGGGCGGCGTGCAGGGTGCCGCCGAGGAGGCGGACGCGTTCGGTGAGGCCGGTGAGGCCGCGTCCGCCGGCGGGCAGGAGCGGCGGGTGTCCGGGCGGCGGGTCGTTGGCGACGGTCACGGTGAGGGTGCCGTCGTCGGCGGGGCCGGTGAGGGTGACGGTGACGGCGGCGCCGGGGGCGTGCTTGGCGGCGTTGGTGATGGCTTCCTGGACGACGCGGTGCGCGGTGAGCGCGGGCATGGGCGGCAGGTCGGGCGGGGTGCCGGTGAGGTGGACGGGGACGCCGGAGGCGCGGGCGCGGTCGACGAGGTCGGGGATGGTCTCGCGGGCGGGCGCCGCGGGGTCCTCCCCCGGGCGGGGGCCGGTGCCGGTGTCTTCGCGGAGGACGCCGATGATCTCGCGGAGGCGGTCGGTGGCGTCGGCGGCGCCGGTGCGCAGTTCGGCGGCGGCGTCGCGGTGCCGGGCGTCGAGTCCGGGGGCGACCTGGAGGGCGCCTGCGCGGACGGCGATGAGGGCGAGTTCGTGGCCGAGGGAGTCGTGCATGTCCTGGGCGATGCGGGCGCGTTCGCGGAGGCGTTCGCGTTCGGCGATGATGCGCTGCTGGTGTTCGAGGCGTTCGGCGCGTTCCCAGCCGGCGCGCAGGAGTTCCTGGTGCTGGCGCCAGTAGCGGCCGACGAGCCAGGGCAGGACGCCGAGGAGGACGAGCCAGACGGTGGAGGGGAACCAGGTGGTGACGGCGAGGCCGCGGGCGATGGACAGCAGGACGCCGCCGGTGAGGGCGGCGGTGAATCCCCACAGGACGGGTTGGGCGCGGCGGGTCCGCAGGCCCGTCAGGTAGGACAGGACGGGCATGGCGAACACGAAGTTGCCGTGGATCGCGGTGAGGGTGATGGCGGTGAGGAGTGCGGCGGTGGGCCGGGTGCGGCATACGGCGACGGCGGCGGCGAGGGCGGTGAGCCCGGCTCCCTGCAGCCACCAGGACGGCTGCCCGGGGCGGAGCGGGGAGATCATGGTGGTGGCGACGGGGAAGGCGAGGACGGCGTAGAGCAGGACGTCCTTGATCAGCGCGGCGCGGGTGGGGCGGCGGGTGGCGGCGCGCAGCGCGGACGGCCGGACGGCGTGGGCCGCTGTGCGTGCGGTGCGGGCGGCGGTGTGG
>NZ_JABXFD010000100.1 GCF_013372625.1 Actinomadura sp. BRA 177
GTTCCCGCCGGGACGGCGGCGACCGCCCGCGCGGCGGGCCCCGCGCTCACCCTGTCCGCCGTCCTGCGGACGGTCGGCGACTGCCCGCCGCTGCGCTCGCCCAGGCTGCGCGCGATCCTGCGCGAGTTCATCGGCGCGGAGCTGCGCTGGCTGCGGCTGCCCGAGGCCATGCGGGACGACGAGTCCCTCGTCCCGCGCGGGTTCGCGAGCTGCGGCGCGGCCAGCCGCTACATCGCCCGCCTGTGCCGCGAGGAGGGCATCCCGGCGACGACGCGGATCGGCTGGCTCGTCGGCCTACCCGACCTCGTGCACGCCTGGGTGGAGGTCGTGGACGACGACGGCGCCACCAAGGTCATCGACCCGACGTTCGTGCTGCTCGCGGAGGTGATCCCGGGCGCCAACCCGATGCTCCGCGACCCCGGCATCGCCTTCCGCACGAACCGCCTGATCCCCACGGCGCTGGGGGTGGGCGCCGACGTCGCGTCCCACACCTGCGCGGCCGGGCACGTGCCGCGCGTCACCACGACCCTGGACCCGCTCGGCTGAGGGCCTAGGCGTCGCGGACGGCCTCGGCCATCGTGGTGTTGCCTTCCGCCAGGTAGCCCTCGACCACTCCGGCGCGGTCGGCCTCCGGACGGTTCTGGCTCATCTTCGCCTTCGCCTCGACCCGGCTGATGACCAGTTCCAGGCCGACGATCGCGCGCAGCTGCCCGGCGATGTACGCGGGCAGGGCGTCGTCCACCGACCAGGGCTCGGCGCGTCCATCCTCGTGGCGTTCGGTCAGACGGCGGACCATCGACTCCACCCACGCGGGGTCGTCGTGGACGACGAGACGGCCGTAGACGTGTGCGGTCAGGTAGTTCCACGTCGGCACCGCGCGTCCATGCTCGCGCTTGGACGGATACCAGGACGGCGACACGTAGGCGTCCGGGCCGTGCACGATGAACAGCGACTCCCCGGCGGCGGGCTCGCGCCACTGGTCGTTGTTGCGCGCGACATGCGCCAGGATCGCGCCGTGCTCGCCCACCGACGGGTCGAACAGGATGGGCAGGAACGTCGCGATGAGCCCCTGCGGCGTGCTCGTCACGAGGTCGGCGGCGTCGCACCCGGCCAGCAGCTCCCTGACCTCGGCGTCGCCAGCGGAGAAATGCGCCGGAGCGTACATGAAAGCGACGCTACCCGACCGGTTGTCGGAGGTCCGTGCGAAGGTGGTGGGGTGAGCGCCGAAGAGGAGCGTGACGGGGTCCGGCTGACGAACCTGGACCAGCCCCTGTTCGAGGGGGCGGACGCGACGAAACGCGACCTGGTCGACTATCTGGACGCCGTGGCCGGGCGCATCGTCCCGCAGCTCGCCGGACGGCCGCTGTCGGTGATCCGCGTGCTGCGCGGCCAGAAGCCGTTCATGCAGAAGAACCTTCCGAAGTACACCCCGGAGTGGGTGCGGAGGGTGAGCATGTGGGCGGAGACGTCCCGGCGCGAGGTGTCGTACGCGCTGTGCGACGACCGCCGCACGCTGCTGTGGTTCGCCAACCAGCGGGCCGTCGAGTACCACCCGCCGCTGTTCCGCGCCGACGCGCCCGACCGGCCCACGCATCTGGTCATCGACATCGACCCGCCGGGTACGGACGCGTTCGGCGCCGCCGTCCTCGCAGCGCACCTCGTCCGGCGGGCGATGGACGACTCCGGGCTGCGGGGCGCCGTCAAGACCAGCGGCGCCAAGGGCGTCCACGTGTTCGTGCCGCTCGACGGCCGGACGCCCGTCGAGGACGTCGCCGCCGCCACCCGGGCCCTGGGCGTCCGCGCCGAACGGCTCGACCCGGAGCTCGCGACGACGGCGTTCATCCGCGAGGACCGGGGCGGCAGGATGTTCCTCGACTCGACCCGCGCCGGCGGCGCGACCGTGGTCGCCGCCTACAGCCCGCGCATCCGCCCCGGCACGCCCGTCTCATTCCCCGTCCCGTGGGACGACCTCGACGGCGTCGCCCCGGCCGACTTCACGATCAAGACCGCCCTCGGCGTGCTCGCCGACCGCGATCCGTGGTCCGACCTCATGCCCGAACCGCAGGCCCTCCCCGCCGACCTGGTCGAGGAGGGCCACACGATTCCGATCGCACGCGTCCAGGCGATGCACGAGGGGAAACGCCGGGCCAAGGCCCGCCGCGACGCCGGCTGACGAATCGGCGGCGAAAGGCTCAGGACTTCAGGTCGACCGGCAAAGACCTGTGGCCGTTTGAGATGAAAGACTCGACCGGGCGCAGTTCGGCCGGGTCGACGGCGAACTCCATATCCGGGAAGCGGCTGAAAAGGGCCGGCAGCGACACTTCGGCCTCCATCCGCGCGAGATGCGAACCGACGCAGAAGTGCACGCCGTGGCCGAAGGAGATGTGCTCCTTGTCGGCCCGCCTGATGTCGAACAGGTCGGCGTCGTCGCCGTGCAGGGAAAGGTCGCGCCCGGCCGCCGCGTAGGCGGCGAGAATGGCCTCGCCCTTCCCGATCGTGACGCCGTCGACGTCGATGTCCTCCACGGCGTAGCGGAGCGGCAGGTTCGCGACGGGCGCCTGCCAGCGCAGCGCCTCCTCGATCACCTCCGTCCACGGCACCTCGCCGGACCGGACGAGCGCGCGCTGCTCCGGGTGCGTCAGCAGCGCGGTGATCACCTGGTCGAGCAGGTTCACCGTGGTCTCGTGCCCGGCCGAGATCATCAGGATCAGCGTGTCGACCAGCTCGTTCTCGCTCAGCCGCGAGCCGTCCTCGTCGCGGGAGGAGATGAGCACGCCGGCCAGGTCGTCGGCGGGCTCGCGGCGCCGGAACGCCACGAAGTCCTGCAGGATGCCGTACATCTCGACCTGGTTGGCGAGCGCCTCCTCCTGCGTCAGCGCCGTGTTGAAGATGCCGTCCACGCAGCGCCGCAGCGCCGGCCGGCTCGCGTCGGGGACGCCGAACAGCCGGCAGATCACCTCGATCGGCAGCGGGTAGGCGAACGCCTCGCGCAGGTCGGCGCGCCCGCCCGGCGACGCGGCGAGCCCGTCGATCAGGTCGGCGGTGATCTGCTCGACGTCCGGCCTGAGCACCTCCGTGCGGCGCGGGGTGAACGCCCGGGAGATGATGTTGCGGAGCCGGCGGTGCTCGTCGCCGTAGGCGGTGAACATGTTCTTCACCGAGACCCACAGGCTGAGCGGCCACTCGTCGCCGACCTCGCCATTGATCCATTTCGTCCAGTGCAGATTCGGGTTCTTCGACACGCGCGGGTCGGCGAGCAGCCGTTTGAGCTGTTCCTGGCCGGTCACCGCCCACGCGACGACACCGCCGGGCAGTTCCACGGGCGTCACCGGGCCCCGCGCCCGCAGTTTCGCGGCCTCTCCCTGGACATCGCTGCCGGACGGGTCGATGACGAGCGGATTCTCCATTGCGGGGCCTCTCCACGGACACGGCGGAGCGCACCCGTAAAGGGGCGGCTCCCGGGACGAACAATGCAGCCAACGTACGGTGCACCGCGTCCGCCCGCCAGATGATCTCGCCGACTCATCCGGCGGACCCCCTTTTCGGCCTTTCCTTAAATGGCGGCCCGGAAATCCTCAGTGCGGGACTCGGCGTGCAGGGGCTCCGGGCGCAGGGGATCGGTGAAGCGGCCCGCCGCGTCCGCCTCGTGGCCGGCCGGCTCGCCCCAGCCGTGGCCGGGCGTCACGACGTTGTCCGGCGGCGCCTCGGCGGCCGGCCCGTACAGGTAGGAGCCGAGCCCGATCAGCAGCCGCTGCACATCGGCCTGCGGCCGCACGACCAGCCGCAGGAACTGGCTCGTCGACCCGAGCTTGTTGCCGCACTCCCGGACGAACACGCCGTGGTGCGAGATCAGGTGGTCGCGCACCGAGACCCCGTCCCGGCCGTCCGGCAGCTTCACCATGATGAAGTTGCCCTGCGACGGGAACACCTTCAGCCCCGGCAGCGAGGCGAGCTGCTGCGCCATCAGCATCCGGTCGCGGGACAGCAGCCGCAGGCTCTCCCGGTACTCGGCGCCGTGCTCGCGCAGCAGGAACACCACGACCTCGGCGAACGAGTTGAGGTTCCACTTCGGCAGCGCCGCCCGGACGGTCTGCGCCAGCGCCGGGTTCGCGACCATGTACCCGAACCGGATGCCGTGCAGCCCGAAGTTCTTCCCGAGGCTCTTCAGCACGATGACGTTGGGCCGGATCCGCGCCTCGTCGGCGACGCTCGTCTGCGGCTCGGCGTCCACGAAGTCGAGGAACGACTCGTCCACCACCACGAGGTCCAGGTCGATGAGGCAGTCCAGCAGCCGGACGATCTCGCGGCGCGGGACGTAGCCGCCGTCCGGGTTGTTGGGATTGCAGACGACCGCGACCCGCGACCCCCGCGCCCGGATGAAGTGGACGAACTCGTCCACGTTGAACTCGAAGCCGCGCAGCTCGTGCAGCTGGAACATGTCGACCCGCTTGCCGGTCTCCATCGGCTGGTCCGTCCAGCGGCCGAACGTCGGGATCGGGGTGGCGAGGCTCTCCCGCACCAGCAGGTGGTCGATCCAGGTGATCAGCTCCGTCGAGCCGTTGCCCATCACGACCGTCTGCGGGTTGTGCCCGAGCGTCGAGCACAGCTCCGCCGTGATGGTGTCGGCATCGCTCGGGTAGTACTTCAGGATGTGCTCCAGCGACCCCGCGAGCTGGGAGAACATGCCCGGCGTCGGGAAGTAGGGGTTGCACGGGATGCAGAAGTCGACCAGGTCCTGACGCCCGGACGAGGCCCGCTGGAGGGCGAAGAAAAACGGGCTGTGCGCGTTCTTGCGCAGCACACTCGGATCTATCGGCTCCGCTGACACGAAAGACGGTACGCGCCCGCACCGGGCCCGGTTCAGCGGCGGAGGTTCAGCGGCGCCCGGCGTCGTCGGCGAGGAGCTTGCGCAGCCGCGCGGCCGCGTCCGGTTCGAGGGCGGCGAACCGCTCCCGGTACAGGGCGGTGGACGCGGGCGCGGGCCAGCCGCCCGGGAGGTGCTCGGCGGGCAGGCCGGGGTCGGTGCGCAGCAGCTGCAGCCAGTCGGCGCCGAGCAGGGTCAGCCGGGTCAGCGGCCGGCCGCGGCGCTCCCGGTCGGGCGTCCAGGTCGCGAGGAACGCCTCGTGCTCGGCGCGGATCGCCGCCACGTCCCACGCCCGGTGCAGCAGCCGCGGCACGTCGGTGCCCTCGACCGGGACGGAGTAGAACGCGTCGGCCAGCTCCGCCAGCCCGGCGAACTCGGGCCCGGCGAAGATCGCGGCGATGTCGACCCGGCCGGGCGCGACCCACAGCCCGTCCCGCAGCCCGCCGAACCCGGCCCAGATCAGCCGGGCGCGGATCTGGTGCCGCAGGTCGCGGCGGCTCTCCGGCATCGAGTAGCTGAGCAGCGTCCACTCGCCGCCCGGGTGGGTGAACGGCCGCGGCGACCGGACCCGGGGCGTCGCCTCGCGCAGCAGGTCCTCCGCCCACGGGGTGAGCGAGAACCGCGCGGTGCGCCCCTCCCGGACGCGGTCGAGCAGCCCTTTGCGGGTCATCCGCGCGAGCGTCGCGCGGCCCGCCGCCTCGGCGACCCCGAGACCGTCCAGCAGGTGCAGGAAGACCCGCGAGCTGATCGGCGGGAGGCCGCGGTCGAGGACGAGCGAGCCGAGGAAGCTGAACAGCAGCTGCTGCGGAGCGCGCCGGCGCGGCCGTGCGCTCGTGGACGCGTCCTGCTCGGCGGTCATGCCCGTCCTCCCCGTCGCCGTCATCGGGGGACATCACACCACGTGGCACCGCCCCCGCGCTGTGATCGAGGTTATTCGATTAAATCTTGACGCGCGACAGTCGTGAATCTAGCTTCTAGGCAACGGTGAGTGGATCGGGAAGGGTGGCAATGGAGCTGAACGGGAAGGCGGCGGTGGTCACCGGCGCCGGGCGCGGCCTCGGCCTCGCCTACGCCGCGGAACTCGCCCGCGCGGGCGCGGCCGTCGTGGTCAACGACGCGGACGCGGCCACCGCCGAGGCCGCGGCGAAGCAGATCACCGACGCGGGCGGGCGCGCCGTCGCGCACCCCGCCGCGGTCGGCCCCGCCGAGACCGCCGACGCCCTGGTCGGACGGGCGGTGGCGGAGTTCGGCCGGCTCGACGTCATGGTGACCAACGCCGGCGTCCTGCGCGACCGGGTGCTGTGGAAGATGACCGACGACGACTTCGACACCGTCGTCCAGGTCCACCTCAAGGGCACTTTCACCTGCGCCCGCGCCGCGGCGCGCCGGTTCCGTGAGCAGGGCGACGGGGGACGGCTCATCCTGGTCGGCTCCCCGGCCGGGCAGCGCGGCAACTTCGGGCAGACGAACTACTCGGCGGCCAAGGCCGGGATCATCGGGTTCGTCCGCACCTGGGCGATGGAGCTGGCCCGCGCGGACGTCACCGTCAACGCGATCGTCCCGGTCGCGGCGACCGCGATGACCGAGACGATCCCCGCGCTCGCCCCGTACGTCGAGGCGATGCGGCGGGGCGAGGAGATGCCGCCGTTCGCCCGCCGCGCCCTCGCCTTCGGCACGCCCGAGGACGCCGCCGGGCTGGTCGCGTTCCTCGCCTCGGACGCCGCGTCCGGCATCACCGGCCAGGCCATCGGCGTCGGCGGCGACCGCCTCTCCCTCTGGACGCACCCGACCCAGGCCGTCGCCGCCTACCGCGACGGCGGCTGGACCGCGTCCGACATCGCCGACGCCTGGCCGACGATCTTCGCCGAGCACGAGCAGAGCGTGGGGGAGAACCTCCCCGAGGAGCAGCCGCGATGAGCGGCCTCGACCTGGACGCCCTGGAGGCGATCGACGTCCACGTCCACGTGGAGTCCGACAAGCACGGGCATCTCTCGCTCCCGGACGAGTTCATGGAGGCGTCCGCCAAGTACTTCGGCGCGGACGCCAACCGCACGCCCACGATCGACGACATCGCGTCCTACTACCGTGAGCGGCGCCTGGCGGCGGTCGTGTTCACCGTCGACATCGAGAACGCCACCGGCCATCCCGCGATCTCCAACGAGGAGATCGCCGACCGCGCCGCCGAGCACCCCGACGTGCTCATCCCGTTCGCGAGCATCGACCCCGCCAAAGGCCGGGCGGGCGCCCGGACGTTCCGCCGGCTGATCGAGGAGCACGGCGTGCGCGGCATCAAGTTCCACCCGTCCCTGCAGGGCTTCGCCCCCAACGACCGCAGCGCCTACCCGCTGCTGGAGGTCGCCGCCGAGCACGGCGTCCCCGCCCTGTTCCACACCGGGCAGACCGGGATCGGCGCGGGCATGCCGGGCGGCGGCGGCATCCGCCTCGGCCTGTCCAACCCGATGCTGCTGGACGACGTCGCCGTCGACGTCCCCGACCTGACGATCATCATGGCGCACCCGTCCTTCCCCTGGCAGGACGAGGCGCTCGCCGTCGCCACCCACAAGCCCAACGTCTACATCGACCTGTCCGGCTGGTCGCCGAAGTACTTCCCGCCGCAGCTCGTCAAGTACGCCAACGGCCTCCTGCAGGACAAGGTCCTGTTCGGCTCCGACTACCCGGTCATCACTCCGGACCGGTGGCGGCGCGACTTCGACCAGCTGGAGATCAAGCCGCACGTCCGCCCCAAGATCCTCAAGGACAACGCCGTCCGCGCCCTGGGCCTGGACAGCAAGGAGAAGGCATGACCACCACCGTCGCGTTCGAGGACCTGAAGAGCCTGGCCGGCGGCTCGCTCGGCACCAGCCGCTGGCTGGACGTGGACCAGACCCGCATCAACACCTTCGCGGACGCCACCGACGATCACCAGTGGATCCACGTCGACCCCGAACGAGCGAAGGACGGCCCCTTCGGCGCCCCCATCGCCCACGGCTACCTGACCCTCTCCCTGGTCATCCCGCTGTGGACGGAGCTGCTCGACGTCACCGGCGTCACCACAAAGATCAACTACGGCCTGAACAAGGTACGCTTCCCCGCCCCCGTCCCCGCGGGCTCCCGCATCCGCCTCTCCGGCACCCTCGCCGACGTATCAGACATAACCGGCGGCGCCCAGGTAACCGCAGACCTGGTCGTAGAGATCGAGAACGCGGAGAAGCCCGCCTGCGTCCTCCAAGGAATCTTCCGCTTCCTCCGGTGACGGGCGGCCGGCAATTCCATCGATGCGGAGACCCTGTCGCGGCCGGCCATGCGTGCCTGGTCTTTGTCACGTGCCGGCAGATGGTGCCGGTTCGCCGTCCATCTCCGCCGTGGGCAAGCCGCTGGAGATCGTCCGAGTGCGAGGTGCCGTAGCCGGGCCCGGCGAGGCTGACCGGCGCGACCAACATCTATGTGCCGTGAGAGAACCGCCTCGGCGGCACGATCGTGGTGTCCGCTGTGCGTTCGTTCCCCGTCACCTCAACTCGTCTCCCGCCAAGGCGGCGCGCGGCATGCCTTGACCGGGGCGGTCGGCGGGCGTCGGTCAGTTGTCCGTATGATGGACGATCGGCGGACGCAGCATGGTCGGCGAGGGGATGATCGATGCCACGGGAAGGCACCGGACCGGATTTCATCGAGGCGCTGGCCCGGGGCCTGGACGTCATCACCGCCTTCGAGGCGCGGCGGCCGGCGATGTCGCTCGCGCAGGTCGCGGAGGCCGCCGGGCTGGCCCGGCCGACCGCCCGCCGCATCCTGCTCACGCTGCAGGAACTCGGCTACGTGCGCGCCGCGGACGGCGGCTACGCCCTGACGCCGCGCGTCCTCGACCTCGGGGTCGCCTACGTCCGGTCGATGGGGCTGTGGGACGTGGCGCGCCCGCACATGGAGCGGCTCGTCGCCCGGACGAACGAGTCGTGCTCGGTCGCGCAGCTCGACGGGTCCGACATCGTCTACGTCGCGCGCGTCGCCGTCCCGAAGATCGTCGCGCTGGCCGTGCAGATCGGGACGCGGTTCCCGGCGCTGCAGACCTCGCTCGGCAAGGTGCAGCTCGCCGCGCTCGACTCCGCCGAGGTCGACCGGATCCTCGCCGAGCCGACCCGCTCCGGCCTGGAGCCCCGCGTCCAGCTCGGCAAGGCGGAGCGGGACGCGGAGCTGCGCGAGGTCCGGGCGCGCGGCTGGGCGCTGACCGACGAGCAGCTCGCGCGCGGCATCCGCTCGGTCGCGGCGCCGCTGCGGGACGGCTCCGGCAAGGTCATCGCGGGCATCAACGTCAACACGCACGCCGCCGAGACGCCCGTCGAGCAGCTCCTTGAGGAGTACCTGCCGATGCTGCTGCACACGGCGGGGGAGATCAGCGCCGACTTCGCGCGGCTGGAGACCGTCCCGCAGGTCACCGCGGGGTGAGGACGATCCGCCCCGCCGCCGCCCCCTCGCCCTGACGCCGCCACGCTTCCGCCGCGTCCTCCAGCGGCACGGTCTCGTGGGCGACGGCCAGCTTCCCGGCCGCGGCCTGTTCCGCGACGAACCCGATCGACGCCGCCCGCTGCTCGGGCGTGAGTTCGTTGTTCGTGTAGCCGAGCAGCCGCAGCGACTTCCCGCGAATGGTCGAGGAGTCGATGGGGCACGTCTCGTCCGCCGAACTCCCGAGGTTGACGAGCCGCCCGCCGGGACGCAGCGTCCGGGCCGCTGCCGCCGCCGGGGCGCCGAAGAGCGGATCGAGCACCAGGTCCACGGGCCCGTCGGCGGCGTCGGTGAACCGCCGGGCCAGCTCGGCGACATCCCCGGTGTCGAGTGCGACGACCGCGTCCGCCCCAGCCTGCGCGGCCCGCGCCTGAGCCTCCGGTGAGCGGGCGCCGGCGATGACCCGCCGCGCGCCCGCCGTCCGGGCGCACTGCACGGCGGCCTGGCCGACGACCCCGCCCGCGCCGAGCACGATGACCTGCTCCCCGGCGGCCAGCTCACCGCGCCAGGTCAGCGCCATGTGCGCGGCGACGGCCGAGAGGCCCAGGGCGGCCAACTGGACCGGGTCGACGCCGTCCGGAAGTTCGACAAGGGCAGTCTCCGGGACGGCTGCGACTTCCGACATGCTCCCGTCGCCCGGCGCCATCCCGGCCGGGGACGGGAACCAGACCGTCCGGCCGCCGCACGTCCCGACGCCCTGGACGCCCGGCACGTACGGCGTCGCGGGCGTCCCGAAATAGGACGTCCCGCCGGCGCACAGCAGGTCGAGCGGCGTGATGGGCGCGGCCAGGACGTCCACCAGGACCTCGCCATCACCCGGCGCAGGCGGCTTCCGGTCCGCCACCACGGGCGGACGCCCGCATTCCCTGATCTCTGCGGCGCGCATCGGCTCAGGTCGCGATGTCGGGGTAGGGGAGAGCGAAGTGCCCGAGCCGCTGCGCGTACTCCAGCTGGAATCCGAGCGGCTCGTCGTAGTCGCGCTCGAACATCGCGATGAACAGGGTCAGCGTGAGGAACGGGTGCGCGCCCAGTTCGAACAGCTTCGGGTAGTCGTGCCCGGCGAGCGCCGCCCGCTCCTCGTCCTCGAACTTCAGCCAGGTGGACGACTCGCCGCCGTGGCAGTTGATGATCCGATTGGCCTGTTCCTCCTCCCACCACGCCACGGTCGCCTCCGGTTCGTTCCGGTAGCGCTCGACGAGGTCGGGATCGCGGTCGACGGTGAAGAGGAACTTGTTCAGCAGGTACTTGCTCACTTGGCCGCTCCGTTCGGGTACCAGGTGAAGTAGGCCTCCATGGTGTGGAACAGGTCGTAGGTGTCGACGTAGTCGGCCTTCCGGCCTTCGCCGGCGACGCCCATCATCAGCATGAAGTCCATGAACCCGTGGGTGGCGTTGCCGGGCGCGTGCAGGCTGTCGAGGGTGACCTCCGACAGGCAGCCCTCGATGTCGCCCGAGGAGATCCATTCGACGGCCTTCGCGTCGAACTCGGGGTCGGGGCCGTGCGGGCCGAACTGGCGCGGGCCGCCCAGTTCGAGGGACAGGTGGCCGGTGCCGATGACCGCGACCCGCTGGTTCCCCGGCCACGACTCCACCAGTTCCCGGATCGTCTGCCCGAGCTGGACGAACCGCTTCGGCCGCGGCAGCGGCGGCGCGAAGATGTTGGTGTAGACGGGGACGATCGGCAGGTCGTTCTGCGGGCGCAGCGTGATGATCGGGCACGTGATCGAGTGGTCGATGCGCAGCTCGTTGGAGAACGCCAGGTCGAAGCCCGCGTCCAGGCCCTCGCGCAGCATGTAGGCGGACAGGTCCTCCTGGCCCTTCATCTGCATGCGCGGCAGCCCGAACTCGCGTTCCTCGTTGTACCAGTTGGCGTCGTAGAACGGCGCCTTGCCGATGAGGAACTGCGGCATGTTGTCCAGCCACAGCTGGTGGAAGTGGTCGGAGCCGACCATCACCAGGACGTCCGGCCGGGCCTTCGTCAGCGTCTCGCGGAACGCCTCGACCTTGCGGACCCACTCGTCCGCGAAGTCGGGACGGTCCTCGCCGGTCGACGTGCTCGCGCGGTAGTAGAAGGGATGGTGGGTCGAAGCGATCACAGCGACCAGTTCAGCCATGACGGTCCTCGGGGGTGTAGGGATCGGGGGCGACGGACCGGTTGTTGAGGTCCACCGACAGGAAGATCTCGTTGCCGACGGGGGTGCGCAGCTCCTCGGCGAGCTGCCCGATGAGCCCGGCGGTGCGGGCGAGGAGCGCGAACCCGCGCAGCAGTTGCAGGGGCAGGCCGAGGTCGGCGAGCGCGGCGCCGCACACGCCGGCGCCGTTCAGCGGCAGCGTCTTGCCGAGCACCTCGGGATGGACGCGGCCGATCGCGGCGAACAGCGACAGGTGCGGCCCGAACAGGCCCTCCTCGGTGGCGATCTGCATCAGGCGGGGGGTGCGCGGGTCGCCGTCCTTGTGGACGTGGTGGCCGAGGCCGGGGACGAACCGCTTCGCCTCCCGCTCCACCTGGACGGTCCGCAGCGCCAGCGCGTCCCACCCGGCGTCGTCGGCCGGCAGGTCACCGTCCACCGAGGTCAGCACGTCGTGGAGGAAGCGGCCCGTGTCCTCTGTGACGCCCAGGAACCGGGACCCGCCGCCGAGCAGCCCGGCGGCGAGCGCGCCCTGCACCGAGTCGGGCGCCGACAGGTACGTCAGCCGGGTCACGATCGCGGTCGGCGTGAAGCCGTGGTCGGCGAGCGCGGCGAGGACCGCCTCGAAGACCCGCGTCTCGCCCGGCGCCGGCCGCCGCTGCGTGGCCAGCCAGAACGCCAGCTCGCCGAACCCGACCTCGCCCATCACGTCCTTCGCGAGGTCGTGGCCCAGCAGCATGATCGTCTCCCGGCTGGACGCGCCCAGCGCGGTCGGGTACTCCGGAGTCTCAGCCACGGTCGCCCTCCTGCGGCTCGGACAGCCATTTACGCAGTTCGGCACCGTGCTCGTCCAGATCCGGCGGCGGCAGCCGGTAGGACGCCGGCGTCTCGGAGAAGCGGATCGGGTGCCGGGTCGTCGGCACCGCGTGGTCGCCCTCGCCGACGACCACGACCGGGTCCAGCTCGAAGCGCTCCGCCATCGCGAACCCGCCGTCGATCGTGTTGATCGGCCCGCTCGGCACGCCCGCGTCCACCAGCAGCTCGAACCACTCGACCGCGCCGCGCCGCTTCAGCCGCTCCACCAGGATCGGGCGCAGCTCCGCGCGGTTGGCGGTGCGGTCGGCGTTGGTGGCGAAGCGCGGGTCGTCCGGGACGTCCGGGATGCCGAGCACCTCGCACAGCTTGCGGAACTGGCCGTCGTTCGCCGCCGTGACGATCAGGTCATTGTCGGCGGTCGGCAGCGGCTCGTAGGGGAACACGCTCGGGTGCGCGTTGCCCATCCGGTACGGGACGGTGTCGCCGGCGACGTAGGCGGAGCTGTGGTTCACGAGCCCGGTCAGCGCCGACGACAGCAGGTTCACCTCGACGAGCTGCCCCCGGCCGGTCGCGTCCCGGTGCCGCAGCGCCGCGAGGATGCCGATCGCGGCGTGGTTGCCCGCCATCACGTCGAACACCGAGATCCCGGCCCGGTACGGCGGGCCGTCCGGGGCGCCGGTCAGGCTCATCAGCCCGGAGATCGCCTGCACCATCAGGTCGTAGCCGGGGACGTGCCGTCCGGCGCCCGACCCGAACCCGGTGATCGAGCTGTAGACGACGCCCGGGTTGGCGGCGCGCACCGAGTCGTAGTCGAGCCCGAAGCGGGCGAGGCCGCCCGGCTTGAAGTTCTCGATCAGGACGTCGGCGCGGCGGGCCAGCTCGCGGGCGGCCGCGGCGTCCTGCTCGTCCCGCAGGTCCAGCGCGATCGAGCGCTTGCCGCGGTTCACGCCGAGGTAGTAGGTCGCGGCGTCGCCGCGCGCCGGGGGCGTCCAGGTGCGGGTGTCGTCGCCCTTGGGTCCCTCGACCTTGATCACGTCCGCGCCCAGGTCGGCCAGCAGCATCGTCGCGTAGGGGCCGGCCAGGATCCGGGAGAAGTCCGCCACCAGCACCCCCGAGAGCGGCCCGCCGCGCGTGGTGTCGTCAGTCATCCGGCTCCCTTGCCATCCGTGAATGTCCGTTCAACGGACATTCGTCCGTCACTCCGATTCTGGCACGGCCACATCCGGGGCGGTCAAGCGGTTGACACTTTGACTACCGGTGACAAGAGTGGCCACATGCAGGTGTGACCGTAGAGCGGACATCAGTCCGTGACTGCTCCCGGCGGTCGGGTCCCGAGACGAGGAGTACGAAGATGAGCGAGTTCGAGCCGGGGCGTCCCCTGGTCCTGCGCGGCGGCATGGTGCTGCCGATGACCGACGCGCGCGAGGTCCTGGAGCGTGCCGACGTCCTCATCGAGGGCGACCGGATCAGCGCGATCGGCCCCGATCTGCCGGTACCGGACGGCACCGCCGAGATCGACGCGTCCGGCGGCATCGTCATGCCCGGCATGATCGACACCCACCGGCACATGTGGCAGACCGCGATGCGCGGCTACGGCGCCGACTGGACGCTGACGCAGTACTTCGTCTGGTACTACCGTGGAGCACGGCAAGCGGTTCCGGCCCGAGGACGTGCACGCCGGCAACCTCCTCGCCGCGATCGAGGCGATCGACGCCGGCGTCACCACGGTCGTGGACTGGTCGCACGGCCTGCAGACCCCCGACCACGCCGACGCCGCCGTGGACGCGCTGGCCTCGGTGCCCGGACGGTTCGTCCTCGCCTACGGCAACATCCAGGCGCCGCCCGCCGAATGGACCGCGACGCCCGAGTTCCGCGCCCTCGCCGGCAAGCTCGCCGGCGGCGACATGCTCGGCTTCCAGGTCGCGTTCGACGTGGTCGGCGACCCGTCCTTCCCGGAGAAGCCCGCGTTCGAGGTCGCCCGCGAGCTGGGCCTGCCCGTCACCACGCACGCCGGCGTCTGGGGCGCGACCAGCGACGAGGGCATCAAGCAGATGCACGACAACGGGTTCATGACGCCCGAGACCGTGTACGTGCACGCCGCGTCCCTGTCCGCGGACTCCTACAACCGCATCGCCGCCACCGGCGGGTCGATCTCCGTCTCGACCGAGAGCGAGCAAAGCGCCGGCCAGGGCTACCCGCCCACCTGGGTGCTGCGCGCGCACGACATCCCGGTGTCGCTGTCGATGGACACGAGCGTCTGGTGGAGCGGCGACCTGTTCTCCGCCATGCGGACCACGCTCGGCGCCGACCGCTGCCGCATGCACCTGGAGGCGCACACCAAGGGCGACACCGTCACGCACTGCACCCTGCGCGCCGACCAGGTCGTCGAGTGGGCCACGCGCGGCGGCGCCAGGACGCTCGGCCGCGACGACATCGGCAGCCTCGAACCCGGCAAGAAGGCCGACGTCGTCCTGATCAAGAACGACCACTCGCCGGTGTCGTTCCCCGTCCTCAACCCCTACGGGCACGTCGCGTTCCAGGCGCAGCGCGGGGACGTCCACACCGTGCTCGTGAACGGCCGCGTGGTCAAGCACGACCACCGCCTGGTCGACGCCGACCTGGCCGCCGCGCGCCGCGAGGTCGAGGCGACGGTCGAGTACCTGCGTTCGTCGATGGGGGAGGAGGAGTGGCTGAAGGGGATGAACCCCGACATTCCCGAGACGAAGATCCTCGACAACCCCTACACCTACACCGACTTCCGCAGCGACGCCACGCGCACCCGGTGAAACGGAGACTCGACGTTCTATTGACGCTCCTTCAAAAAACTGTATAGCTTCACGGGAAGACGGCCCGGGCCGTCCGCGTACGTCACGCCGACGCGGACCGAGGTGAGTGATGGACCTGTTCGCCACACCGAGGACGCTCGCCGAGCGGCGCGCGGACGGCTCGCTCGTCCTGGAGTCGGCGCTGCCGCCCGAGCCGTGCGCCGCGAGCATGGCGCACGTGTTCCGGGAGGCCGCCGCCGCGCATCCCGACCGGCTCCTCGTCGCCGACCGGGACGGCGACGCGTGGCGCCGCGTCACCTACGGCGAGGCGCGGCGCATGGCGGACGGCCTCGCGCAGGCGCTGCTCGACCACGGCGCGTCGGGCCGCCCGGTGATGATCCTTTCCGGCAACTCGGTCGAGCACCTGCTGCTGACGCTCGCCTGCTACACGATCGGCTCGCCGGCCGTCCCGGTCAGCACGGCCTACTCGCTGCTGGACGCGACCCACGCCAAGCTGCGCGACATGGCCGCGCTGACCCGGCCCGCCGTGGTGTTCGCCGACGACCCGGACGCCTACGCGTCCGCCGTGGACGCGGCCGGCGGGGTGCCCTTCGTCGGCCGCGACGCCTTCCAGGGGTGGGTGCGCACCGACCCCACCGGCGCGGTGGACGAGCACTTCGCCCGCGTCGGCGCGGACACCGTCGCCAAGATCCTCTTCACGTCGGGGTCGACGGGCCGTCCCAAGGGCGTGATCAACACGCACCGGATGCTGTGCGCGAACCAGCAGGCGCTCCGCCAGACCTGGCCGTTCCTGGCCGAGGAGCCGCCCGTCCTGCTCGACTGGCTGCCGTGGAGCCACACCTTTGGCGGCAACCACAACATGGGCCTCGGGATCGCCAATGGCGGCAGCCTCTACGTCGACGACGGGCGGCCGGGTCCCGACCTCGTGAAACGCACGGTCCGCAACCTCGCCGACGTGCGTCCGACCGTCTACTTCAACGTTCCCGCCGGCTACGCCTCGCTGCTGCCGCACCTGGAGGCCGACGCCGAGTTCGCCGCCGCGTTCTTCTCCCGGATGCGCTACGTCTTCTACGCCGCCGCCGCACTGCCCCAGCAGGTATGGGACGGGATTGCGAAGGTCGCCGCGTCCACCGGATCGTCCGCGCCGATGACGACGTCGTGGGGCGCGACCGAAACCGCCCCTGCCGCGACGTCGGCGTACTTCGCGTCCGGGCGCAGCGACTGCATCGGCGTCCCGATCCCCGGCGTGTCGATCAAGCTCGCGCCGGTCGGGCCGAAGCGGGAGATCCGCGTGAAGGGGCCGTCCGTCACGCCCGGCTACCTGGACGACTCCGAGCGGACGAAGGAGGCGTTCGACGAGGACGGTTACTACCGCACCGGCGACGCCGTCCGGCTCGTCGACGACGCCGACCCCGGCAAGGGCCTGGTCTTCGACGGCCGCATCAGCGAGGACTTCAAGCTGTCGAGCGGCACGTGGGTCAGCGTCGGCACGCTCCGTTCGGCGCTGCTGAGCGCCTGCGACGGGCTCGTCTCCGATGCCGTCCTCACCGGGCACGACACCGATGGCGTCGGCGCGATGGTCTGGTTGAACCCGGCCAAGGCGGCGGCGTGCGCGGACGTCCGCGCGGTGCTCGGCGCGGCACTGCACCGGCTCAACGGCGGCGCGTCCGGGACGTCCCGCCAGGTCGTCCGACTGCTCGTCCTGGACGACCCCGCCTCACTCGCGCACGGCGAGATCACCGACAAGGGGTACGTGAACCAGCGCGCCGTCCTCGACCGCCGCGCGGAACTGGTCGAACTCCTGCACACCGACCCGGCCCCGGCCGAGGTCGTCCTGCCCTACTCGCCCGGATAGGCCGCGCCGCGCTCCCGCCGCGGCAGCCCGAAGCCCTCCGGGACGGACGGGACGGGCGCCGCGCCACCGGCATGGGCCTCGGCGGGCGGCGGATCGAGCGCGGCGAGACCGTCGTCGATGAGCGTGGCCATGTCCGTCATGACCGAGTAGAAGCCGCGGCCGAGCGCGAACGCGATGTCGCGCGGCGTGCGGCGGCCGTTCGCGCGGTCGAGGATCTCGCGGCGGCTGTCGTTGAGCGGAGTCGTCTCCCGGGCGTTGGTCGCCCACGGCCGGCTCTGCGCGGTCAGGCCCCGCGCCTGCCACTCGTCCGCCCTGGTGAGCCGGCGGGTCAGCTCGCGGGCGAGCCACCCGGGCTCCAGCCCAGGGTCGGCGGGCAGCAGCGGCGGCGTGCCCTCCAGCCCGGCGGTGCAGGTGTGCACGCCGCACAGCGCCATCGCGAACAGCGCGTCGACCACCGCCGTGCGGGTCACCACCTCGATGCCGGCGCTGCCGAGCAGGCCCCGCCGGACGAGTTCGCCGGCGAACCGGCCCTGCGGCGCGCCCGCGCTGAAGGCGGCCGTCCAGTCGTCCTCCGCGACGCGGCCCGACCGCAGCAGCAGCGGCTCGGGGCCCGGCGCGGCCGGGCTCGCCGCCGCGATGACCAGGCCGTCCCGCATGACCACGGTGCCGCCCGGGGAGCCGTCCAGGCGCAGCGTCCCGGAGAACCGCTCCCGGCCGCGCCGGGTCAGCGCGGAGATCAGGATGCCGGCCCGCTCGGGACCGGCCGGCGACGGGGGATCGCTGGGCATGCTCGCCGGACTGGTCATCGGCCCATCATGTCAGGTGGACGGATCTTCCGATGTGCTCGTGCGACCGACGATCTTCAAGATAGATTGCTCCGAAATCAAGCGAGATGTCGCATGTATCGCTCCAAGGAGCCGAACGGCAGTATTCGGGCGGGCGTGCGCCGACCGACGGGGAGGGCCCATGAACATCGAGACCGCGCTCAAGGAGGCCATGGCCATCGAGGGGGCGATCGGCGCCGCGCTCGTCGACTACGAGAGCGGCATGTCGCTCGGCGCCCTGGGCGGCGGCCCCGGCCTCGACCTGGAGGTCGCGGGGGCCGGCAACACCGAGGTCGTCCGGGCCAAGGTCCGCACCCTGGAGTCGCTCGCGATCAACGACTCCATCGAGGACATCCTGATCACCCTGCACGGGCAGTACCACCTGATCCGGCTGCTGGAGCGCGGCCCCGCCCGGCTGTTCCTCTACCTCGCGCTCAACCGGGAGCGCGCCAACCTGGCGCTCGCGCGGCACCACCTGCGCCGCATCGAGACCGAGCTCAGCATCTGAGCACCGCGGGCGGCCGCGCCGCCCGGCCGCCCGCCGGCCCGGCGCCGCCCGCCACTCCGCACGGGGATTTCGCACGGCCACACGAGGGGGAATCGGGAATGCGCGAAGCGGTGCTAGCGGAACTGCGGAAGCTGCGCGGCGAGGTCGTGGGGGTCACCGACGCGGCCGTCGCGTCGGTCGACGGGATGCTCGTCGCGGCCGACACCGACGAGGTCCGGCCGGACGTCCTGGCCGCCCTCGCCGCGGCGGCGCTGGGCCTCGGCCGCAGCACCGGCGAGGAGGTCGGGATGGGGGAGCTGCGCGAGGTCGTGACGCGCTGCCAGCGCGGCCACATCGTCGTCTACGCCGTCCGGAAGAAGGGGCTGCTGGTCGTCCTCGGCGACGAGGGGCTCGACATCGGGAACCTGCACCTGCAGTCCCGGCCGGCCGTCGAGCGGCTCGGCGACATCCTGGCGGCCGGATAGCCGCCGCGCCGCCCGCAAGCCGCCGGGGTCGTCGGGGCCGTCAGGCCGCGCCGCGGCGGGACGCGAGGCCGGGCGGCGCCGCGGACAGGGCCTGCTGGATGGCCTCGACCAGCGCCAGTGCGCCCTCCTCGGTCAGCTCGACGGCGACGCGCGCCGACGGCCCGTCGCCCGGGTTGGTGAAGTCGATGTTCACCGTGTGCTCCCGGCACGCGTGGTACGGGTGGTCGACGTAGACGGCGCCGTCGGTCAGTGTGAACCAGCCGTTCGCGCCCTTGGCCGCGCCGTCCAGCGCCACCTTGATGGTCTGGTAGGTGCACATGGCGTCTCCTCTCAGGCGCTTCAGGCGCTCAGGTGGCGGCCGTAGAACGCGAAGATCTTCGCCCAGCCGTCCTTGGCGGCGTCCGGCCGGAACGCGGGCCGCTCGACGGCGAAGAACGCGTGCCCGGCGCCCGGATAGCTGTGGAACTCGTGCTGCTTGCCGAGCTTGGTCAGCTCCGCGTCGAGCGCGGCGACCTCGTCCGGCGCGGGGAACCTGTCGTCCTCGCCGAACAGGCCGAGCAGCGGGCAGGACAGGTCCGGCGCCTTGGACAGCAGCGGCCGCGCGTTCAGCGGCGAGTCGGCGGGCGGGTCGTTGACGACGAACGCGCCGTAGCAGTCGACGGCGGCGTCGAGGTCCAGCTCGCACGCGGCGAGGAACGCGTGCCGCCCGCCGGAGCAGTGACCGATCACGCCGATCTTCCCGTTGGCGTGTTCCAGCGCGTTCAGGTGGGCGGCGGCCCCGGCGACGTCGCCGACGAGTTGCTCGTCCGGTATGCCGCCCTTCGCGCGGACGGCGGCGGCCTGGTCGTCGAGGCTGACGTCCGCGCCCTCGCGCGAGTACAGGTTCGGCACGATCGCGGCGTACCCGTGCGCGGCGAACGTGCGGGCGAACTCCCTCGTGCCGGCGTCGTAGCCGGGCAGGTGGTGGATCAGCACCACGCCGCCGCGCGGGGCGTCGCTCAGCGGCCGCGCGAGATACGCCTCAAGCTCGGCGTCGCCATGACCGGTGATCGTGACGGTTCCGGCCCACATCGCGTCGTTCATCGACCGTCAGGGCTCCCTTCTCGGCAGTGGTTCGGACCCCGACAGTCTTTCCCATCACAAGGGTCCTCAGGCGTTCAACGTTCCGGCCGACAGCAGACCGAACAGGAGCAGGCCGACGATGATCCGGTAGACGACGAACGACGTGAAGCTGTGCCGCGCCACGAACCGGAGCAGCCAGGCGATGGACGCGTAGGCGACGGCGAACGACACGGCGGTGCCGACGATGAGCGGCAGGGCGTCCACTCCGGCGCCGAGCGCGGTGGGCAGCTCGTAGACGCCGGCGCCGGTCAGCGCGGGGATGCCGAGGAAGAACGACAGCCGGGTCGCGGCGACGCGGTCGAGGCCCAGCATCAGCCCGACCGACATCGTCGCGCCGGACCGGGAGAAGCCGGGGAACAGCATCGCGAGGATCTGCGACGACCCGATCAGCATCGCGTCGGTGAAGGACGTGTCGTCCTCGCCGCGCTTGTGCCGGCCGAGCCGGTCGGCGAGCCACATGACGACGCTGCCGGCGAGCAGCGACCCGGCGACCACCCACAGCGACGCGAGCGGGCCCTCGATGAGGTCCTTGGCGGCCACGCCGACGATGACGACCGGGATGGTCGCGAAGATGACCCACCAGGCGAACTTGTAGTCGTGGTGGTACCGCTCGGACGGGTCGACGATCCCGCGCCCCCACGCCGAGACGATCCGGACGATGTCCCGGAAGAAGTACACCAGCACGGCCGCGATCGCGCCGACCTGGATGACGGCGGTGAACCCGACGACCGCCTTGTCGTCCACCGGGATGCCCATCAGGCCCTCGGTGATCTTCAGATGCCCGGTCGAGGAGACCGGGAGGAACTCGGTCAGGCCCTCCACGATCCCGAGGACGATGGCCTGCCCGATATTGATCACGCTCAACGGCCCGGTTCCTCTCCAGCCCCGTCCCCGCTCCCGTCCCGCGCGGGGTCCGCCGTGAGCCTATTGCCGGTCGAGGGCCGCGATCCTCGCTCAGGGAGATAACTTCACCCATCATTAACCGAAAGGCCAGACTCCGGTCCCGGGACGCGCCGCCGCCGGGTCAGCCGGCCTTCGGGGTGGCGCGCAGGCCGAAGTGCAGGTAGCGCTCGCCGGACGGGAGGGCGTAGAACGTCACGGGCATCCAGTTGTCCGTGCCGGGCTCCCGGACGGCGAACACGTCCTCCTGGATCGCCGCCATCGGATACTCCTTCACCGTGTCGGGCAGCATCGAGGCCAGCGGACCGGTCGCCGTCGCCCGCAGCACGGGCCCGTCCTCGCCGCGGAGCACCTCCAGCCGCGAGCCGGCCCGCTCGTAGGTGCCGAGGTGCGGCTCGGCGTCCACGGCGACGGGTTCGGCGGGCGGCCGCAGCGGCGGGCGCATGGCGACGCCGGCGAGTTCGGCGAAGACCTCCCGGTACAGGTCCTCGTAGAGCCCGTCGGTGTCGCCGCCGTTGGTGAGCAGGACGACGGCGAGGCCCTCGTCCGGCAGGATCTGCAGGTAGGCGTTCTGCCCGATCGTCGAGCCGCCGTGCCCGATGAGCTGGCGCCCGTCCCAGGTCACCCGGATCCAGCCGAGCCCCCACGAGTCGCCGATCGTGCGGGTGTCCGGCAGTTCCGCATGCCGGGCGGCCATGGCGGCGGTGCTCTCCTCGCTCAGCAGCCGCGTCCCGCCGGGCGCGAGCCCGCCGGTCAGGTGCAGGCGCGCGAAGGCGAGCACGTCCGCGGCGGACGCGCCGATCAGCCCGGCCGGGCCGATGGACCTCGGCAGCTGCCATACCGGGGCGCGGTGCGGCGCGGACCCGTCGGCGCTCACGTGCCCGACGGCGGCGCGGTGCAGCAGCGCCTCCTCGGGCAGCGTGATCGTGCGGCGCAGGCCGAGCGGCTTGACGAGCCGCTCCCGCATCGCCTCGTCCCACGTCGTGCCGGTGAGCCTCTCGATCACTCGCCCGGCCAGCGAGAACCCGGCGTTGCAGTACGACCAGGTGGCGCCTAGCGGATGGTTCTGCGCCACGTCCGCGAGGACGGCCGCGTACTTCTCCAGGCAGTCGTCGCCGCGCCCGGTGTCGGTGAACACGTCGCCGTCGATGCCGCTGGTGTGGGTCAGCAGATGCCGCATGGTGACGTTCTTGGCGGCGTCGCGGTCGGCCAGCCGCAGCTCGGGCAGCACCTCGATGATCGGCGCGTCGAGGTTGAGCAGGCCCTCCTCGACGAGTTGCATGGCGACGGTCGCCGTCCACACCTTGGTGATCGACCCGATCTGGAACACCGAATCGGGCGTGGTCGCCACGCCGGTGTCCTTGTTCAGGACGCCGTACGCCGCTTCGACCAGCTCGTCCTCGCGGCCGGGCCGCAGCCGCAGGATGCCGAGCGACGCCCCGGGCACCCGGTACCGGGCGGCGAGCGCGGCGAGGCGCCGCCCCCAGTGGCCCGCGTCGATCGGCGGGCGGCGCGGCCCGGCGGCGTCGCCCGCGTACCGCTCGGCCCACTCCACGACGCGCCGGTTGTAGTCGATCCGGTGGGACGGCCGCCCCTCCATGGGGAACAGGTGCGACGCGCCGGGATACAGCACCAGCCGGGCCGGGACGTTCCGCTCCCGCAGCGCGGTGTGCCACTGCTGGGCCTGGCCGGCGGGGCAGGCCCGGTCGTCCGCGCCGTGCAGGATCAGCGTCGGCGTGTTCACCCGGTCGACGCGCGCCAGCGGAGACATCGCGGCATACCGGTCCGGATGCTTCCAGTGCGGGCCGCCCAGCTCGAACTCGCTCAGGCCGTGCCCCCCGGCCGCGGCACCGCCGAAGCTCGTGAGGTCGGCGAGCACGCCGCCCGCGATCGCCGCCTTGAACCGCCCGGCGCGGCCGGTGAGGTAGCAGGTCATGAACCCGCCGTAGCTGTACCCGGTGACGGCGAGCCGCTCCGGGTCGGCGATGCCCTCGGCGACCAGGGCGTCGATCGGCTCCAGCAGGTCGGCGGCGTCGGCCTCGCCCCACGCGCCGAGCGCCGCGTTCCAGAACCGCTCGCCGTAGCCGTCGCTGCCGCGCGGGTTGACCAGCAGCACCATCCAGCCGGACGCGGCCAGCTCCTGGTGGTAGAGGTGCACGTCGTCGGCGGCGCCGTTCCACGCGTTGTGCGGGCCGCCGTGCACGTCGAGCAGCAGCGGCTGCGGTCCGGTCGCGTCCGGGTCGCGGACGAGCCAGCCCTGCACCACCGTGCCGTCCGAGATCGTGAACTCCCGCTCCTCCCGAACGAACGGGACGACATCGGCCAGTTCGGCCCCATGCTCAGTGAGCACGGTCTCCGCACCGGTGGCGAGGTCAACGGCCACGACCTCCCCGAACGACGTAGGCGTACCGAGGACGATCACCGCCGTTTCCCCAACAACCGAGACGCCGGACACGACACGCCCGTCGCCGACGACCACCGGACGCGGCTCCCCGCCGTCCACCGGCACCGAGTAGACATGCGTACAGCCCCGGTCGCGGACGCAGAAGAACACACTGCGCTCGTCATCGCCGAACTGCGGTAAGGCACCCGGATACGCCGTGTGGCCGGTCATGACGTTGCGATCCAACGTCGCCGAAAGGTTCACGGTCGCCCCGCCACCGAGCGGCACCCGCAATAGCCCGGTATGCCCCACCGGCGCCCCGGCCATCCCCGCGACCAGCAGCGACCGCCCGTCCAGCGCCCAGACGACCGCCCCACCACACCCCTCCACCAACCCCACAACCTCAGCCACCCCGGCCTCAGCCACCCCGGCCTCGGGCGGCGCGGCCTCAGCCACCGCCGCGTCGGGTGACGCGGCCTCAGGCAGCGCGGTGTTGGGTGACGCGATCTCGGGTGATGCGGCCTGGTGTGAGGTGGCCTTCCGTGTGACGTCGATTACGTGGACGGGTGCGCGGGGCGTGAGGTCGGCGTCCGGGGCGGTGGCGGCGGAGAAGGCGAGCCGCGTTCCGTCTGGTGACCAGCATGGGGCGCCGGCGTGCCAGTCCCCGTCGGTGACCTGCCGGCATTGGCGGGTCGTCACGTCCACTACGTGCACATGCCGGCGTGTGGCGCCTATGAGGCCGAGGCCGTCGGACTGGTAGTCGAGGCGGTCGGTCACGACCGGGGCGTCGCCGGGCGGCGGGCCCACGGGGGCGGTGAACGCGATGCGCGAGCCGTCCGGGCTCCACACCGGGGGGCCCGCCCCGAGCGGCAGGTCGGTGAGGGGTTCGGGCTCGCCGCCGTCCGCCGGGAGCAGCCACACCTGCGGCGGGCCATCCTGCGCGCGCAGGAACGCGATCCGCGTCCCGTCCGGCGACCAGGCGGGCGCCGTGTCGGCCGGGCCGCGGGTCAGTCGCCGAGGACGACCGCCCGGGACGTCCACCCGCCACAGCGCCCGCACGTTCCGGTCGGCGCCGGTGTCGCAGGTGCGCAGCACATAGACGGCCTGCGCGCCGTCCGCGGACAGCGCCGGCTCCTCGGGGACCGCGATGGACGCCAGGTCGCCGATGCGCGGGCGCCGCGTCACCCCCAGATCTCCTGGGCGGTCTCCGCGATGAGGCGCAGCTTCGCCGACTGCTGCTCGGCGGTCAGCACGTTGCCCTCGACCGTCGAGGAGAACCCGCACTGCGGCGACAGGCAGATCTGCTCCAGCGGCACGAACCGCGATGCCTCGTCGATGCGCCGCTTCAGGTCGTCCTTGGACTCCAGCTCGCCGCGCTTGGTCGTGACCAGCCCGAGCACGACCATCTTGCCCGGCGGGACGAACCGGAGCGGCTCGAAGCCGCCGGACCTGGCGTCGTCGAACTCCAGGAAGAACCCGTCCACGTTCAGCTCGCTGAACAGCGCCTCGGCGACGAAGTCGTAGCCGCCCTCGGCCGTCCAGGACGAGCGGAAGTTGCCCCGGCACATGTGCGTGGTGACGTTCATGCCCTCGGGGCGCCCGTCCACCGCGGCGTTGATCTGCTTGATGTAGCGCAGGTGCAGGTGCTCGGCGTCGTCGCCCCGCTCGTTGATCATGGCGCGCTGCGCCGGGTCGTTGAGGTAGGCGAGGCTGGTGTCGTCCAGTTGCAGGTACCGGCAGCCCATCTCGCCGAGCCGCCGCACCTGTTCGGCGTACGCGGCGGCGAGGTCGGACCAGAACTCCTCGATGTCGGGGTAGACCTTCGGGTCGATCGAGGCCGGGCCGCCCCGGTAGTGCACCATGTTCGGCGACGGGATCGTCAGCTTCGGCGTCACCCCGTCCCCGGCGGTGTCCTGCAGGAACGCGAAGTGGTCGGCGAAGATCGTGTCCTCCAGCCGGACCTTGTCGTGCACCCGCAGCGCGGCCGTGCTGAACTCGATGTCCCCGGACTCGTTGTGGAACTGGACCTTGATCTTGTCGTCCGCCGGGCTGATCCCGCCGAGCCGGTAGATGAAGTCCATGTGCCAGGACGTGCGGCGGAACTCCCCGTCCGTCGCCGACCGCAGTCCCGCCTCGCGCTGCATGGCGACCACGTCGCGGATGGCGGCGTCCTCGGCCGCGGCCAGCGCCGCGTCGTCGATGAGCCCCTTGGCGTGATCGTCCCGGGCCGCGAGCAGCGCGGCCGGACGTAGCAGGCTGCCGACGTGGTCGGCACGGAACGGCGGCATGGTGCGAAGAGACAAGGCGTGCTCCTCCCGCGGGAAACGACATGGGTCCCGCCAATCTATGCATCTGTGTGACGACGATCAACGACTTGTCCAGAATGCCGCGCCACCTGGCGCGCAGCGCGGCCGCCGACACGTGGATGCTCCTATGGATGTCAAGCGGCGAGTTCAAGATCGTTTGTTGTGATGATCTGGTAGAGCTCGCGGGCGATGTAGCGCTTGAGGCATCGGATGATCTCTTTCTTGGACAGTCCTTCCTTGGTGC
>NZ_JABXFD010000102.1 GCF_013372625.1 Actinomadura sp. BRA 177
AAGAGTGCGGGCCGTTGTTTTGTCTACCCCTCTCATCTAATCCACATGAATCTGTGGACGCTGTGGATTAACGACGCCCAGCCGGGCCGCCGCCCACGCCGCCAGCTCAAGCTTTTGAATTAGCCTCGATGTCGCCAGAGCGTTCGTACTCGCGGCCGAGTCGCGGACGCCGCCACCTTTCCTCAACGTCGGAACGGGTGTCGAGACGTCCTTTCTGGCGCTGTTGCAGTTGATCTGCGCGAAGGCGGGGGTGGAGCCCGACCCGGTGTTCACCGAGATTCCGATATCCATTTATGCCAGGCGGCTGGTGGCGGACACCGAACTCGCCAAGCGAACCCTCGGTTTCGAACCGAGCGTGACTTTAGAGCAGGGCGTGGAACTCGAGTTGGCGAACGCCTTCCGCCTGCACGGCGGAGAGCAGGAGGAATGGGCCAGGCTCGTCGCGGCGCAGACCGCGATGCTCCGTGACTAGACCGACTCCCACAGGCCGAACCCGCCGGGCGAACCCGGATACGGCAGCGTCACGTCCTGCATTCCTTCGAACCGTGTCGCGACCGCGCCGCCGCGCGCGTCTCGCCAGAAGCGATGCGACAGCAGGACCTGGACCCGGACTTCCGCCGAGCCGGCCCCCCACATGCCAGGGACGGAGTCGAGGGCGCTGGGCGAGTCCGCGCCGCCGCCGGTGGCCGGAAACTCGTCCACGACCGCCAGCAGGCGGAGCCACGACGCGCGGGGACGGTCCCGGTCGTTCTCGGCCAGGACCGACGGGAGGATCGCCAGCATGCGCAGGAGCGCGTCGGAACCGGCGGGGCTCTTAGGAAAGGTGACCAGCTCGCCGTCCTGCCGGGGCTGCCGCCGCCAGGATCCGGAGTCGAGCCCGGCCCCCCGCGCGGCCGCGTCGATGACGTTGATCAATGCGATGTTCGCGTCGAGCCGGGCCAGCGGGCTGAGTCCGTCGTACCCGGTGATCCAGATGCGGGTGCTGATGAGGGTCGTCTGGTCCGGCGGGGTCCGGGGCACGGTCGCAGACGGCGCGGCAGGCGTCTGCGCGGGAGCCGGCGGGCCGCCGTCGGGTGCGTGGGCGGCGTTGCGGACGAGTGCGAGGTCGCCGATGTTGTTCGTGCCCATCTGCGTCGGCTGCGGGCTCCCGGAGAGGAGCATCTCCTTGCGGGTCGCCTCGTAGATGTCGCTGAGCCGCAGGAACGGCGGCGCGCCGGGGATGCCCTGCCTCAGCACGCGCAGGAGGCTGCCCGTGAAGGCGGTGTGCCGGGCGCCCTCGGGGGCCAGGGCGGTGCTGTTGGACGTGGTGGAGGTGAGCACGTACGCGCCGCCCACGTCGAGGCCGCCGAGGAGCAGCCCGTCCGGTCCCGCCATCGCCGAGATCGCGCGTCCGCTGAAGCAGCAGTCCACGATCACCACGGTGCGCCGCGCCGGTGAGCGGCGGAGCGCCTCCCGGACCCACGAGTAGCGGAGCCCGCTGAACTCCGGCCACCTGGGGTCGGTGTGCCGGGTCGCGATGACGAGCCCGCCGTCTTGCGCGACCATGCCGTGCCCCGTGAGGTACAGGATGAGGCTGTCCAGGGCCGCCTCGGCGACGCACGCGAGGGTGGTGGCGACTGTCGTCGGCTCGTCCGTGTCGGCCACGACGACGCAGTTGTCCGGGGGAAGCCCCAGGAGCCGCGGGTCGGTGAGCGCGGCGGACAGGTCGCCGAGATTGTTCCGGACGGAGGGCAGCGCCGGGATCCGGTCGGCGTCGCGGTAGTCGGCGCACCCCACGAGCAGCGCACGGGACCGCGCGGGGTCGGGGGCCGCGGCTACTCCGTCTCGAGCAGAGATCTGATCTCCTTGAGGAGGCTCTCGGGCGACGGCACGTTCTTGGCGTTGACCTCGCAACTGCCGCGCGCCGTCTTGAGCTTGACCTTCACGTCGGAGCGCCGGGTCTGGAACCAGACCGGCAGTGACCTCGCGAGGACCGCCCCCGCGCCGCCGGAGCCCAGCGACATCACCAGGACCTCGGTGACGGCGCCCATGGTTCCGGGCGCGATGTCCGCGCGCTGCCATCCGATGGAGGACGGGCGCAGATCGTCCTCCGCCTGCAGCCACGCGAGCAGGGACCGCGCGTCCTCCTCGGGATTCGCCGACTCAGGGAAGGTGAACTCGAGTTCCATGCGTGCTCCTCGGCCGAGCGTCCTGACGATGAGACGAACCGTCGCGCGGCACGGTTCCCGCGGCGCTTGCGGTGCGGGAACAAAGCCGGTCCGGCCGCGGTTGGGGGTTGCGTCAAGCAACTGAGGGGAGGGCGGGATGACCACCTACGCCGAGTTCGAGCGCGCGACGCTGTTCTTCGACGCCCGGGACTACGCCGGAGCGGCGCGCCTGCTGGCCCCCATCGCCGAGGCCGACCCCGGCAACCGGGCCGTCGCCGAGCTGCTCGGCCGCGCCTACTTCCACAGCGCGCAGCTGGGCCGCGCCGAGTCGGCGTTCCGCCGGCTCGTCGAGCTGGACCCCGGCAACGGCTGGGCGCACGAGGCCCTCGCCCGCACGCTGGAGCGGCGGGGCCGGGCGGACGAGGCGGGCGCCTTCCGCAAGCTCGCGAAGGCGATGGGCGTCGAGCCCGCGCCGGGCGTCGAGGTGTCCGTCACGGCGGCCGACCTGCACTGACGCGGGGGAGTCGGAGGACGAAGCGGGCGCCGGTCTCCCCGTCGATGCGGTCGGTGAGGACCAGCGACCCGCCGTGCGCCTGGGCGATGTCCCGGGAGATCGCGAGGCCGAGGCCGGTGCCGCCCGCGTCGCGGTGCCGGCCCTCGGCCAGCCGGGTGAACCGCTCGAACACCCGCTCGCGGTCCGCGGGCGCGATGCCCGGGCCGTCGTCGATCACCTCGACGACGGCGGTCGCGGGCGGCTCCGCGCGCAGGATCACGGTGACCTCGGCCACCGCGTGCCGGTCGGCGTTGTCGAGCAGGTTGGTCACCAGCCGGGACAGCTCGCTGCGGCCCCCGTGTACCGTCACCGACCCCTCCGACAGGACGGTCACCTGGGTGCGGCGCGGGCGGCGCAGCACCTCGGCGTCCGTCACCTCGGTCAGGTCCACCGGCTCGCGCGCGAAGCTCCGGTCGGCCTCCAGCCGCGCCAGCGCCAGCAGGTCGTCCACCACCGCCGAGAGCCGCTCGACGTTCTCCAGGACGGCCCGCAGCATCTCCGGGACGTCGCTGTCCTCCGGCGCCGCCAGCGCCAGCTCCACCTCCATGCGCAGCGCGGTGAGCGGGCTGCGCAGCTCGTGCGAGACGTCGGTGACGAATCCGCGCTGCCGCGCGACCGCCCGCTCCAGCCGGTCGAGGGTCGCGTTCACGCTCTCGGCGAGCATCCCCACCTCGTCGCGCCGGCCCGGCACCGGCACCCGGCGCTCCAGGTCCGTGGCGGTGATCTCGTCCAGCTCGCGGCGGATCTCGCCGACCGGCCGCAGCGTCCGGCCCGCCGCCAGCCACGTCCCGTAGCCGACGAGGCCGGTGATGAACGGGATGCTGAGCGCGATGAGCGCCGCCGTCAGCGGGTGCGGCAGCAGGCCCGGCCGCGGCGCCAGCGAGTAGACGAGCTTCGCGGACGGCCCCAGCCCGACCTGGTACTCGACGAGGAGGAAGCAGCCGCCGCCGGGCGCGTCGACCTCGCAGCTCCGGCCGTCGCGGCGGTCGTCGTCCACCGGCGGCGGGGGAAAGGCCACCGGCGCGCGGCCGAGCATCCGCGGCGAGGCGGCGAGTACGCGGTCCTGCAGGTCGGTGACCTGCAGCAGCTCGCCGTCGGGTGCCTGGATCGGCCTGCTCAGCGTGCCGGTGTTGATCGCCGTCGCGACCCGCCGGCCGTCCCGGGCGAGACCCCGTACCGTCTCGCTGATCGCCTCCTGCCGGACCAGCGCCAGCAGCACCGCGCACAGCGCGGTCCACAGCACCAGCGCGACCAGCGCCGCCGTCAGCGTCACCCGCAACCGGATCTCCGGGTGACGCAGGACGGCGCGCCAGATCCAGTGGCTCAGTCCCTTGGACGGCCGGCGGAGCCGGACGCGTATGGCGACCTCCCGGGTACGTACGTTCCTGCCAGTACCCGTGATTCCTTACCTGAACGGGGCAAACGCCACCGTGGCGGACGGGTAAAACCCGGTCATGCCGCGGCGACGCCCCAGCGCCGCCGCACGGCCCCGTCCGCGACCCCGAACAGTTGGTCGATCACGATGCCGACGACCAGGATCACCAGCATGTAGGAGATCATGTCGGCGGTGTTGTTCAGCTCCCCGGCCTGCGACAGCAGCACGCCGAGCGACGTCGTGTCGCCGATGATGACGAGCAGCTCGCCCGCCATCAGGCTGCGCCACGCGAACGCCCAGCCCTGCTTCAGCCCCGCCACGAACGCCGGCAGCGACGCGGGCATGATCAGGTGCCGGTACAGCGGGATGCCGCGCAGCCCCATCACCCGTCCGGCGCGCAGCAGGATCGGCGGGGTGTAGTCGACGCCCGCGATCAGCCCGTTGGCGATCGACGGCGCCGCGCCCAGGATCACCACGAACAGGATCGCGCTCTCGCTCAGCCGGAACAGCAGGATGGCCAGCGGGAACCACGCGATCGACGGCATCGTCTGCAGCCCCGTGATCAGCGACCCGAACGCGCGGCGCAGCACCCGGAACCGCGCCACCAGCGCGCCGGTCAGCACCCCGGCGGCGACGGCCAGCGCGAACCCGGCGACGGCGCGGCGCATCGTGAGCGCGACCGACTCCCAGAACCGCGCCGTGGTGATCTGCTCCCAGAACACCGGCAGCGTGTCGCGGGGACCGGGCAGGACCCACGGGTCCTTCCAGCCGCTCCACACCACCAGCTGCCACGCGGCCAGCGCGATCAGCACGGCCGCGACCATCGGCCACACCGCCGACCACGCCCGCCGGCCGAGGCGGACCCGCACCCCGCCGCCGAGTTCGAGCGCATCCAGGCCGGCCAGCTCACGATCGAGCCGCCCGCCCTCCCGCACCACGTCATGCGCCATGCCGGACGACCTCCTCGCGCAGCCGGTCGGTGATGGCCGCCGCCAGCGACGCGGCCTCCGGCGAGTCGATCCGCCGCGGCCGCGCCATCGCGACGGGGAACTCCTCCACGACCCGGCCGGGACGGCTGCTCAGCAGCACGACACGGTCGCCCAGCCGCACCGCCTCCCGCACGTTGTGCGTCACGAACACCACGGTCAGATTGCGGTCCCTCCAGATGCGTTCGACCTCGTCGTGGAGGAGGTCGCGGGTCATGGCGTCGAGGGGCGCCGAACGGCTCGTCCATCAGCAGGACGGTGCGGTCCGGGCCCGCGCCGTCGGTCAGCGCGAGCGCGCGGGCGAGCGGGACGCGCTGCCGCATGCCGCCGGACAGCTGGTGCGGGCGCCTGCGCGCGAAGTCGCCGAGGTGCACCGACGCGAGCAGCTCCGCCGCCCGCCCGCGCCGCTCCGCGCGCGGCACGCCGCGCATCTTGAGGGCGAGTTCCAGGTTGCCCGTCACCGTCAGCCACGGGAACAGCGCGGGCTCCTGGAACATGAGCGCGACCCGTGCACCCGCCGTGTCGATCGTCCCGGCGCTCGGCGCGTCGAGGTCGGCGACCAGGTTCAGCAGCGTGCTCTTCCCGCAGCCGGACGCGCCGAGCAGGCATACGAACTCGCCCGGCGCGACGTCCAGGGAGACCCGGTCGAGCGCGAGGAGCGCCGACCGGCCCGTCCCGAACGCCTTGGAGACCGCGTCGAGCCGGACCGCCGTCGCCGTCATCGGTCGCTGACCTGTGCCTTCCCGCCCGCCTTGAGGACGTCGTTGAGCGGCGCGAGGTGGTAGACGCCGTCCAGGTCGGTCTTCTCCAGCAGGCCGATCTCCTGCGCGTGCGCGGCGCCGGCGGTCAGCGAGGAGGCGACGGGGTCGGTGGTGAAGTCGATCTCCTTGAACGCCGCGTCCAGCACGTCCTGCTTGAGGGGCTTGCCGCTCAGCTTCGTCAGCGCGTCGTTGGTGACCTTCTGGGCGTCCGCCCTGTTCCGGTTGATGTAGTCGGTCGCCTCGACGACGCCCTGGAGCAGCTTCTTCACCCGGTCCGGGTGCTTCTTCTCGTACTCCTGGCTGACCAGCACGTTCGTGATGACGAACTTGCCGCCGGGCCACAGCGACTTCTCGTCCAGCAGCTTCTTGCCCTTGCTCTCCAGGATCAGCCGGGACGCGTACGGCTCGGGGACCCAGGCGCCGTCGATGTCGCCCTGCGCGAACGTCTGCAGCGTCTGCGCGTTCTCCTGCGGGACTACCTTCACGTCGCCGCTGCCGTCCTTGTTCGCGGCCAGGCCGTTCTGCTTGAGCCAGTACCGCAGCGCCACGTCCTGCGTGTTGCCGAGCTGCGGGGTCGCGATCTTCTTGCCGCGCAGGTCCTGGACGCCCTTGATCCCCGGCTTCACCACGAGCGAGACGCCGCCGGAGGCCGCGCCGGAGATGATGTGCACCGCCTTGCCGTGCGACTTCGACCAGGCGTTGATGGACGGGTTGGGCCCGACGAACGTCGCGTCGATCGCGCCGGAGAACAGCGCCTCGACGGCGGCGGGACCCGCGTTGAACGTCGCCGTCTTGGGTGCCGTGCCGAGATGCTCGGCGAAGATCCCCTTCTCGACGCCGACCAGGGCGGTGGCGTGCGTGATGTTGGGGAAGAAGCCGAGTCTGAGCGGCGCGTCCGCCGCGGACCCGCCGCCGTCGTCGCCGCAGGCGCCGAGCGCGCCCGCCGTGACCAGGGCGGCCAGCGCCGCCGCGGTGATGCGCCCGGAGAGTCCACGAAGCATTGTCCCTTTTTCCTACCAATCAAGTCGGATAGACCTGAATAGTAGATAGGGTGGGCAAGGCTCGCGTCAAGTCCCCTGCTCGGCACGGGTTCGTCGCGGCTGGTCCGATATGGGACCGGCGAGCCCGTTGGTCCGGGCGGGGGCCGCGCGGATAGGCTCGGTGACCGCACCAGACAATCCGCATCCTCAGGGGGTTCCCCGTGTCGTCGATCGAGGCCGTACTCGCCCGGGAGATCCTTGACTCCCGCGGCAATCCGACCGTCGAGGTCGAGGTCCTGCTCGCCGATGGGACCGAGGCGCACGCCGCCGTGCCGAGCGGCGCGTCCACCGGCCAGTTCGAGGCCGTGGAGCTGCGCGACGGCGGGGAGCGCTACGGCGGCAAGGGCGTCCGCAACGCGGTCAAGGCCGTCAACGACACCATCGACGAGAAGCTCGTCGGCTACCCGGCGTCCGACCAGCGGCTGATCGACCAGCTGCTCATCGACCTGGACGGCACCCCGGCCAAGTCCGCGCTCGGCGCCAACGCCATCCTCGGCGTCAGCCTCGCGGTCGCCAAGGCCGCCGCCGACTCCGCCGGCCTCCCGCTGTTCCGCTACGTGGGCGGGCCGAACGCGCACCTGCTGCCCGTCCCGATGATGAACATCCTGAACGGCGGCGCGCACGCCGACAGCAACGTCGACATCCAGGAGTTCATGATCGCGCCGATCGGCGCGGCCACCTTCGCCGAGGCGCTGCGCTGGGGCGCCGAGACCTACCACGCGCTGAAGTCGGTGCTGAAGTCGCGCGGCCTGAACACCGGCCTCGGCGACGAGGGCGGCTTCGCCCCCGACCTGCCGTCCAACCGTGACGCGCTCGACCTGATCGTGGAGGCGATCGGCAAGGCCGGCTTCACCCCCGGCCGCGACATCGCGCTCGCCATGGACGTCGCCGCGTCCGAGTTCCACGCCGACGGCCAGTACGCGTTCGAGGGCACCAAGCGGTCCTCCGACGACATGGCCGCCTACTACGGCGAGCTGCTCGGCAACTACCCGCTCATCTCCATCGAGGACCCGCTCGACGAGGAGGACTGGGCCGGCTGGGAGGGCCTCACCGCCGCGGTCGGCGACCGCGTCCAGATCGTCGGCGACGACCTGTTCGTCACCAACCCCGAGCGGCTCGCCCGCGGCGTCAAGTCCGGCGCCGCCAACGCGCTGCTGGTGAAGGTCAACCAGATCGGCACGCTCAGCGAGACCCTCGACGCCGTCTCGCTCGCGCAGACCAGCGGCTTCAAGTGCATGATGAGCCACCGGTCCGGCGAGACCGAGGACACCACGATCGCCGACCTGGCCGTCGCCACCAACTGCGGCCAGATCAAGACCGGCGCCCCGGCCCGCAGCGACCGCGTCGCCAAGTACAACCAGCTGCTGCGCATCGAGGAGCTGCTGGACGACGCCGCGCGCTACGCCGGCGCCGCCGCGTTCCCGCGCTTCGACGCGCGGGGTTGAGCAGGGGCCCGGGACCCGGCGGTCGAGCGTGCGTCCCGCCGGGTCCCGGGCGGCCGAGCCGGAGGCAGGGGACGCCATGGCGCAGGATGACGACCGCACGGCCGACGAGAGCGACGACGATGAGCCCGGGGCCGGGGGCCGTCGCGGCAATCCGGCGCTGACCAGCCGCGCCGCCATCCTCGCGGTCGTGGTGTGCGCGATCGCGCTGAGCCTCGCCTACCCCGTCCGCGAGTACATCGCCCAGCGCAAGGAGATCGCCGATCTGCGGCACAAGGAGGCGCTGGCCCGCCGGCAGGTCGAGGAACTCGTCCAACGTAAGCAACAATTGGGTGATAAGTCGTACATTGAGCGTGAGGCCACGCGACGGCTGCACTACTGCCGTCCTGACGTAAAGTGCTACGTCGTGCTGGACGGCAGCGGGGGAGAGGGCCGGGAGGCGCAGCGGGGCGGGCCACCGAGCAGGCCGCCCTGGTACGAGACGCTGTGGCGATCGGTGGAGGCCGCCGACCGGCCGCGCTGATTCGCGGGGCTGATTCGCGGGTGGGGACAGATGATCGAAGCAGGTGACACGGCCGCGGTCGCGGCCCAGCTGGGGCGGGAGCCGCGCGGGGTCCGCGCGGTGGCGAGCCGCTGCCCGTGCGGGCGGCCCGCGGTGATCGAGACCGCGCCGCGGCTGCCGGACGGCACCCCGTTCCCGACGCTGTTCTACTTGACGTGCCCGAAGGCCGCCTCGGCCATCGGAACCCTGGAGGGCAGCGGCATCATGCGGGACATGCAGGCCAGGCTCGCCGACGATCCGTCCCTGCGAGAGAAGTACGCCGCCGCACACGAGGACTACCTGCGCCGCCGCGACGAGGCCGCCCGCGACGAGGGCGTCGAACCGCTGCCGGCCGGCATGCAGAGCGCGGGGGGCATGCCCGAGCGCGTGAAATGCCTGCACGCCCTCATCGCGCACGAGATGGCGGTGCCCGGCGTGAACCCGTTCGGCCGGGAGGCGCTGGAAGCGCTGCCCGAATGGTGGCGATCCGGGCCCTGCGTGCGCGCCGAGCCCGAACCGGGGGAGGACGAGTGACACGGGTCGCGGCCATCGACTGCGGGACGAACTCGGTCCGCCTGCTGATCGCCGACATCGAGCCCGGCGCGGGCGGCGGCCGGCTGACCGACGTCGAGCGCCGGATGGAGATCGTCCGGCTCGGCGAGGGCGTCGACGAGACCGGCCGGCTCGCGCCCGCCGCACTGGAGCGCACGTTCACCGCGATGCGCGGCTACGCCGAGCTGATCGAGCGGCACGGCAGCGGCGCCGGGCACGGCCCGATCAAGACCCGGGTGGTGGCGACCAGCGCCACCCGCGACGCCGCCAACCGGAATGACTTCGTCCGCGGCGTCGTCGACATCTTCGGCGTCGTCCCCGAGGTGATCAGCGGGGACGAGGAGGCCGAGCTGTCGTTCATGGGCGCCACCCGCGAACTCGCCGAGCTGCGCCCCGCCCGCCCCTACCTGGTGGTCGACATCGGCGGCGGCTCCACCGAGTTCGTCCTCGGCAGCTCCGCGGCCGACGCGGCCCGCTCGATCGACATCGGCTGCGTGCGGATGACCGAGCGGCACCTCAAGGACGACCCGCCGTCGCCGCAGCAGATCTCGAACGCCGCCGCCGACATCGACGCCGCGCTCGCCACCGTCCGGGAACGGGTCCCGGTGGACGAGGCGCGCACGCTCGTCGGCCTCGCCGGCTCGGTCACCACGGTCGCCGGGATCGCGCTCGACCTGCCGGAGTACGACCCGTCCCGCATCCACCTGTCGCGGATCACCGCCACCCAGGTGCACGACGTGACGCGCCGGCTGCTGCACGCCACCCGCGCCGAGCGCGCCGGGATCGGCGTCATGCACCCGGGCCGCGTCGACGTGATCGGCGCGGGCGCGCTGATCCTGGACCGGATCATGCGCGAGTACGGGTTCGGCGCCGTCGTCGTCAGCGAGCACGACATCCTGGACGGCATCGCCTGGTCGCTGCTCTGACCCCTCAGCCCTTGAGCCGCGCCAGCAGCGCCGGGATCAGCACCGCGTTCGGATTCTGCTGCGGGACGTAGAGGATCGGCGAGCTGCTGCTGGCCTGCTGGATCCACACCCGGCCCCGGTCGACGGTCGCGCCGGAGATCGACGACCAGCTCAGCGACACCCGGTTGCCGCGCACGCCGCCCGGATGGACGGTGAGGCCGTAGGCGACGTCGACCGACTCGCCGGCCCGGACGCGCTGCGCCAGCTCCGCAACCAGCCGCTGCTCGGCGTGCTCCTGGCAGAGCTGGATCAGCCGCCCCCAGACGGTCTCGGGCTCGGCGTCCCGGCCCGGCACGGCGTCCGGCTCGATCACCACCTCGACGCGCGGGCCGCCGCGGAACGGGAACCGGCCCGCCTGGAAGATCCACTGCGTGCCGGCGTGGCCGGAACCGGCCGGGCGCTCCGCCGCCCAGTACGCCACCCACTCCACCCGCGGCCAGGTGAGCGACCCGTTCCCGTAGGCGATGACCGTGTCGTCTGCGTACAGGTGCATGCCGCGCACGGTCACGTCCAGTGCCGGGACGGACGGGGCGCGGTCCCAGGTCGGCTGCGCGTGCGGCGCGGCGTAGGTGGTCGCGGGCTCCTCCCGGGCGGGCTCGCGGCGCTGCTGCTGCCGCGGCGGCAGCCGGGGCGGCCGGTCCGGTTCGGGGTTGAGGCGCTCGGTCCAGTTCCGCCCGTCCCACCAGCGCAGGCTCCCGGTGCCGTACGGATCGGGGTACCAGCCCGGTTGCGACACTCCTGCCTCCCGCTTCGCACGATGGCGGCGCCGGACATCCGTCCTCCCCGACCGGCGAACGCATCGTACCGATCGGGCACGCTCCGCACCCGTCATGGGCGGAACCCGGCCACCGCCGTGCGAGCTGGCACGGCGTGGGACGATCGATGGTATGCCGACCGCCAACGCCCCCTTCGTGCCGCCCGGGTCCGGGTGGCCGGAGGACCCCGCGACACCCGACACCCCCGTCGCCCACGGCACCGGCGAGGTCGTCGAGCTGGCCGCGAAGGCGCCCGGCCTGGACGAGCTGTGCGCCCGCCAGTCGGTGTGCCGCGCCTGCGATCGGCTCGTGGCGTGGCGGGAGAAGGTCGCGGTGCAGCGGCGCCGCGCCTTCGCGGACGAGGAGTACTGGGGCCGTCCCATCGCCGGCTGGGGCGACCCGGAGCCGCGCATCCTGATCGTCGGGCTGGCCCCGGCCGCGCACGGCGGCAACCGCACCGGGCGCATCTTCACCGGCGACCGGTCGGGCGACTGGCTGTTCGCGTCCCTGTACCGGGTGGGGCTGGCGTCGCAGCCGACCAGCGTCCATGCGGGCGACGGGCAGCGGCTCATCGGCGCGCGGATGGCGGCGACCGTCCGCTGCGCGCCGCCCGACAACAAGCCGACGCCACTGGAGCGCACGACGTGCCTGCCGTGGCTGGCACGCGAGGTCGAAATGGTCGCGCCGAGCGTCCGCTGCGTCGTGTGCCTCGGCGGGTTCGCCTGGCAGGGCGTGTGGCCGGCGCTCAAGCAGGCCGGATACGAGGTGCCCCGGCCGCGGCCGAAGTTCGGCCACGGCGCGGAGGCGGAACTGGTGCCGCCCCCCTCGGCGGCCCGGCGCGACCCTGTCCTGCTGCTGGGCTGCTACCACCCGAGCCAGCAGAACACCTTCACCGGCCGGGTCACCGAGGAGATGCTGGACACGGTCCTGGCCCGCGCCCGCGACTACCGCTAGCGCGCTGCCCGCAAACGCCGGCCGGGCCGGCTAGCGGGGCTCCGGGTTCGTCGTGACGGGGGTGAGGCGGATCTGGCCGTGCTGGCAGACCGGCCCGTAGGTCCAGGTCGCGGCGATTTGCTCGGTGTTGTTCGGCGGGATCACCTTGAGCGTGGTCGGCTCGGGCTCGCAGTTGGTGCCGTCCGTCTCGTCCCCGGCGGGGACGACCGCCCAGTGCAGCCGCTCATAGGCGTGGCCGCCGTTGTAGATCGTGATCGTGTGCGCGGTGCCCTCGCGGATGACCTTCGTCGCGATCGTCCCGTCCGCGCCGGCCAGTTGCAGCCCCGACCAGCCGCCGGTCGTGCAGTGCTTGCCGGACTTGTTCGTCAGGACGAGCGTCGCGTAGCGGTTGCCGGCCGCGGCGCCGAGGTCGGTGAGGCGGGCGTTGAGCATCCCGCTGGTGCAGTGCGGGCGTCCACCCGCGTTGGAACCGTTCGCGCCGGCCGTCCCGCCGCCGCTTCCCGGTGTTCCACCCCCTGGGCTAGGGGCGGTGGACGTGCTGGACGTACTCGTCGGCGTCGGCGCCGTGCTGCCGCTGGACGATGCGTTGCCCACGTTGGAGCTGGATCCGCATCCGGCGAGCGCGGTGGTGATGGCGGCGGTGGCGATCGTCCCCCAGATGAGTCGTTGCATGGTGACCCCCGGTGAATGAGAGCGACGGCGGGGCAGGGCCTTGGCCAAGCGGCCGGGACCGTGGTGACCGGCCCCTGACCCGGTCCACCGCCCGCGGCCGCTTGGCGCCCCCGTCCGGCCCTGGCCCCACCGTCTTCTTTCTGGTGGTACATCCCGTGAGATGCCGGATCAGGCCATGAAGTTCGCAACCGGGGCATGCGGGTATCGCCTCCGACATGCCATCTACAACAGTTCGGACGAGCGGTCCCCGGACCGCCTCGGGGCACGGCGGGGGGTCCGCGAAGCAGATCGTTGTCGTCGGCGGCGGATACGTCGGCATGTACACGGCCCTGCGCCTGCAGAAGAAGCTCCGCCGGGAGCTGCGCCGCGGCGAGGTCGGCATCACCGTCATCGATCCCCAGTCCTACATGACCTATCAACCATTCCTTCCCGAGGCGGCCGCGGGAAACCTGGAGCCCCGGCACGTCGTCGCGCCGCTGCGCAAGGTGCTGGGACGCTGCCGGATCGTGAACGGATACGCGACGCGGATCGACCACGCGTCCAAGAAGGTCACCATCTGCCCGGCCGGAACCCGCACCGACGGCGTCGCCGAACGCGACATCGACTACGACGTGCTCGTCGTCGCGGCGGGCTCGATCTCCAAGACGCTGCCCATTCCCGGGCTCGCCGAATGCGGGATCGGCTTCAAGACCATCGAAGAGGCGATCTTCCTCCGCAACCACGTCCTGCACCAGCTCGACATCGCCGCGTCCAACCCCGGCGACGAACAGGTCAGGAAGCGGGCGCTGACGTTCGTGTTCGTCGGAGCCGGATTCGCCGGGATCGAAGCCATCGGCGAACTGGAGGACATGGCGCGGGACGCCTGCAAATGGTTCCCCACCATCGACGAGAGCGAAATGCGCTGGATGATGGTCGAGGCGACCGACCGGATCCTGCCCGAAGTGGGCCCCGAGATGGGCCGCTGGACCGCCGACGCCCTGCGCCGCCGCGGCATCGAGGTCAAGCTGAAGACGCTGCTGAAATCCGCGGAGAAGCGGCACATCGTGCTCAGCGACGGCGAAGAGTTCGACGCCGGCACCCTCGTCTGGACCGCCGGCGTGAAACCGCACCCCCTCCTCAAGGAGAGCGACCTGCCGCTCGACGACAAGGGGCGCCTCAAGGCCACCGCCGACCTGACCGTCGAAGGACTCCAGGGCGTGTACACCGCCGGTGACAACGCCGCCGTCCCCGACCTCAGCGGAAAGGGCGAATTCACCGCGCCCAACGCCCAGCACGCCGTCCGGCAGGCCCGCCGCCTCGCCGACAACATCGTGGCCGACCTGCACGGCAAGCCCAGGAAACCGTACGAGCACGCCTACGTCGGCTCCGTCGCCAGCCTCGGCCTGCACAAAGGCGTCGCCAACGCCTACGGGATCCAGTTGCGCGGGCTCCCCGCATGGTTCATGCACCGCACCTACCACCTGTCGCGGATGCCCACCCTCAACCGCAAGTTCCGCATCACCATGGACTGGACGCTCGCGTTCTTCTTCCAACGCGAAATCATCTCCCTGGCCGAACTGGAACGGCCGCGCCAGGAATTCGAACTCGCCGCCGGACGGAGCAGGGAGAACGTGACCGCCTGACCCCGTCCGCCGGGCCGGGGCCGGGCGCCGAAGGCCCGCGCCGCGGGCCTTCGACCCGTCTTGACTGGGCCTGTGGAACTGGCCGGACCCGGCCGAGTCCCGCACCCCCGGGAAAGGACGCGCCGCCGCCCGCCCCTGACTCGATATGATGACGCCGCCCCTGTAGCCCAATGGCAGAGGCAGGCTCCCTAAAAGAGCCATTGTGTCGGTTCGAGTCCGACCAGGGGCACGCGTACTCGTCGATCTTCGATCGCCTTCGCGGTCGCTTCAGTGTTAGCCCAGGGGGGCGACCCCCTGGAACCCCCGATGCGAGGGCTTCGCCCTCGCCTGCGCGGGGTTGCGCTGAGCGGGTACGTGCAACGCGTCCCCGCGGGGGGCGAAGCCTCCGCGGGGACGCGGGCACAGGCCCTTCCCTCATCTCGCTGGTTGCCAGGTGGATCTGGGCTGATCATGCGGGGGTTTCGCGTTTACACTGGAGGGCCACGTCGGCCGAAAGTGGAGTCTCTGATGGAGAGTAGAAACCCCGCGTTCCGGGGGAACGCCTTCGACCAGCGGGCCGGAGGTGCGGCCTACGGCGCACCCGGTTACGGAACGCAGCCGTATGGTGCTGCGGGCTACGGGGCGCCCGCCCCCGGGTACGCGCCGCCGGCCACCCGGCCGATGACCATGGACGACGTCGTCGTCCGCGGGTTCATGACGCTCGCCGTGCTGGTGCTCACGGCGGCGCTCTCGTGGGTGCTGGTGCCCGTCGAGATGGCCGCGCCCGTGCTGATCGTCGCGCTCATCGCCGAGATCGGGATCTGGGCGTTCATCACGTTCGGCCGCAAGGCGAACGCGCCCCTGGTGCTGGCGTTCGCGGCCGTCTACGGGATCGTCGTCGGCATCATCAGCCACGCCTACAACGACCTGTACCACGGCGTGGTCTTCCAGGCCGTGGTCGGCACCGCGCTGGCGTTCGGCGCCACCCTCGCCGTCTACGCGCTGCGCATCGTGCGGGTCACGCCGAAGTTCGCCAAGTTCGTCATCGCCGCAGGTGCCGCGCTCATCGGGCTGATGCTCATCAACATGCTGGTGCACCTGTTCGGCGGCGACCAGGGCATCGGCATCCGCGACCCCGGCAGCCCGCTCGCCTACATCTTCAGCGTCGTCGCGATCCTCGTCGGCTGCTTCTTCCTGCTGCTGGACTTCGACGCCGTCGAGCAGGGCGTCCGGCACGGGGCGCCGGAGAAGTTCGCCTGGTACTGCGCGTTCGGGCTGGTGCTGAGCCTCGTGTGGATCTACCTGGAGATCCTCCGGCTGCTCAGCTACTTCAGCGGACGCGACTAGCCGCGACAGTGATCAGCCCCGCGCCCTGGGGGTGCGGGGCTGATCCGCGTGGGATCTCTGCGCCAGAGTCGTGGCGACACAGCGGCACGACGGCGGGGGCATCCGCTGGCGGGATCCCACCGGGTCCGTATGGAGTTCTGGGGCGCCGCTTCAGTAGTGGCGCAGACGGCGGGTGCGCTCGTGCTCGCGCACCAGGGCCGTGGCGTAGCCGTGCGAGAGGTTGTGCTCCTCGGCCAGCCAGGTGCTGCGTTCCTCGCAGCGGGTGAACGAGGGGCCGTTCTCGATGGCGGTGAACCACTCGGGGATGTCACGTCCTGTGACTTGCGGAATGCGGGCGATCAGCTTGCTGTGCGTCTCCGGCGAGTGGTTCAGTGACAATTGGCACCTCCAGGTCGCGGGGCTCTTCCTGCTGACTCTGCAACACCTCCGCGCATGTGACAAGCCCCTAACGGGGACCTATCTTTTGCGTAACGTAGATCATTTGTAACGGGGATATTCCCCGGAAACGCGCAGGTGGCCCGGCGGTCGGCCCGGACGGGCCCTCCGCGCGGGCCACCGCGCGAATTTCACTGCGAGTGGTGCGTCAGGAGAGGCGCTCCAGGACCATCGCCATGCCCTGGCCGCCGCCCACGCACATCGTCTCCAGGCCGAACTGCTTGTCGTGGAACTTCAGCCCGTTGAGGAGGGTCGAGGTGATGCGGGCGCCCGTCATGCCGAACGGGTGGCCGACCGCGATCGCGCCGCCGTTGACGTTCAGCTTGTCGTGGTCGATGCCGAGGTCCTCGGCGGACGGCAGCACCTGCGCCGCGAACGCCTCGTTGATCTCCACGAGGTCGATGTCGCCGATCGTCATGCCGGCCTTGGCGAGGGCCTTGCGGGACGCGTCCACCGGGCCGAGGCCCATGATCTCCGGGGACAGGCCGGTGACGCCGGTCGACACGATCCGGGCCAGCGGGGTGATGCCCAGCTCGGCCGCCTTCGTGTCGCTCATGACGACGACCGCGGCGGCGCCGTCGTTCAGCGGGCAGCAGTTGCCCGCGGTGACCGTCCCGTCCGGCCGGAACACCGGCTGGAGCTGCGACACCTTCTCGTAGGTGGTGCCGGGACGCGGGCCGTCGTCCTTGGCCACGACCGAGCCGTCCGGCAGCGTCACCGGGGTGATGTCCTTCTCCCAGAACCCATTCGCCAGGGCTTTCTCGGCGAGGTTCTGCGAGCGGACGCCGAACTCGTCCTGCGCCTGGCGGGACACGCCGCGCATCCCGGCGACGTTCTCGGCGGTCTGCCCCATCGCGATGTAGATGTCGGGCAGCCGGTCGTCCTCGCGCGGGTCGTGCCAGACGGGGGCGCCGCCCTCGCCCGCCTGCGCGGTGCGGGCCTGCGCGTCGGCGAACAGCGGGTTCTGCGTGTCGGGCAGCCCGTCACTGCTGCCCTTGGCGAACCGGCTGACGGTCTCGACGCCCGCCGAGACGATCACGTCGGCCTCGCCCGCCCTGATCGCGTGCAGCGCCATCCGGGTCGTCTGCAGCGAGGACGAGCAGTACCGCGTGATCGTGGCGCCGGGCACGTTGTCCCAGCCCAGCAGGACGGACACGACGCGGGCCATGTTGTAGCCCTGCTCACCGCCGGGCAGCCCGCAGCCGAGCAGCAGGTCGTCGATCTGGTCCGGGCCGAGCTGCGGGACCTTCGCCATCGCGGCGGTGATCATCTGGGCGGTGAGGTCATCGGGCCGGATGTCCTTGAGCGAACCCTTGAACGCGCGGCCGATGGGCGAGCGCGCGGTCGCGACGATGACTGCTTCGGGCATGGCGGGTCTCCTGTCTCAGGCGGCCGAATGTCAACTTACTCACCGGTCACCTGGCCAATCTAACGGCTGGCGCCGTCGCCGTACACGCCGACCCCCCGGCTTTATCGACGGCGAGTCTAATAAGTGCTGACTTACTGACCTGCGCGTAGTCCCGATTCCCCGATGACGGCCGCCCTACCCATTGCTTTGCCCTTGGCGTCAGGCGCTGGAGCGCCTTCCTTCGGCGGGCAAAGCGGCGATCGCTGCATCGCTCCGGCTCGCCTAGCGGCTCGCTGCGCGATCAGGTTCTCGCAAGCTCGAACCTGCCTTCGGACGCGATCGCAACGTTGAGGCCGTTGCGCGGCTGGGGTTAAGGACGTCATGGCTGAGGTCGGTGGTGGCTGGGGCCAAAGACGCCATGCCTCAGGTCGGGGCGTGGCCGAGGTTCCTGCGGCAAGGGCGGACGGTCTCGCTGCGCGGTCAGGCGCTGGTTTCGGTTGCGGGGCGGCGGGTGCGGCGGGTCCGCAGGCGGGTGGGGGTGATTGCGGTGATTGCTGCGAGGCCGGTGGACAGGGGACGTCCCAGGGCTTGGCGCCAGGGGTGTTGCAGGGGGTAGCGCAGGGTGGCCCAGCGGCCTCGGGGGCCGCGTTCGGTGCCGGCCACGGAGGCGCCGCTGACCTCGGTGCCGGCGCGTTCGGCGGCCTCGGCGGCGGCGCGGGAGACGGGGCGGGCGGTTTCGGTGGGGAGGTCGGGTTCCAGGCCCAGTGCGGCCGCCATGGACGGGAGGACGGCGGTGGCCGCGGCGGCGTAGCCGCGGGCGGACGGGTGGTAGCGGTCCTCGCTGAACATCGACAGCGGGTCGGCGGCGAACTCGCGGCCGAGCAGGTCGCCGAGGGAGACCGAGCGGGCGCCGTGCTCGACGACGGCGATCATCTGGGCGGCGGCGAGCTGGCGGCAGGCGCGCCGCGCGAACCAGCGCAGCGGCTGCATCAGCGGCTTCACCGAGCCGAGGTCGGGGCAGGTGCCGACGACCACCTCGCCGCCCGCGGCGCGCAGCCGGCCGACCGCGTCCGCGAGGTGCCGGACGGACTCGGCGGGGGAGACCCGGCCGGTCACGTCGTTCGCGCCGATCATGATGACGGCGATGTCGGGACGCGTCTGCAGCGCGTGCTCGACCTGTTCGCCGAGGGCCTGCGAGCGGGAACCGGAGCGGGCCACGTTCGTCAGCCGGATGGGACGTCCGGCGGTCTCGGCGAGCCCGGTGGCGAGGCGGGCGGCGGGCGTCTCCTCCGGCGTGTGCACGCCGAGGCCGGCCGCGGTCGAGTCGCCGAGCATGACCAGCGACAGCGGCGCGCCGCCGAACCGCTCGCCGTAGAGGCCGTCGGCCACGGGCGGGTCGCCGTAGGGCGTCGCCTGGATGATCCTGCGGGCGAGCCGCGCCTCCACGACGATGAGGCCGAAGGTGACGCCGCCGATCGCGGTGATGCCGCCGCCCCCGTAGGCGGCGGCGGCCGCGATCCGGCGCGCGGTAAATGCTCTCAACATGCTGTGCTGACCCTCCGTGATTATCTTTCTACCCGCGCGAAGGTGCTTTGATGCCTGGCCGGTCGTTGTCGGCTAACGTCGGAAACGGGAAACCTTCCGGAGCCGCACCCGATCCGCCGCCGTACCGGCGGCCGATCGGGGACGCGATGCTCAGATCAACACTGAACCGACAAGGAAGTCGCGGTGCACGTACACGACTCGCTCGTCGAACTGATGGGCAACACCCCCCTCGTTCGGATGCGCAAGGTGACCGGGGGCCTGCGGCCGCAGGTGCTCGCCAAGGTGGAGTACTTCAACCCCGGCGGGTCGGTGAAGGACCGGATCGCGGTCCGCATGATCGACGCGGCGGAGCAGTCCGGCGCGCTGCGGCCGGGCGGCACGATCGTCGAGCCGACGTCCGGCAACACCGGGGTGGGGCTCGCGATCGTCGCGCAGGAGCGCGGCTACCGCTGCGTCTTCGTCTGCCCCGACAAGGTCGGCAAGGACAAGATCGACGTGCTGCGCGCGTACGGCGCCGAGGTCGTCGTCTGCCCGACGGCGGTCAACCCCGAGCACCCCGACTCCTACTACTCGGTGTCGGACCGGCTCGCCGCCGAGATCCCCGGCGCGTGGAAGCCGAACCAGTACACCAACCCGCAGAACCCGCGGTCGCACTACGAGACGACCGGCCCGGAGCTGTGGGAGCAGACCGAGGGCCGCATCACGCACTTCGTCGCGGGCATCGGCACCGGCGGCACCATCAGCGGCACCGGCCGGTACCTCAAGGAGGTGTCCGGCGGACGGGTGCGGATCATCGGCGCCGACCCGGAGGGCTCGGTGTACTCGGGCGGCTCGGGGCGTCCCTACCTGACCGAGGGCGTCGGCGAGGACATCTGGCCCGAGACCTACGACCGGGAGATCTGCGACGACGTCGTCGCGGTGTCCGACAAGGACTCCTTCACCATGACGCGGCGGCTCGCCCGCGAGGAGGCGCTGCTCGTCGGCGGGTCCTGCGGGATGGCCGTGGTCGCCGCGCTGCGCGTCGCGGAGAAGGCCGGCCCGGACGCGGTGATCGTGGTGCTGCTGCCGGACGGCGGCCGCGGCTACCTCGGCAAGATCTTCAACGACGGCTGGATGGCGGACTACGGCTTCCTCACCCCGCACAGCGAGGAGGCGCGGGTCGGCGAGGTGCTCACCCGCAAGGGCGGCACGCTGCCGGAGTTCGTGCACGTCCACCCGCACGAGACCGTGCAGACCGCGATCGCGATCATGCGCGAGTACGAGGTGTCGCAGGTCCCGGTGATGAAGGAGGAGCCGCCGGTCATGGCGGCCGAGGTGGTCGGCTCGGTCGGTGAGACGGACCTGCTGGACGTCATGGTGAAGGGCGAGGCCAAGATGTCCGAGCCGGTCGAGCTGCACATGTCGCCGCCGCTGCCGACGCTCGGCTACGGCGAGCCGGTGTCCAAGGCCGTCGGCGTGCTGGAGAAGTCCGGCGCGGCGGTCGTCCTCGTGGACGGCAAGCCCAAGGGCCTCGTCACCCGCCAGGACCTCCTGTCCTTCCTGGCCGCGTCCACCGGCTGACCGGCAACGCACGGAGCGCCCGGAGATCTCGGTGATCTCCGGGCGCTCCGCTTTTGCGGTGCCGGGTTGCGGAGCCGGCCGGTGGGCGGCGTTTCGGGCCGGGCTCCGCAACCCGACGTTCTAGGGGGCTCCTACTGGCGGAACCCGGACGGGACGTAGTCCTCGCGCGTGTCGGCGGGGCCGACCGGCGCCTTCTTCGGCTCGTCGCCGTGCCCCGGCCACCAGGCCTTGTGGCCCAGCATCGCGGTGATGCCCGGAACGAGGAACATCGACATGACGAAGGCCGACAGCGCGATGCCGATCGCGACGGAGAAGCCCATCTGCTGGAGCATCGACACCGGCGCGAGCATCATCACCGAGAACGTGCCGGCCAGGATGAGGCCCGCCGCGGCGACCGTCGGGCCGCCGTGGTGGACGGCCAGGGCGGCGGCCTCCCGCGGGCTGTGCCCCTCCTTGGCCTCCTCGCGCAGCCGCGCCGTCATCAGGATGTTGTAGTCGGTCCCGATGGCCAGCACGAACAGGTAGAGGATGATCGGCAACTGGAAGGTGACGCCGGCTTCGCCCATGCCGTCCTGGAAGACGTACACCGCGGAGCCGAGCGTCGCGGCGAAGCCCAGCAGGACGGCCACCACCAGGTAGAGCGGGGCGACGACCGAGCGCAGCAGCAGGGCCAGGATCAGCGCGATCAGCACCGCCGCCACCGGCAGGATCACCGACAGGTCGCGGTTGTTGACGGCGTTGATGTCGGCGAAGATCGCCGTCGCGCCGCCGACGTAGGCGCGGGTGCCCTCCGGCGCCGCCTTGTGCACGGCCGGCGTCAGCTCGTCCTTGACCAGGCTGATCGCCTCGTTGGACGCGGGGTTCTCCTTCAGGATCAGGTCGACCCGGGCCACCGACTTGTCCTGGCCGGGGACGGGCTGCTGCACCGCGCCGACGCCGGGCGCGGTCTTGGCCGCCTGGCTGAAGGACGCGAGCTGCTGCTCGGTGACCGGCTGCCCGCCGTCGGACTTGATGTACACCTGCACCGGGGTGGTCAGGCCGGGCGGGAAGCCCTTCTCCATGTCCTTGGTCGCCTGCGCGGACTCGGTGTCCTGCGGGAAGCCGGCGGCGAAGTCGTAGTCGGCCTTGAACCCGAGCGCGCCGAGCGCGAGGACGACCAGCACGAGGCCGGACGCGGCGGCGGCGACCGCCGGGCGCTTGCCGACGCCCCGGCCGATGGCCTGGGAGATCGAGCCCTTCGGCTGCTTCTTCCACGCCTTGGACGGCCAGAACACGGCGGTGCCGAGCAGCGACACGAGCGCGGGCATCAGCGTCAGCGAGGTGATGCCCATCACGATGACGGCGATGGCGAGGGACGGGCCCCAGGCGCTGAACACGCCGAACGTCGCGAGCAGCAGCACCAGGAACGTGACGGCGATGGCGGCGGCGGCCGAGGAGATGACCTCGCCGACCCGCTCCACCGCGGTGATCATCGCGGTCTTCTTGTCGTCGCCGGCCCGCAGCCGCTCCCGGAACCGGAACATCAGGAACAGGTAGTAGTCCGCGCCGATGCCGAAGAGCACGATCAGGATGATGGTGCTGAGACTGTCGTCGCCGGAGAAGCCGAAGATCTTCGAGGCGACGCCGATCAGGCCCATCGAGACCTGCATCGTCACCGTGATCACGACGATCGGCAGCACCGCCGCCAGCGGGGCCCGGAAGATCAGCAGGATCAGGCCGATGATCAGCACGAAGGTGGCGATGCCGACGATCTCGAAGGACTGGTTGAAGGAGTCCTCGTTGTCGACGAAGCTCGCCACGTCACCGCCGACCTTGGCCTCCAGGCCGCTGCCCTTGAGCAGCGCCGGCAGGTCCTTGCGGATCTCCTTGACCGCGTCGCCCTGCTTCTCGCTGTCGGCCATCGAGGTGCCCTGCATCGGCACCATGATCACCTGGACGGCCTTGTTCGGCGCCACGGCCTGCGGGCCGGTCGCGAAGTTCAGCACCGACGGCGGCTTGTCGGCGTTCAGCGACTTGGCGGCCTCGGTCACCTTCGCGGTGTCCTGCGCCGTCAGCGGCTGCCCGTCGGACCGCTTCACGACGATCAGCGAGGAGGTGTCCTCCTGCTGCGGATACGCCTTCTCGGCGATCTGCATCGCCTGGACCGACTCGTACTTCGAGGGCAGGAAGTCGCCCTGGTCGGACTCGGTGGTGAGCTTGGGGGAGAAGGCGATGATCACGACTGCCGCGACGAGCCAGGCGACGATCGTCCACCACGGATGTCTCACGACGAAGCGCGCGAGCCGAGCGAACATGGGGCTTCCTTAATCAAGGTCGTTGGGATACCTCTAAAACGGTAGAGATCGCGCGGGCCCTTGGGGTCACCCTGAGCGCCGAAATGAAGGCTGATACCTCCGGGGGAGCACCTCCTCCTCTAGGAGGGGCGAGCGCTGGATAGCCTCGTACCCATGGACAACGAGGTTCAGCACGGGTTCGAGACCCTGGCCATCCACGCCGGGCAGGAGGCCGACCCCGCGACCGGCGCGGTGGTCACGCCGATCTACCAGGTCTCCACCTATAAGCAGGACGGTATCGGCGGCCTGCGCGGCGGCTATGAGTACTCCCGGTCGGCCAACCCGACCCGTACCGCGCTGGAAGTATGCCTGGCCGAGATAGAGAGCGGCGTGCGCGGGCTGGCGTTCGCGTCCGGGCTCGCCGCCGAGGACGCGCTGCTGCGCGCGGTCTGCAAGCCCGGCGATCACGTGATCATCCCGAACGACGCCTACGGCGGCACCTACCGGCTGTTCGCGAAGGTCGCCGAACCGTGGGGAGTCACGTTCGATCCGGTGCCGCTCGGCGACATCGCCGCCGTGCGGGCCGCGGTCCGCCCCGAAACGAAGATCATCTGGGTGGAGACGCCGACGAACCCGCTGCTCGGCATCGCCGACATCGCCGCGCTCGCGGCGGTCGCGCACGACGCGGGCGCACTGCTCGCCGTCGACAACACCTTCGCCTCGCCGTACCTGCAGCGCCCGCTGGAACTCGGCGCGGACGCCGTCGTCCACTCGACCACCAAGTACATCGGCGGGCACTCCGACGTCGTTGGCGGCGCGCTCATCGTGTCGGACGCGGAGCTGGGCGAGCGGCTGGCGTTCCACCAGAACGCGATGGGCGCCGTCGCCGGGCCGTTCGACGCCTGGCTCACGCTGCGCGGCATCAAGACGCTCGGCGTGCGGATGGACCGGCACTGCGCGAACGCCGAGCGGATCGTGGAGATGCTGGAGCGGCACCCTGCCGTCCGGGAGGTGCTCTACCCGGGGCTGCCCGGCCACCCCGGCCACGACGTCGCCGCCAAGCAGATGAAGGCGTTCGGCGGCATGGTCTCGTTCCGGATGGAGTCGGAGGAGGCCGCCGTCGCCGTCTGCGAGCGGACGAAGCTGTTCACGCTCGGCGAGTCGCTCGGCGGCGTCGAGTCGCTGATCGAGCACCCGGGCCGGATGACGCACGCGTCGGCCGCCGGATCGCCGCTGGAGGTGCCCGGTGACCTGGTGCGACTGTCCGTCGGCATCGAGGACGCGACCGACCTGCGGCGCGACCTGGAGCAGGCGCTCAGCTGAGAACTAGCTGACCATTCCCGCCCCAACTTGATCAAAACATCTATACTCAGCGCGCCAGGTTCGTAAAGGAGGGGCCCCAGGGTGCGCAAAGTACTGGTGTGTGGGGCGGCGTTCGCCGCGACGTGTGTCTCCGCCGTGGCGCTCCCGGGAGGAGCGCACGCGAACTCCCCGGCGCCGACACCGTCCGCGACCGTCCCGGCGGTGCCGCCGGCGGACGGTCCCGGAACGACCGGGCCGTCCGGCGGGCCGGAGACGCCCGGAACGGAGTCGCCGTCGGCGTCGTCCACGACCCTGCCCGAGAACGGGCAGGGCGCCCCGGACGGCGAGCCCGACGGCACCGTCACCGCGCAGGCGGTCATGGTCACCCCGGAGCTGCCGAAGTTCCGCACCTACGCCTACGGCAAGGCCGCCGCGCAGAAGATCGACGCGTACTGGCGCGACAGCGGGCCCCGGGCCACGCCGCGCCCGGTCGTGCTGATCCTGCACGGCGGCTACTGGCTGCAGGGCGACAAGGGCGGCGGCTGGAAGTACTTCGCGCGGCGGCTGACCGAGGAGGGGTTCGTCGTCATGTCGGCGAACTACCGGCTCGCGCCGAAGGCGCACTGGCCGGCGCAGCGGGACGACTCGATGTCCGCGCTCGCCTTCATCAAGAAGCACGCCCGGGTGTGGAACGCCGACGCGTCGCGGGTCGCCGTGATCGGCTCGTCCGCCGGCGGGCAGCTCGCCACCCAGCTCGGCACGCTCGGCACGGGCACCCGGCAGGTCCGCGGCGTGGTCGCGCTGTCGCCGCCCAACAACCCCTTCCTCGCCTACACCGACGGCGCGAAGCCCGGCGCCACGCCCAGCCAGCGCAAGCTTCGGCAGGCCGTGGTCGACCTCATGAACTGCGTGCCCGGCGCCCGGACCGAGACCGGCACCGAGGCGGGCACCGGAACCGGCACCGGAACCGAGACCGGCGACGAGGGCTGCTGGCCGAGGCTGGACGACGCCAGCACCGTCACGCACGTCTCACCGGGGGACGCGCCGATGCTGTTCATGCACGCCACCGGCGACTTCGTCCCGGTCACCCAGAGCACCGGGCTGGCGGGCGCGCTGCGCGCCGCGGGCGTCGAGGCCACGGTCAAGACGGTCGAGGGCCACATGCACGCCGCACAGCTGCTGGAGGACGAGCACACCTACCCGACGATCGTGAGCTGGCTCAAGAAGAACCTCAAGCCGGGATCGACCGAGTAGCCGCCGCTCAGCCGTTCCAGACCATCAGGACCAGGATCACCAGCCAGAGCAGCGCGATGACGCCGGAGAGCGCGGCCAGCCGGCCGCGCTCCACCTCCGCCACCCCGCCCGCGGCGGTGGCCTGCTCCGTGGTCTTCTCCTCGGTCTTCTCCGCGGCCTCGGCTTCGCCGTCCGCCGCCTCGCCGGCCTCACCGGCGTCCGGGTGGACGGCCACCGCCGCGGGCTTCTCCTCGGCCGCCGCGAGCTCCAGCAGATGCGCGGCCTTCCGCTGGTCGCGCTCGACGATCAGCAGCAGCGCCAGCGCGACGATGAACAGCGTCATCGACACCGTCAGCCACACCTGCGCGAAGTTCCCCTCGGCCAGGCCCAGCCCGAACAGGAAGATGCCCAGCGCGCCGAGGCCGTAGACGCGGGTGGTCCAGTTGAGGAAGCGCACCACGGCCACGTTCCGCTTGCGGATGTAGCGGGGCGTGGACATGGTCGCGGCGGTCAGCGGCCCGAGCGTGAAGATCGCGAAGCCGATGTGCAGGATCAGCAGGATGCGATCGGAAGTCGACATGCCGCCGACCCTAGCCCCTGTCCGCGGTCAGCGGCGGCCGCGGCGCACTCTCAGGTAGTCGCTGACGACGTACTCGCCGAGCCGCTCGGCGTCCGGCGCGAAGACCCGGCCGCCGTTGCGCCGCGCGACCTCCTCCACGAACGACACGAGCCGCCGGTCGTCGGCCAGCATGAAGAAGTTCATGGTGGCGCCGCGCCGCGTCATCTTGTCGACCTCGGCGAGGGTGAGGACGAGCGTCTCGGTGGACGGCGGGTAGTCGAACAGCGAGCGGCCGTCCGGGCGCAGGTGCGCGGTCGGCTCCCCGTCGGTGACGACGAGCACGATCGGCTCGAAGTCGGGGTGCCGGTCCAGGTGCCGTCCGGCGATCATCAGCGCGTGGTGCAGGTTGGTGCCCTGCACCATGTCCCAGTCGAGCCCGGCCATCTCCTCGGGGTGCAGCGTGCGCGCGTAGTTGGAGAACCCGATGATCTCGATCGCGTCCTGCGGGAACTTGCTGGTCACGAGCGTGTGCAGGGCGAGCGTGGTCTGCTTGGCGACCGCCCACGTCCCGCGCAGCACCATCGAGTACGACAGGTCGACCAGCAGGCAGACGGCCGCGCCGGTGCGCCGCTCGGTCTCCTGCACCTCGAAGTCGTCCACGCCCAGTCTCACCGCGCCGCCCTGCCGCGGCACGCCGCGGTTGATCTGCACGACGTCGGCGGTGCTCGGCTCGACGACCTTCGCGAGCGACGGGCGCGCGACGAGGCCGGCGCCGTCCATGGCGCTGCGGCGGATCGCGTTGCTCACCGTCCGGACGACGTCGAGGGGCTGCTCGTCGCCGAACCGCCATTCCCGGCTGGCCCCGGTCAGCTCGCCGGCCTGGCCCGCGTCGCGCTGGTCGTGGTCGCCCTGCCGGCCGGACGTGAGCTGGGCGAACACCCGGCGCAGCGCGGTCTCGCCGAGCCGCCGCACCGCCTTCGGGGTCAGCTCCAGCTTGCCGCGGTTGCGGCGCAGGTAGCCCTGCCGCTCCAGCTCCTTCTCGATGCGGCGCAGCGCGTCGAGGTCGTCGACGGCCTGCCGGCCGAGCGCCCGCCGGACGGCCTTCTCGTCGATGTCGTCGAGCCGCGCGCCCGGGTAGTCCTGCCCGAGGGCCGCCTCCAGCTCGCTGAGGTCGGCCAGCTCCGCGAGCGCGGTGGTGGCGTCGCCCATGCCGAGCGGGTCGTCGCCGGTCATCTGCTCGGGCTGCCCCCAGCCGAGGTCGGGACGGCGGGACCGCAGCGCATCACCGAGCCGCGTCATCTCCATCGCGAGGCCTGCGTCCTGCATGGCCTGCTCCATCAGCCCGGCCAGCTCGGCGCGCTGCTCGGGGCTGAGCGAGGCGAGCAGCCGGTCCATCGCGGCGGCGCGGCGGGCGAGCGAGTCGACCAGTTCCTCCAGGTTCTGCGGATCGTCGGGGAACATGTCCCCGTACTGCTCCATGAACTGGTCGAAGTCGTCCTGGGTGTGCTCGCCGCGGGCGTCCCGCTCCAGCATCTCGTTGAGCGCGGCCATCATGTCCTTGACCCGCTCCATGGCGGCCGGGTCCTGGTTCTCCAGCGCCTGCTTCATGCCCTGGAACTGCGCGTCCAGGACCTCGCGGCGCAGCAGGTCCTTCAGCTGCTCGAACGTGCGGCGGGCCGCGTCGGACCGCCAGTCGTAGTCCGACAGCCGGCGGATCGCCTGCGAGGTGTCGGACGGCAGCGTGTCCAGCTCGGCCTCGCGCAGCCGCGCGTCGTCGCTCGGGTCGGGGAACAGCTCGGCCCGCTCCTGCCCGATCGCCGTGTCGAGCAGCGCGCGCGCCTCCTCCAGCGTGCCGTCGAGGCGGCCCCGGTCGCGCAGCGCGCGGCGCCGCTCCCGCACCTGGCGCAGCATGTCGTCGAGGCCCCGTAGATTCAGGGGCCGGTTCCCTTCGTTCGGCAGCCCGCGCCGCAGCAGCTCGCGCAGCGCGTCGTCGGGGCGGGTGCCGTCCAGCACCGCGTCGCCCATCGCGTCGAGGGCGTCGCGGACGTCGTACGGCGGGGCGAGCGGGTCGGGCCCGTCCTCGTAGGCCCCGTAGCGATAGCGGCTCATCGAAGCTCCTTACGCGTGGAGACCTCAGATCCGGACGGTCAGGTCCGGTAGGTGGCCGTCCCGTCGGACCGTCCCTCGGCGGTGTCCTTGGACAGCCGCCGGGTGAGGAACAGCCCCTCCAGGGCGAACTCCAGCGCGGCCGCGGCCTGCCCGGGGGACTCCCCGCTCAGCCCGAGCCGTTCCATGATCTTGGCGAGGCCGGGGACCTGGCCGATGCGGCGCAGCAGCTCGTTCGCCGGGACCAGCTCGCCCGACTCGACGCGCTCGCCGGAGTCGAACTTGTCGAGCAGCCCGGTCAGGTCGGCGGGACCCAGCGTCCGCCGGTAGGTCTCGGCGATCGCGCGGCGCAGCAGGTGCTCCAGCACCTCCTGCTCGCGGCCCTCCTCGCTGACCTCGAACTCCACCTTGCCCATCAGCGACGGCACGACCGCGTGCAGGTCGCAGACCCGCGCGACGGCGTGCTCCTCGCCGGTGAGCGCGGCGCGGCGCACCGCGCCCGCCGCGACGGTCTCCGCGCCCGCGAGCGCGAACCGCGCCGACACGCCGGACCGGGCGTCCACCGCCGTCGACTCCCGGACGAGCCGGGTGAACCGGCCGATCACCTCGATCAGGTGCTCGGGCACCTCGGCGGGCAGCCCGGCGAGGTCGGCGAAGTCGGACTCCTGCCGGATCAGCGCCAGCTCGGCGTCCAGTTCGAGCGGGTAGTGGGTGCGGATCTCCGCGCCGAAGCGGTCCTTCAGCGGGGTGATGATGCGGCCGCGGTTGGTGTAGTCCTCGGGGTTGGCGGACGCGACGAGCAGCACGTCCAGCGGCAGCCGCAGCGCGTAGCCGCGGATCTGCACGTCCCGCTCCTCCAGCACGTTCAGCAGCGAGACCTGGATGCGCTCGGCGAGGTCGGGCAGCTCGTTGATGGAGAAGACGCCGCGGTTGGTGCGCGGGACGAGCCCGAAGTGCACGGTCTCCGGGTCGCCGAGCGTGCGGCCCTCCGCCACCTTGATCGGGTCGACGTCGCCGATGAGGTCGCCGACGCTCGTGTCGGGGGTGGCGAGCTTCTCGCCGTACCGGTCGTCGCGGCGCAGCCACTCCACCGGCAGCCCGTCGCCCAGTTCGGCGGCGAGCCGGCGGCAGCGCACGCACACCGGCGCGTACGGGTGGTCGTTGATCTCGCAGCCGGCCACCACCGGGGTCCACTCGTCCAGCAGCCCGGCCAGGGTGCGGATCAGCCGCGTCTTGCCCTGGCCGCGCTCGCCCAGCAGCACCAGGTCGTGCCCGGCGAGCAGGGCGCGCTCCAGATGGGGGAGGACGGTGTCGTCGAACCCGAGGATGCCGGGGAAGCGCGGCTCGCCGGATCGCAGCCGGTCGAGCAGGTTGCGGCGGATCTCGGCCTTCACCGAAAGCTGGACGTGGCCGCTGTTGCGCAACTCGCCCAGTGTTGTCCCAGAGGGTGCCGTTTCACGGGGTGTCGATGGACGCACGCGACCGACACTACGTCGCCGTTCCGCGAAATCGCACCCTCGGCCCTCGGATTCGTCCGGTAGGCCGGACTCGCCGATGTTTGGGTGGAGCGCTCCCGGCGGGGGAGACTGGAGGTGTGAACGGAGCCGGTGAACGCAGTGCGGGAGGTGGCGCCGATGGCGCGTTTCGGTGATGGCCTGGCCCTCGGACCCGACCTGTCCAGCGCGGCCGCGTCGGCGGTCGAGCAGGCGCTCGCCCCGCTCAGCGCGGCGCCCGACCTGGTGTGCGTGTTCGTCACGGGCGACGACCCGGACGAGATCGAGGCGGCGGCCGTGGCCGCGGAGCGGGCGGCGGGGCCCGCGATGCTGCTCGGCTGCAGCGCGTCCGGGGTGATCGGCGCCGGGCGCGGGGTGGAGGAGCGCGGCGCGGTCAGCGCGTGGGCGGCGGTGCTGCCCGGCGCGCGGCTCGACGCGTTCCGGCTGGAGACCCTCAAGGCCGACGACCGCCTCGTCGTGGTCGGCATGCCGGAGGGGCAGGACGACGACGTGGTCGGCGTGCTGCTGGCCGACCCGTACAGCTTCCCCGTGGACGCCTTCGTGGAGCGCTCCGACGAGGCGCTGCCCGGCCTGCCGCTCGTCGGCGGCCTCGCCGAGAGCAGCGGGCCAGGCGAAGAAGGGGTGCCCGGCGAGGCGGCGCGCGGTGAGGCGCGGCTGTTCGTCGGCGGCGAGGTCTACGGGGACGGCGCGGTCGGCGTCGTGATCGGCGGGCCGGTCGCCGCCGCCACGGTCGTCAGCCAGGGCGCCCGCCCGATCGGGCCCGACATGGTGGTGACGAAGGCCGAGGAGAACGTCCTCTACGAGCTGGCGGGCGTCCCCGCTCTGGAGAAGCTGGAGCAGATCGTCCTCGAACTGCCGGAGGACGAGCAGGAGCTCGCCGGGCGCGGGCTGCTCATCGGCGTCGCGATGGACGAGTACGCCGACGAGCACGAGCACGGCGACTTCCTCGTCCGCGGGGTGGTGGGCGCCGACACCGACAGCGGCGCCATCGCGATCGGAGACGTCGTCGACGTGGGCCGCACCGTCCGGTTCCAGGTCCGGGACGCGGGCGCCGCCGAGGAGGACCTCGCCGCGCTGCTCGAACGGTTCGACCTGACGCCGGTCGAAGGCGCGCTGCTGTTCTCCTGCAACGGGCGCGGCCAGGCGATGTTCCCCGACTCCGACCACGACGCGAAGGTCCTCGACCGCGCGTTCGGCCCGGCCGGGGTGGGCGGGTTCTTCGCCGCCGGCGAGATCGGCCCGGTGTCGGGACGCAACCACGTGCACGGCTTCACCGCGTCCATCCTCGCGTTCGGCCGCGGGGAGAGCTCTTGAGCGTCCTCGCCATCGACCCCGTCCTTGCCATCGACATAGGCGGGACGAAGCTCGCCGCCGCGATCGTCGAACCGGACGGCAGCGTCGCCGCCCACGACCGCGCCCCCACCCCGAACATGCCGGGCGTGGACGGCGAGGAGCTGTGGGGCGCGCTGGACGCGCTGCTCGCCAAACTGCTCGCCGACGCCGGCGACCCGCCGCTCGCGGGCGTCGGCGTCGGCTGCGGCGGGCCCATGACGTGGCCCGCCGCCGAGGTGTCCCCGCTGAACATCCCGGCGTGGCGCGGCTTCCCGCTGCGGGAGCGGCTCCGCGCCCGCCATCCGGGCCTGCCCGTCCGCATCCACAACGACGCGATCTGCGTCGCGGTGGGGGAGCACTGGCTCGGCGCCGGACGCGGGCACGACAACGTCCTCGGCATGGTGGTGTCCACAGGTGTCGGCGGCGGCCTGATCCTCGGCGGCCACCTCGTCAACGGCGCCAGCGGCAACGCCGGGCACATCGGCCACGTCATCGTCGAGCCGGACGGGCCGCCGTGCGCCTGCGGGGGCCGCGGCTGCCTGGAGGCGATCGCGCGCGGTCCCGGACTGGTCGCGTGGGCGCAGCAGCAGGGCTGGCGGCCCCGCGGCAGCGACGTCACCGGCGTGGAACTGGCCGCCGACGCGCGCCGCGGCGACCCGGTCGCCGGATCGGCGATGCGGCGCGCCGGACGCGCCATCGGCCTCGCGATCGCGTCCGCCACCCACCTGTGCGACCTGGAGGTCGCCGCGATCGGCGGCGGTCTCTCCCAGGCCGGCCCGCTGCTGTTCGACCCGATGAACGAGGCGTTCCGGACGCACGCCCGGATGGACTTCGCGCGCCGCGCCCGGATCGTCCCGGCCGCGCTCGGCCAGACCGCCGGGCTCGTCGGCGCCGCCGCCCTGGTCTACGCGCAAGATCGCTACTGGAGTGCGGGCTGAGCGGGGCGGGTGCGAGGATCGGGGCATGACCACCGTCAGCGTCACCGACGTCCGAGCTGCGCAAGACCTGCTCAGCGAGGTCGCCGTTCCCACCCCCCTGCTCCCGTCCCGGGTCCTGTCCGAGCAACTCGGCGGGCCCGTCCTGCTGAAATGCGAGAACCTGCAGCGCACCGGCTCGTTCAAGATCCGCGGCGCGTACGTGCGGATCGCCCGGCTCACCGGGGCCGAGCGGGCCGGCGGCGTCGTCGCCGCCAGCGCCGGCAACCACGCGCAGGGCGTCGCGCTCGCCGCGTCCATGCTCGGCTGCAAGGCCACCGTGTTCATGCCGGTCGGCGCGCCCCTCCCCAAGATCGCCGCGACCCGCGGCTACGGCGCCGAGGTCGTGTTCCCCGGCCCGACCGTCGACGACTGCCTCATCGCCGCGCAGAAGTACGCCGGCGAGTGCGGCGCCGTGTTCATCCACCCGTTCGACCACCCCGACGTCGCCGCCGGGCAGGGCACGATCGGGCTGGAGATCATGGAGCAGTGCCCGGACGTCCGGACGATCGTGGCGCCGGTGGGCGGCGGCGGCCTGCTGTCCGGCATCGCCGCGGCGGCCAAGGGCGCGGTGAAGGAGACCGGCGGCCGGGACATCAAGATCCTCGGCGCGCAGGCCAAGCGCGCGGCCGCGTTCCCGCCCTCGCTGGCGGCCGGCCGGCCCGTCCAGATCGAGCTGGAGCCGACCATGGCGGACGGGATCGCCGTCGGCCGTCCCGGCGACCTCACCTACGCCCTGTTCACCGAGCTGGTGGACGCCGTCGTGACCGTCACCGAGGAGTCCATCTCGCAGGCGCTGCTGCTCTGCCTCGAACGCGCCAAGCAGGTCGTCGAGCCCGCCGGCGCCGCCGGGATCGCGGCGCTGCTGGAGCACGCGTACGCGGTCGAGCCGCCCGTCGTGGTGCTGCTGTCCGGCGGCAACATCGACCCGCTGCTGCTGTCGAAGGTGCTGCGGCACGGCCTCGCCGGCGCCGGGCGGTACCTCGTCGTCCGCTGCCGGCTGAAAGACCGTCCCGGCGCCCTGGTGACCCTGCTGGGCGAGCTCGCCGAACTGGGCGTCAACGTGCTGGACGTGATGCACGAGCGCGTCGCCGCCCGCCTCCACGTCGAGGAGGCCGAGGTCCTCATGCACCTGGAGACGCGAGGGGCCGACCACTCCGAAGACGTGATCGGCCGCCTGCGCGAGAAGGGCTACACCCTCACCCTGAGCTGAGCGTCACAGGGACGGCTTGCCCGCCGAGTAGAGCCACGCCTTGGCCCACGCGTCCAGGTTCTCGTGGGAGAGGCGCTCGGCGAACCGGACGAAGTCCGCCGTGGAGGCGTTGCCGTACCGGTGGGCGGCGGGCCACGCCTTCAGCAGCCGGTAGAAGTCCCGGTCGCCGATGGTCGTGCGCAGCACGTGGATCGCCATCGCCCCGCGGTCGTAGACGAGCCCGTCGAAGATGTGGTCGCGGCCCGGGTCGGCGACCTCGCCCTTCCACAGGCCGTCGCTCGCCGGGGTCGCGTACACGGCGTCGAAGCTCTTCTGGACGGGCGTGCCGTTCTCGTGCTCGGCCCACAGCCATTCCGAGTACGTCGCGAAGCCCTCGTTCAGCCAGATGTCGGACCACTTCGCCGGGGACACCGCGTCCCCGAACCACTGGTGGCCCAGCTCGTGCGCGAGGAGGCCGGCGCTCGGGATGCTGCCCGGCCGGCGGCCCAGGTCGTACACGGGACGTCCCTGCGTCTCCAGCGCGTACCCGACGCCGGCCTTGACGACGATCCCGCCCGTCGAGGTGAACGGGTAGCGGCCGTAGGTGGCCGCCTGGAAGTCGGTGACCTCGGCGGTCTGGTCGTGGAACGTCTTCGCGTCGTCCGGCTTGATGGCCATCGCCTGGTCGGTGGCGGTCAGGTTCGGGATGCCCGACCCCGTCCGCCCCTTCAGGACGTCGTACTTGCCGATCGCGACCATGGCGAGTTCGCTGGCCATCGGGTGGCGCACGTCCCAGCGGGTGGTCGTCCAGCCGTGCTTGGTCCGCGTGCCGCGCGGGTCGCCGTTGGCGAGCGTGGTGAGGTCCTTCGGCGCCGACAGCGTGAACGTGTACGTCGCCTTGTCGGTCGGGTGGTCGTTCACCGGGTAGACGGTCGCGGCGCCGAACGGCTGGTTGAGCATCACCGCGCCGTCCGCCGTCGGGATCCAGCCGGACGTGCCCAGCGTCGCGTCGTTGATCGTCGCGGGGACGCCCGAGTACGCGACCGTCACCGTGAAGTGCCGGTGCTTCCGCAGCCCCTTGCGCGGCGTGATGACCAGTTCCTGGGCGCCGGTCCGCGTGAAGGACGCCTGGTGCCCGTTCACCCGCAGCGACGAGATCTTCAGCGGGCCGAGGAAGTCGAGGTCGAACCGGGACAGGTTCTGCGTCGCCGTCGCCTTGATCCTGGTGACGGCCTGGATGCCCTTGGTGGCGGGGTCGTACTTCAGGCCGATGTCATAGTGGGCGACGTCGTAGCCGCCGTTGCCCATGTCGGGGAAGTAGGGGTCGCCCGCGCCGGGCGCGCCGGGGGTGAACCGCGCGGTGGCGGCGCCCGCGGGCGCGGCGGTCACCGCAAGGCTCGCGGCCACGCCCAGCGACACGGCGGCCAGGGCTCTCGGAGTTCTGCTCATCGACCTCGTCCTCGGATCCTCGGTAAGCCGTCACAACCGTGATCAAGACTTTCTCGCGATCCGGGGCCGTGCAAGCGCGATTTGGTCTCGAATTCGCTCGGCCGAGGCGATTTTGTGGCCGGATCCGGCATCCGCCCCACTACTTCGCTGGACGCCACTACTTCGCTGGACGCCACTACTTCGCTGGACGGCCCTTCTGGTAGAGCCAGTCGTCGAAGAACGTGTCGAGGTTCTTGCCCGACACCTTGTTCGCCAGCGCGATGAACTGCTCCGTCGTCCCGCTGGAGTGCGCGCGCTCCTTCGTCCACGTCCGGAGGATCTTGTAGAAGGTGTCCTCGCCGACCCGGCCGCGCAGCGCCACCAGCGTCATGCCGCCCCGGTCGTACACCGAGCGGCCGAACATCTGCTTGCGTCCCGGGTTGCCGGGCGGGACGTTCCACAGCTCGCCGGCGCCGAGGCCCTCGTACGCCTCGTCGAAGTGCTCCTGGACGGTCGGGCCGCCGGTCTTCTCGTCCCACAGCCACTCGGCGTAGGTGGCGAAGCCCTCGTTCAGCCAGATGTCCTGCCAGCGGGTGAGGCTGACGCTGTCGCCGAACCACTGGTGCGCCAGCTCGTGCGCGACGATGGTCGGCTGCAGCCCGAACGCCCCGTACACCGGGCGGGTCTGCGTCTCCAGCGCGAAGCCGACGTCGGCGTTGTCGATCAGCCCGCCGGTGGAGGAGAACGGGTAGGGGCCGAACAGCTTCGTCCACTCCTCGGTGATGTCGCCGTTCAGCTTGTGGAACTGGTCGAGGCTCACGCCGGACAGCGTCGGGTCGACCGCGGTGATGTTCGGGATCCCGCTCGCCGTCTTGCTCGACCGCACCCCGAAACGGCCCACGTTGACGGTCGCCAGGTAGGTGGCCATGGGGTTCTTGACGTGCCACTTCGACGTCGTCATGGCGCGCTTCTTCGTGCCGGTGAGGGAGACCGGTTCGAGGCCGGGGCCGTCCGTGCCGGGGCCGCCCGTCGGTGCGCCGGGCAGGGTCGGCGTCCCGCCCGTCCCCTCGGGCGGCGTCTCCGGCTCGCCGTTGGCGATGACCGTCAGGCCCTGCGGGACCGTGATCTCGAAGTCGAACGTGGCCTTGTCGCTCGGATGGTCGTTGCTCGGGAACCAGGTGTGCGCGCCGCTCGGCTGGCACGCGATGAACACGCCGTCCGGCGTGCGGATCCAGCCGTAGGTGCCGAGCACCGGGTCCGACACCGGCTTCGGGGTTCCCGAGTACTTGATGACCGTGGTGAACTTCGTCCCCTTCCGCAGGGGCTTGGCCGGGGTGACCTCCAGCTCGTCGCCGCCGCGCTGCTGCCGCGCGGGCGCCCCGTCCACCTTGATGGACGCGATGTCCAGGCCGGCCAGGTCGAGGTTGAAGCGGGCGAGGCGCTCGGTCGCGGTCGCGGTGATCGTCGCGGTGCCGTCGAGCTGCTTCGCCCCGTTCGGGTCGATGGTGAGCTTCAGCCCGTAGTGCTGGACGTCGTAGCCGCCGTTGCCGTCGCCCGGCACGTAGTTGTCGCCCGCGGTCGTCGGGCCCGCCGGCCCGGTCGCCGCGCCCGCCGGCGACTCGCCGGACCCGCCCGCGTCGTCGCCGCCGAGCGGGACCTGGCAGGCTGCGCTCAGCGACGCCGCGACGGCGAGGGCGGCCAGCCCCGCGGTACCGCGGACGGCACGTGACCCATGCGGGCGGGGGCTGGGGGAGTTTCCGGCCATATGCACGCGCCCAGCCTGCCCGTACCGGTGCCCGCCGGGCAACTCAGCCGCCCGCAGGCGCGCTCGTCAGCGGAACTCGTACGGGTTGGGAAGGCCCGGGTGGGCCTTGACGACGACCGTGTGCGCCACCTTGCAGTGGAGGGCCTGCTTACGCGGGTCGAACAGGATCCACAGGATGTCGATGAAACCGATGCAGCCGCAGATGCCGCCGAGGACGCTGTAGAACGCCGAACGCCCCAGTGCCTGGCCGGTGCTGATCGCCTGCCCGTCCTCGTCCCGGACGACACGGATGCGCAGCAGCATCTTGCCGAGCGTCTGCCCCCACTTGGCGTGCATCAGCCAGAAGTAGAGGAACGCGACGATGACGCTGACGGCGTTCGTCCCGACCTGGGCGCCGTTGTAGAACGACGTGCCCGGCTCCGGATTGACGACCCGGTCCCAGTTGATGAACGGGATGGAGATCAGGCCCGCGACGATCCCCACGATGATGAGGTCGAGGATGCCGGCGCCGAGGCGCGCCCACCGGCTCGCGAGCTCGGCCTGCGGGGCGCCGTAGCCGCCCCCGCCGTACCCGGGCACGTTCCCGTACCCGGGCTGCCCGGCGTAGGGCGACTGCCCGTAGGACTGCTCGCCGTAGGGCTGCTGACCGCCGTACGGCTGCTGGCCTCCGTATCCGGGCTGGCCGCCGTAGGGCTGCTGGCCGCCGTACGGCTGCTCCCCGTACGGCTGTTGCCCGCCTTGGGGCTGCTGCTGCCCGGACTGCTGCTCGCCGTACCGGGGCAGGCCGCCGTACGGCCCGCCCTCGTACGGTCCCGGCCGTCCGGGCTCCTCGTGTCCATGCGGCCGGTTCTCCTCCGGCCCTTCCCCGGACGCGGGGTCTCTCGGCGGTTGCGTCATGTCGTCAGCGTGGCCGCGCCACCGCCGTCCAAACATCGCCGCGTCCGGGAGTGCCCGAAATGTTCGCCTGCCGGTGATCAAACTTTGCCGGGGCCGCCGGCCTGCTCCCGCCCGGACGTCCGCGCGTACGGGTTCGGCGTCCACGGCGTCGCCTTCATCACCACGGTGCCCGCCACCTTGTCGTGCAAGGCCTGGCGCCGCTCGTCCCACAGGATCCAGGCGTTGTCGAGCAGGCCGACGAGTCCGAGGATGCCCGCGGCGGGTGTGACGAAGTTGAGCACCACCGTGACGATGGTGATGGCATAGACGAACGCCTGCCGGGCGACCGCCTGGCCCCACGTCACCGCGGACCGGTCGGACGCCTTCACCACCCGGATGCTGAACGCCTTCTTGCCGAGCGTCTGGCCGAACTTGGCGTGCAGGACGGTGAAGTACCCGAAGCCCAGCACGAAGACGACCGCGTACCCGATCAGCAGCACCGGGATGTTGTACATGTCCATCGGGTCGGTGATCGGCTCGCCGGACTCTGCGGCGTCCATGAACCTGTCCCAGCGGATGGAGACCAGCGCCGCCGGGATGGCCACGATGCTGAGGACGACGCTGTCCAGAATGCCCGCGCCTAGCCGGGCGAGACGTCCGGCCGGCGCGTCCTGCGGGCCGCCGGGCGCGCCGTAACCGGGCAGCGGCGGCGCCTGGGGCAGCGGCTGGTTGTACTGGGGCGGACCGGGCTGCCCGTACTGGGCCGCCTGCGGAGGCGGGGTCTGGCCGGGCTGGGAGCCGTACGTCCCCTGGAAGGGCGGCGGACGTTCGGCGGACGGTTGCTGAGGATCGGGGGTCGCCTGATCGTCGTCCGAAGGCCGGGGGTTCTGAGGGGGTTCACTCATGCCCCCACAGTGTGCCCGCTACCGGCCACGCCCAGGTCACGGAAAAGCCCGGCCCCGGACGCGCGTCCGAGGCCGGGCCCCCGAGTCACCGGCCGTCACAGGTTGCCGCGGCGCTCCTGCTCCCGCTCGATCGCCTCGAACAGGGCCTTGAAGTTGCCCTTGCCGAAGCCGAGCGAGCCGTGCCGCTCGATCAGCTCGAAGAACACGGTCGGACGGTCCTGGACGGGCTTGGTGAAGATCTGCAGCAGGTAGCCGTCCTCGTCCCGGTCGACCAGGATGCGGCGCTTCTGCAGCTCCTCGATCGGTACCCGCACCTCACCGATCCGCTCGCGCAGTTCGGCGTCCTGGTAGTAGGAGTCGGGGCTCTCCAGGAACTCGACGCCGGCGGCGCGCATCCGGTCGACCGACGCCAGGATGTCGTTCGTGGCGAGCGCGATGTGCTGCACGCCCGGACTGCCGTAGAACTCCAGGTACTCGTCGATCTGCGACTTGCGCGCGCTCTCCGCGGGCTCGTTCAGCGGGAACTTCACCTTGCGGGTGCCGTCCGCGACGACCTTGGACATCAGCGCCGAGTACTCCGTCGCGATGTCGTCGCCGATGAACTCCGCCATGTCGGTGAAGCCCATGACGCGGTGGTAGAAGTCGGCCCACTCGTCCATGCGCTCGACGTTGCCGACGCAGTGGTCGATGGCCTGGAAGTACCGCTTCTCCGGCCCGTCCACGATGGGGTCGGCGGGCGCGAACCCCGGCAGGTAGGGGCCGGTGTAGTTGGAGCGGTCGACCAGCGAGTGCCGTGTCTCGCCGTAGGTGGCGATCGCCGCGATGGTCACCTTGCCGTGCTCGTCCTCCAGGACGTGCGGCTCCTCCAAGCCCTTCGCGCCCTTCGCGACCGCGTGCCGGTAGGCGTGCTCCACGTCCGGGACCTCGATCGCGAGGTCGACGACCCCGTCGCCGTGCGCGGCGATGTGCCGGCCGATCTCCGTGCCCGCCTTCACCGGGCCGCGGAACACGAACCGGGCGCCGCCCGACTCCAGCACGTGCACCGCCTCGTCGGGGCTGCCGTTCTCCGGGCCCCGGTAGGCGACCCTGCGCATCCCGAACGCGGTCGAGTAGTAGTGGGCGGCCTGCTTGGCGTTGCCGACGGCGAAGACGACGGCGTCCATACCCTTGACCGGAAACTCATCCATGCCCACTAATCTCGGCATACGGCTACAAGGTGCGCAAGGGTCGCGTGAATCGCTGGGCAATCTGTACAGTGAACTCGGGTACCGACCGGTATTCCTGTACATGGTGACCACGGTCACGTGGAGGTGTCGTGGCGATCGACGAACTGGACGCGCGGCTGATCGGGATGTTCACCGCCGAGCCGCGCGTCGGCGTGCTGGAGGCGTCCCGCCGGCTCGGCGTCGCGCGCGGCACCGTCCAGGCGCGGCTCGACCGGCTCGCCCGGGACGGCGTCGTCGCCGGCTTCGGCCCGGAGATCGACCCGGCCGCCCTCGGCTACGGCGTGACCGCGTTCGTCACCCTGCAACTGCGTCAGGCGGGCGGCCACGACCCGGTCGCCGCGCGCCTCGCCCAGGTCCCCGAGGTGATCGAGGCGCACACCATCACGGGCCCCGGCGACATGCTGTGCCGCATCGTCGCCCGCAGCAACACCGACCTGCAACGCGTCATCGACGAGATCGTGGACGTCGGAGGCGTCGAACGCGCCTCCTCAGTGATCTCCCTGGCCAACCAGATCCCCTACCGCACCCTTCCCCTGGTGCGCGCCGCCGCCAAGGAAGAGGACCAATGAGCGGCGCCCGTTGCGGTTCATCCGCCTGGAGGCGTCTGAACCGCAACGGGCGCCGCGTAAAACCACCATCCCGCGCGTATTGCTCGGTGCGCTAGGGAGAGGCCGCCTTCCCCATGGGTTCGCCGGGTCGCAAGGGCGTCGCGTAGAACCGTCTGCCCGCGCTTGCCGAGGTCACTGTCTCAGGCGGCGCCGTAGGGCGTCGCGTCGAGGATCTCCACCGTCATGGAGCGGCCGTTGGGGAGGGTGTAGCTGGCCTTGTCGCCGACCTTCTTGCCGTCGATGGCGGCGCCGAGGGGCGACTTGGGCGAGTAGACGTCGATGGGGGCGCCGACCTCCTCGCGGGAGGCGAGCAGGAAGGTGACCTCCTCGTCGTCCCCTTCGAAGGAGACCGTGACGGTCATGCCGGGGCCGACGACCCCCTCGGTGCGCGGAGCCTCGCCGACGCGCGCGTTCTCCAGGATGGCCTGGAGTTGGAGGATGCGGCCCTCGATCTTGCCCTGTTCCTCCTTGGCCGCGTGGTAGCCGCCGTTCTCGCGCAGGTCGCCCTCCTCCCGCGCCGCCTCGATCTTCTGAGCGATCTCGATGCGGCCCGGGCCCGACAAATGGTCCAGCTCAGCCTTGAGCCGGTCGTACGCCTCCTGGGTCAGCCAGGTGACGTTGTCAGCGCGGGTCTCGGTCACGGGTACTCCTCATCCACATGTTGCGATCCTCACCCGCCCACGCGGGTGGGTGTCACATCGACATGAAGTGCGGCCGGGTGAAACCTCTAGCCTATCCGGTGTGTGCGGGTAAAGGTTCCCTGAACTCGGCGTCCGCAATCCGCCAATCGTTCGTCCTACACCGTGCGGCAGTCGCCGATGCGGGCCCCGGTCGCGCGGCGCGGCGTCGTCAGCGTCTCCGTCCCCTTGATGCCGGACTTCCCGGCCGGGACGGAGACCTCCTTCTTCGCCAGGACCACGAAGTCGGTGTCGTAGGCGTCCACCGTGCAGCGGACCTCGTCGTCCGTCCCCTTGGCCACCGTGTAGTTGATCGTCACGCTGGTGTCGGTGATGTCGTAGGAGACGGTCTGCGGGACGATCCCGGGAGTCTGCCCGGCGTGCGCGGCGAGAATCCCGATGCCGGCCGCCATCAGCGCGGCCAGCAGGCCGGCGATCACCATCCCGGCGCGGCCGCGCCGGGGCTCGGCGGGCGCCGCTGGTTTCGACACGCTCGTCGTCATGGCGGGGAATCTCCGTGCGGTGTGCGGACGTTGTCAGGGACAATTCTCGTCTGTGCCGGCGCATGCCTCGAACCGGGGGGGCGCCAAGAGAGTCCGGAGAGGAAGATCCGTGTCCGAGGTCATCGACGGTACGACGCTCGACCGGCCGTGCGGCGGCGGCGAGCACCCGCTGCGGCTCATGGCGGTGCACGCCCACCCCGACGACGAGTCCAGCAAGGGCGCGGCCACGATGGCGAAGTACGTCGCGGACGGCGTCGAGGTCCTCGTCGTCACCTGCACGGGCGGGGAGCGCGGCGACATCCTGAACCCCGCGATGGACCGGCCGGAGGTCAAGGCCGGCATCGGCAAGGTGCGCGAGGCGGAGATGGCGCGGGCGCGGGAGATCCTCGGCGTCCAGCAGCGCTGGCTCGGCTTCGTCGACTCCGGGTTCCCGGAGGGCGACCCGCTGCCGCCGCTGCCGGACGGCTGCTTCGCGCTGGAGCCGCTGGAGACCGCGACCGAGCCGCTGGTGCGCGCCGTCCGCGAGTTCCGCCCGCACGTGATGCTCACCTACGACGAGAAGGGCGGCTACCCCCACCCCGACCACGTGAAGTGCCACGAGGTGTCGGTGGAGGCGTTCGAGGCCGCGGGCGACCCGGAGCGCTACCCGGGCGCGGGCGAGCCCTGGCAGCCGCTCAAGCTCTACTACCACCTGACCTTCAACAAGGAGCGCATCCTCGCTCTCCATGCCGCGATGGAGCAGGCCGGCCTGGAGTCGCCCTACCACGACTGGATCAAGCGCTTCGACGAGGAGAGCGAGAAGCGCGCCAAGTGGGACGTGACGACCCGCGTCCCGTGCGCCGACCACTTCGAGACCAGGGACCGCGCCCTCCTCGCCCACGCCACCCAGATCGACCCCAACGGGTTCTGGTTCGTCGTCCCGATGGACGTCCAGCGCGAGGCATGGCCGACCGAGGACTACCATTTGGCCAGGTCCCTCGTCGACACCGAGGTGCCGGAGGACGACCTGTTCGCCGGCATCCGGGAGAAGGTGTGTCTGTAATGCCTCCCCTCTACGCCATGCCGCTGAACGACGACACGGTCACGCCCGGCGTGCTCGGCTTCGTGGTCTTCCTCGCCCTCCTGGTCGCGACGGTCTTCCTGATCCGCTCCATGAGCAAGCAGATGAAGAAGATCCAGGCGCCCAGCGAGGAGGACCTGAAGCAGCAGGCGTGGGAGCGCGCCCAGCAGGAGAAGGACGCCGCGGCGGCGAAGAGCCCCGGCGACGACGCCTGAGCCGTCCGGTTCGATCGGGCCGCGTCCGGGGAGGACCCTCGTCGTGTGCGCGAACTTCGAGGACGCCTCCCCGGGCGACGAGGCCGATCTCCGCCGGCGCCTGGACCGCGCCCTCACCCCGGAGACCGCGGTCGACGACCCCCAGGCCGCGGCCCTGCTGGACCGCGAACGCTGGTCGCAGGCCGCCGAGGTCATGCGGGAGCACCTCGGCCGGGCGGAGGACGACGGCGACCAGCGCGCGATCCTGGTGGCACGCCACGACCTCGCCCGCACCCTCATCAGGACGGACGACCTGGACCGCGCCATCGAACTGCTCGGCCCGCTCCCGGACGAGTTCGCCGCCCTCCCCGATCCGGACGACCACCACCGCGCCCGCGCCCTGACGACCCTGGGCGAGGCGCACCTGCGCGCGCGGCGCCCGGTCGCGGCCACCAACTTCTTCGGCCAGGCGCTGGAGATCCTGCGGAAGCACGGCACGCGCGACGAGCAGGCGGCCATGTTCGTCCACATCGCCGACGCCGCTCACCAGCGAGCCGACCACGCCGCCGAGACGGCGGCCCTGATCCGCGCCACCGACCTCGTCCGGGACGCCGATCCCGGCTAGGCCTTGCGGTGGTCCCAGCTGACGATGCGGTCGGGCTCCATGACGATGAGGACGCGCTTGGAGATGGCCTGCTCGATGCCCTCGGCGATCACCGGGTCGATCGGCTCGCCGATCTTCGGGACGGGCAGGCCGGCCATGCGGGACCCGACGACCATGCCGACCTTGCTGCGCGGTTTCGGGTCCTCGATGACGAGGCCGCGCCCGTAGAGGGCGACGCCGCGCAACTCGCCGTACTCGACGCCGTCCTCGACCAGGCAGGTCATCGTGGGGTTGCGGCGCAGGTTCAGCACCTTCTGCGACGCCTTGTACGTGGTGAAGGCGATCTTGCCGTCGAGCAGCGTGTAGAACATCGTGACGAGGTGCGGCTCGCCGTCCTTGCCGACGGTCGCGATCTGGACCTTGAAGTTGTCCGCGAGGTAGGCGTCCACCTCGTCCGGCGTCATCTTGATCTTGTCGCGCTTGCTCCCGGCCAACGGGGCCTCCCTGGCTCGCCTGTATCGCGCACAGAATAACCAAGCGCTTGCATGCTTCCGCACCCGGCACCATGGGGGGATGTCGGTTCGCGATCTGACCGTTCTCGGGTCCGCCAGCGCGGTGCCCACCAAGGCCCGCAACCACAACGGCTACCTGCTGCGCTGGGACGGGCACGGCGTGCTGTTCGACCCGGGCGAGGGGACGCAGCGGCAGATGTCGCGCGCCGGGGTCTCCGCGAACGACGTCACCTGGATCTGCGTGACGCACTTCCACGGCGACCACTGCCTCGGCGTGCCCGGCATCGTCCAGCGCATCGCCCGCGACGGCGTCGAGCACCCGGTGGACGCGGCGTTCCCGGCGAGCGGGCGGCGCTACTGGGAGCGGCTGCGGCACGCGACCGCCTTCCACGACACCGGCGTGATCCGCGAGCGGCCCGTGTCCGGCGAGCGGATGCCGCTCGACACCGGCGACGCCCCGTTCACCCTGGTCGCGCGGCGGCTGTCGCACCCCGTCGAGGCGTACGGGTACCGGCTGGAGGAACCGGACGGCCGCACCATGCTGCCCGCCGAACTCGCCGCGCGGGGCGTCCGCGGGCCGATGATCCGGCGGCTCCAGGAGGACGGCCGGGTCACCGCCCCGGACGGCCGCACGGTCACCCTCGACGAATGCAGCGTGCCCCGTCCGGGGCAGAAGGTCGCGTTCGTCATGGACACCCGGCTGTGCGACGGCGTCCGCGAACTGGCCGGCGGCGTCGACATGCTCGTCATCGAGTCGACGTTCCTGCACGAGGACGCCGCGCTGGCCGCCGAGTACGGGCACCTGACGGCGGCGCAGGCGGGCGCGGCCGCGGCGGAGGCGGGCGTCCGGCACCTCGTCCTGACCCACTTCTCCGAGCGGTACCCCGCCGCGGACGAGCACCGCTACGTGGACGAGGCGTCCGCCGTGTTCGGCGGCGAGATCACGCTCGTCCACGACCTCGACCGGATCCCGATGCCGCCGCGCCGACTGACCGAGCCGCAACGGGGGGAGGATTGACGGCATGGCTGACGAGTGCGATGTCGTGGTGATCGGTCTGGGCCCCGGCGGAGAGGACGCCGCCGGGAGACTGGCGGAAGCGGGCCTTTCCGTCGTCGCGGTGGAGTCCCGGCTGGTCGGCGGGGAATGCCCGTACTACGCCTGCGTCCCCACCAAGATGATGGTGCGCGCGGCCGGGCTGCTCGAAGAGGCCCGCCGCATCCCCGGAATGGCAGGCGGAGCGACGGTCACCCCGGACTGGGCGCCGGTCGCCACCCGCATCCGCGAAGAGGCGACCGACTCGTGGGACGACAAGGTCGCCGCCGACCGCCTCACCGGCAAGGGCGCGACACTCGTCCGCGGCGAGGGCCGCATCACCGCTCCCAACGAGGTCACCGTCAACGACCAGGTCTTCCACGCCCGCCGCGGCATCGTCCTCAACACCGGCACGGCTCCCACGGCCCCGCCCATCGACGGCCTCGCGGACACCCCGTTCTGGACGAACCGCGAAGCCGTCCAGGCCACCGAGGCCCCCGCCTCACTCCTCGTCCTCGGCGGAGGCGTCGTCGGCGCCGAGATGGCGCAGGTCTTCTCCCGCTTCGGCAGCCGCGTCACCATCGTCGAAGCGGGCGACCGCCTCCTCTCCAACGAGGAACCCGAGTCGAGCGCCCTCATCAAGGAAGTCTTCGAACGCGAAGGCATAGGCGTCCGCACCGGCGCGAACGTCACCGCCGTCACCCACGAGAACAACGAATTCACCATGCACCTCGGCGACGAGACCCTCACCGCCGACCGCCTCCTCATCGCGACCGGCCGCCGCCCCAACCTGAAGGGCCTCGGCCTCGACCACATCGGCCTGGACGAGAACGCCCGAAGCATCTCAGTCGACGGCCACATGCGCGCCGCCGACGGCGTGTGGGCGATCGGCGACATCACCGGCATGGGCGCGTTCACGCACGTCTCCATGTACCAGGCGGCCATCGCCGTCCGCGACATCCTCGGCGAGGAGGGCTCACCCGCCGCCTACCGAGCCGTCCCCCGCGTCACCTTCACCGACCCGGAAATAGCCTCCGTCGGTTTGACCGAGGCCCAGGCCCGCGATCAGAACCTCCCGATCCGCACCGGCATGGCGAAAATCCCCGAGTCGGCCCGCGGCTGGATCCACAAGGTCGGCAACGACGGCTTCATCAAACTCGTCGAGAACACCGAATGGGGCACCCTGGTCGGCGCCACCGCCGTCGGCCCGTCCGCCGGCGAGGTCCTCGGCTTCCTCGCGGTCGCCGTCCACACCGAAACCCCCACCACCACCCTCCGCGACATGATGTACGCCTACCCCACCTTCCACCGAGCCATCGAAACCGCCCTCGCCGACCTCACGTGACCTGCCTCCCTGTCAGGCCGTCCTTGAGAATCGGTAGGTAGCCCTCCCCGCGCCGGCGTCTCGTTCCACGGCCCGCCGGGAAGACAAGGACCGATGTAAGGACCTCCGCAACGAGCGCCCGTCTTTGACGAAGGCCGTAACCGCCTTCGTTCGGACGCATCTCCCAGCGTCGGAGTCTTTCGGGCCCGTCATCGTTGAAGCATGCCTCGACCGCCTCCCAAGCCCGCTTCTCCGCCAGAAGGTCGTCGAGGATTTCGCTGAGGACGGTCGCCCGCTGCCGGAACAGCGTCTCCGTGATGTCTCCCAGCCGCTGCCGTGTCCGGAGTTCGTCCAGCCTGCCCTGGATGGCGTTGAGCTCTCGGGCTCGGCTCCACGCGGGCTGCTTCAGGACGCCTGGCCGTCCGGCGGCGAGCACGCCGAGGACGAGGTCGGCCACCTCGCGGTCCATCCACTCGCCTCGTACGGCGCTGCCGCCGCATCCGCCGTCGCTCCTCGGGCGGCATGCGTACCGGTACGTGGATTGACCGGCCTTGGTGGCACAGCCTGACATGACGCATCTGCAGAGCCCTCCGTCCACCTCGCGGCCGCAGAGGAGAAACCCGGAGAGCAGGTACTTGCGCGGTGTGCGTCCCCTGCCGGCGCGGCTCCGGCCGCCTGGAGCCCGGTGGCGCGGTGCGTGCCGTTCCCGGACGGCCGCCCACTCGGACGGGCTGACGATGGGCTCCCACGAGCCGAGAACGGGTTCGCCGGCCTGGTCGGTGACGATCAGGCCGTCGAGCATCCGCAGTCCGGCGAGGCGCGGGCTGGAGATGATCTGCTTGACGGTCTGAGTTCGCCAAGGGCCGCCGTTCTCGGTGGGGATGCCCGAGCCTGTGAAGATCTGTGTGATCGAGCCCCAGGGACGACCCTCTACGCAGGCTGCCACGGCCTCGCGGATGACCGCGGCCTCCTCCGGAACGACCTCGATGGTGCCGGGGGATCCCGGAACGGGGCGATAGCCGAAGGTCCGTCCGCCCGTATGCGCGATTCCCCGCTGCGCCTGCGCGGCGTGCCATCGTCGCGTCCGGTCACTGCGCCTCGAGTTCTCACGCATCACCGTTGACACGTCCTGCAGGCCGGACTCCTCCGCGTCTGGGGCGTACAGGTCGCGCTGTCCCCGCCAATCCATGAAGAGGCGTCCGGGGGCGGCGCGAAAGGCGGTCACGAAGCGTTCCCACTGAGCCGGTGTCTTGTAGATCCGGTCGACGTCCACCGTGATTACGCCTTGGACGGGCTCGCCATCGGCGGTGCGGCCGTGGTGCATGTCGGCGAGCATCGCCTCGAAGCCGGGCCGGTGCTCGCCGCGGCTCGCCGACCTGTCGTTGTCCGTGTACCGCTTGATCACGATGGCCCCCGCGTCACGCGCCATCGCCTCGCAAGCGGTGTGCTGAGCCTCCACGCCGAGCACACTGGCGAGCGTCCGCCGTTTCCCCGAAAGGTCGCTGATCCGCGCATACGCGACGAGAGAGAGCCTGGTGGGGTTCATGTCTCCTCCGGGGGTCGGCCTGCGGGCACGAGTCGGAGGTTACGGTCCGGGTCGGACAGTTCGCAGTGGGTGATCGCGAGGGGCTGCAGGGCGTATGAGAGGCTGGAGGGGTGAATCGACTAGCTCAAGCTACGTCGCCCTATCTCCTTCAGCACGCCACCAATCCGGTCGACTGGTGGGAATGGGGAGAGGAGGCGATCGCGGAGGCAAAGCGGCGGGACGTGCCCATACTGCTCTCAGTAGGGTACGCATCCTGCCACTGGTAGCTCCGCTGACCTCACTGGTGTCATGTGATGGCTCATCAGTCCTTTGAGGACGGTGAGACCGCGCGGGTCATGAACGAACTGTTCGTGAACATCAAGGTGGATCGGGAGGAGCGGCCCGACATCGACGCCGTCTACATGGAGGCGACCCAGGCCATGACGGGCCAGGGCGGGTGGCCGATGACGGTGTTCATGACCCCGGAGGGGCATCCGTTCTACTGCGGGACGTACTTTCCGCGCACGCAGTTCCAGGCGCTGCTGCAGGCCGTCCACAAGGCGTGGACGGAGCAGCGCGACGAGGTGGTCGGGCAGGGGCAGCAGGTCGTCGCGGCGCTCAGTTCGCGGGGGTCGGGGCTGGCCGGGACGCAGGTGCCCGGCGAGGAGATGCTCGCGCACGCGGTGAAGGTGCTCGCCGGGTCCTACGACGCGGCGCGCGGCGGGTTCGGGGGCGCGCCCAAGTTCCCGCCGTCGATGGCGCTGGAGTTCCTGCTGCGGCACCACGCGCGGACGGGGGACGGTGAGTCGCTCGCGATGGCGTCGCACACCCTGGAGGCGATGGCCCGGGGCGGGATGTACGACCAGCTCGGCGGCGGGTTCGCGCGGTACTCGGTGGACGCGGGGTGGGTCGTTCCGCACTTCGAGAAGATGCTCTACGACAACGCGCTGCTGGCGCGGGTCTACGCGCACTGGTGGCGGCTCAGCGGGACGCCGTTCGCGCGGCGGATCGCGCTGGAGACGTGCGACTGGATGCTGCGCGACCTGCGCACGAACGAGGGTGGCCTTGCGTCGGCTCTGGACGCTGATAGTGAAGGCGTTGAGGGCAAGTATTACGTGTGGACGCCGGGGCAGTTGCGTGAAGTGCTCGGGGAAGACGATGGCGCGTTTGCGGAGAGCCTGTTTGAGGTGACGGGGACGTTCGAGCATGGGACGTCGGTTCTGCAGCTTCTGAGCGACCCCGATGACGTTGAACGGTACGAGCGTGTGCGGACGGCACTGTTGTCGGCGCGCGCGCACAGGATTCCTCCGGCGCGGGACGACAAGGTCGTTGCCGCGTGGAACGGGCTTGCCGTTGCTGCGTTGGCCGAGTGCGGTGCTCTGTTCGACCGGCCGGATCTCGTTCGGGCGGCCGAGGAGGTGGCGCGGCTGCTGGTGGACGTCCACGAGCGCGACGGGCGGCTGACGCGGACGTCCAAGGACGGCGTGGCGGGCGCCAACTCGGGTGTCCTGGAGGACTACGCCGACGTGGCCGAGGGGCTGATCGCACTGCACGCCGTCACCGGCGACCCGCGTCACGTGCGGCTGGCCGGCGAGCTGCTGAACACCGTCCTCGAACGGTTCGCGGACGGCGGCGGCGGCTTCTACGACACGGCCGACGATGCGGAGCGGCTGTTCCGGCGCCCGCAGGACCCGACCGACAACGCGACACCGTCCGGGCAGTTCGCGGCGGCGGGTGCGCTGCTGTCGTTCGCGGCGCTCACCGGCTCGGACTGGCACCGGCAGGCCGCCGAGGCGGCGCTGGCCCCGGCCGGGACGCTCGCCCGCGAGCACGCGCGGTTCGCGGGCTGGGGGCTGGCCGTGGCGGAGGCGCACGCGACCGGTCCGGTGGAGATCGCCGTGATCGGCGACCCGGCCGACGAGCGGACGAAGGCGCTGCACCGGACGGCCCTCATGTCGGTCGCGCCGGGCGCGGTGGTGAGCGTCGGCCCGCCGGACGCGGAGGGCGTCCCGCTCCTGGAGGGGCGCGGACTGGTGGACGAGGTGCCGGCCGCGTACGTGTGCCGCGGGTTCGTGTGCCGCCTCCCGGTGACGACCCAGGCCGACCTGAACCGCGAACTACGTGGGCAATTGGACTGATGGTCCACTTTTGTGGCAACGTGACCTTGGTCTCGTTCAGGCTTTGTGTTACTACTGAGTAGCCGAGCCGGAACTGACCCGATGGGGTGCGGCGGGCGAGGGTGCCGGACGGCGGGGCCGGGTATCTGGACGGTGGCCGTCCCACTGAGTCATAGTCGTGTCCCGGGGACGGTCAGCGAACCGGTCAGGGCGCAGGGCGACCATCGAGGAGTGTGGCAGTGGGAAAGCCGAACCGCCGGATCCTACCGACGATCATCGGCGTTTCGGTGCTGACGACCCTCGCCGCCAACGTGGCCGTCCTCGTCGCGCACGACGACGGCCCCGCCGACACGCGGCCGGACGAGAAGCGCGCCCGGTACGTGGCCGCGTCCGGCAGCACCGGCCTGTCGCCCACGGCGGTCGCACCGCTCGGCAAGCGGCTCGAACCGCACGTCCTGGTGGCGGCCCCGTCGACGCTGCCGGCCGACCTCGTCCAGAAGGTCCGCGGCGCCAAGGGTGTGAAGGGCGTCGAGGTCGTGGACGCCGTGCAGGGCATGGTCGCGGGCAAGCGGGTCGGGCTGATGGGCGTGAACCCGTCCACGTTCCGCAACTACACGCCGAAGCCGACCGCCAAGTCGGACGCGCTCTGGCGCAACCTGGCGTCCGGCGACGTGGCGATCTCGTTCACGATGGGCAGCGACGGCGGCGTCAAGCTCGGCAGCCAGGTCCCCACCGGCGGCAAGCAGCACCAGTCGCAGCTGCGCGTCGGCGCCTACGCGACGATGGGCATCAGCGACGTCGACGCGGTCATCTCGCACACCACCGCGCAGGCGCTCGGGATGCCGAGCGGCAACGCGATGCTGATCAGCGTCCCGAAGAGCGAGCCGAAGACGTTCATCAAGAAGCTGCGCAAGGTCCTGCCGAAGCAGGCGAAGGCCGTCGCGGTCAACCCGGAGATCGACTTCCCGGAGGCCGGGGACGTTCCCGCGTCCAACGGCCAGGTGATGACCGCGCAGCAGGTGCGGACGGTGATCAAGGCGGCGGGCACGCGGCTCGGCTGGCCGTACGTGTGGGGCGGCGAGTCCGAGGCCGAGGGCGGTTACGACTGCTCCGGCCTGATGCAGTTCGCGTTCGCCAAGGCGGGCATCAGGCTGCCGCGCGTCGCCGCCGACCAGGCCCGCGTCGGCTGGGTGATCCCCTACAGCAAGGCCGAGCCGGGCGACATGCTCATCTGGGCGAACGACCCGACCGCGCCCGGCTACATCTCGCACATCGCCCTCTACCTGGGCGACGGCAAGATGATCGCCGCGCCGCGCCGGGGCACCGTGGTGCAGGTCCAGAAGGTCTACACCCGCAACATGCGCGGCGCCGTCCGGGTGAGCCCGAAGACGGCCGCCAAGGTCGCCGCCGCCATCGGCGGCTGACGGCGCGGCTGACCTACAGCGGGCAGCCGCGGGCGAGGAAGTCCAGGTTGCGGTCCAGCAGGTCCGGGAGCTCCTCGTAGGTGACCTTGCCGTCGATCAGCCGGTACAGCGCGGCCTGCATGACGCCGAGGACCGCCCAGCTGAACGCCTCCACGTCCGAGTCGTCGGCGGCCCGCCCGGTGCGCTCGCCGATCGCCTCGCTCAGCAGCTCGAAGGTGCCGCGCATCGACTCGAACGTGCGGGCACGCAGGGCGGGGACGTCGGCGGTGAGCTGCAGCCGCATCCGGATGACCTCCAGGTCGTCCGCGTACAGCTGCGGCAGCATCTCCCGGAGCATGGCGCGCAGCGCGTCCAGCGGGGTCAGCTCGGGCGGCTGGTCGCGGATGACCTCCGCCATGATCGGGTCGTACTCGTCGGTGACCACGACGTCTTCCTTGGTGGGGAAGTAGCGGAAGAACGTGCTCGGCGAGATCTCCGCCGCCGCCGCGATCTGCTCGACCGTCGTCGCGTCGTAGCCGTGCTCGCTGAAGAGCCGGAGGGCGTGGTCCTGGATCGCCCTCCGGGTCCGCAGCTTCTTGCGCTCCCGCAGCGGGAGGCGGGAGAGCCGGTCTTCCATCCGGTCGATGGCGTGCTCAGGGGACGACGTGCTCATGGTCCGATTCTCGGACATCGGCGGCGGGTGCCGCATCCCCCGCCGCGCGGCGCGGCATGAAGAGCCACAGCAGGACGGCGGCGGCGACCGCGGCGGCCCCGCAGGCGCCGAGCACCGCGTCCATGCCATGGACGTAGGCGTCCCGTGCCGAGGCGAGCAGCGCGCCGTCGTGCAGGCGGTCGGCGACGGCGACGGCGCCGCCGGCCGACTCGCGGGTCGGTCGGCGGCGTCCGCGGGCAGGTCGCCAGTGGAGACGCGGTCGCGGTAGATCGCGGACAGGACGCTGCCGAGGCCGGCGACGCCGAGGGTGCCGCCGGTCTGCCGGAGCGCCTGGACGAGCCCGGACCCGCGGCCGGCCTGGTCGGCGGGGAGCGCGGCGAGCACCGCGTCCATCGCCGGGATCAGCGTGAGGCCGGAGCCGACGCCGATGACGACCAGCCACGGCACGGTGGCGGCGTAGCCGTCGCCGGCGGCGCTGAGCATGCCCCAGCCGAAGCCGGCCGCCAGCACCAGCAGGCCCGTCACGATGATCGGCTTGTGCTCGGCGCGGCCGGCGACCCGGTCGGTGGCGACCGCGCCCGCCATCAGGCCGAGCAGCATCGGGATCAGCCGCAGCCCGGTGTCGAACACGTCCGCGCCCTGGACGGCCTGCAGGTACTGCGGCAGGACGAACAGGATCCCGCCCAGCATCAGGTTCGCGGTCACGGCGGCGACCATCGCCCACACGAACGCGTTGTCGCGGAACAGCGCCATGTTCAGCATCGGCTCAGCCGCCCGCCGCTCCCACAGCACGAACCCGGTGAGGACGAGCGCGGCGGCGGCGAACGAGACGAGCACGACGGGGTCGGACCAGCCGCGCACCGGACCCTCGATGACCCCGTACACCAGCGCGACGAGGCCCGCCATTGACAGCAGTGAGCCGGTCATGTCGACGCGCGGGGCGGCCGGGTCGCGCGTCTCGGGCAGCAGGAGCGCGACCGCGATGCCGCCGACCACGACGACGGGGACGTTGATCAGGAAGATCGAGCCCCACCAGAAGTTGTCGAGCAGCCAGCCGCCGAGCAGCGGGCCGAGCGGCAGCCCGAGCGCGTTGGCGGCCGACCAGATCGCGACCGCCCTGGTCCGCTCCTCCGGCGGGAAGACGGCCGGGAGCATGGACATGGACAGCGGCAGGACGATCGCCGCGCCGACCCCCATGAACGCGCGGGCCGCGATGAGGCCGCCGGTGCCGCCGGCGAGCGCCCCGGCGAGCGAGGCGGCGCCGAAGATCCCGAGGCCGGTCAGCAGCAGCCACTTGCGGCCGAACCGGTCGCCGAGCAGCCCGGCCGGCAGCAGCAGCGCGCCGAAGACCAGCAGGTAGGAGTCCACGATCCACTGCAGCTCGCTGGTGCTCGCGTGCAGGTCCTCCGACAGCGTGGTCAGCGCCACGTTGAGGATCGTCATGTCGAACCCGAGCGCCAGCATGCACAGCGACAGCGCGCCGAGCCCGATCCAGCGCCGGGCGTGTCCCACCGCCATGGCGGTCACCTCCAAATGAGTTTCACTATGAAATGAGAGTAGCTCTCAAAAGATGGTGAATGTCAAACGTGGCGACGGGCTGGCGTAGTGGAGTGTGGAGCTGTAATTTTGATTACATGACTACGAGTGAAGCGGCCGAGGAGCTGCGCGGCTGGTTCTCCGGGCGGCTTCCGGACGAGTGGTTCGACGGCGCCCCCGAGGTCGTCCTCGACCGCGAGGAGGCGAGCATCGTCGGCCGGCTGCCCCTGCCGCAGGGCGCCGAGGCGGTGTCGGGCGCGGAACGGGCCGGAAAGATCGCCGGGCACGTCCAGCGGTTCCGCGAGGAGACCCGCGAGCGGCGCATCGGCATCGCCCGCGAGGCCGAGCAGCGGTTCGGCTACAAGGTCTCCTGGGGCGTCGACTGCGACGGCGAGCTGGAGATGTTCACCCACCTGTCGGTGCCGGTCATGACCCGGCTGCGGCAGCCCGAGCGCCGCGTCCTGGACACGCTCGTGGACGCCGGCGTCGCGCGCAGCCGCAGCGACGCGCTCGCCTGGTGCGTCCGGCTGGTCGGCAAGAACACCGACGCGTGGCTCGCCGAACTGCGCACCGCGCTGCAGCACGTCGAACGCGCCCGCGCCGCAGGTCCGACGGCCTGACGCCCCCGTACGCCGGCCAGGCCGAAGCAGGCCGGCCGTCCCTTCCGGGCCGTCCTCCGCATTACCCTGACCCCACCGAAACGGCGGGACAAGTGTCGCGGGCGGGCCATAATTGAGCGTCCTCCCGCCAGGGACGGGTCGCTCGAAGGGAAGCCCATATGGGGGTTCGGCGTACGGGAATGCCGCGCATCGCGAAGCTGCGCGGCGGGCGGAGCGAGGGCGCGCGCCGCCGCCCCGCCGAGGGCGGCCGGCTCGTGTCGGCCGTCCGCCGCAGCGGCCCGTACGCGGCCTTCCGCGACGTCGTCTACCGGCTCTACGAGCGCCGGGTCGAGGCCGACCTGCCGACCGACGTCACGCCCCGGCACGTCGGCGTGATACTGGACGGGAACCGGCGCTGGGCCAGGTCGATGGGGCTGGCGGACGTCAACACCGGGCACCAGCGCGGCGCGCAGAAGATCTCCGAGCTGCTGCAGTGGAGCGCGGAGGCCGGCGTCGAGGTCGTCACGCTGTGGCTGCTGTCCACCGACAACCTGAACCGGCCCGCGGCCGAGCTGGCGCCGCTGCTGGAGATCATCGAGAACACCGTCGGCAAGCTCGCCGCCGACGGCTGGCATGTGAAGCCCGTCGGCGCCCTCGACCTGCTGCCCGATAAGACCGCGCGTGTCCTTAAAGATGCGGGTGAGACCACATCCGGCGCTCCCGGCCTGATTGTGAACGTCGCGGTTGGGTATGGAGGTAGACGTGAGATCGCTGATGCGGTGCGCTCACTGCTCATCGAGCAGGCGAGCCGGGGCACCAGCATCGAGGAACTCGCCGAGTCCCTCGACGTGGAGCACATCGCGGAGCATCTCTACACGCGCGGCCAGCCGGATCCGGACCTGGTCATCCGCACCTCGGGGGAGCAGCGTCTCTCCGGCTTCATGCTCTGGCAGAGCGCCCACTCGGAGTTCTACTTCTGCGAAGTCCATTGGCCGGACTTCCGCAAGGTCGACTTCCTCCGGGCCATGCGCTCCTACGCCGCGCGGCACCGGCGCTACGGTACCTGACCGTCCCACGCGGACCACCGCCCCTGCGGCGGACCTGCGCGCCACCGGTTGGTTCCCCATAGTCAGGGAGATCGAGTGGCCACATCCTCCCCGCGCCGTCCCGGCATGTCCGGGAACACCTCCGGGGCCCAGGTCCCGGAGCGGCGCACGTACGTCCTCGACACCAGCGTCCTGCTCGCCGACCCCGGGGCGCTGACCCGGTTCGCCGAGCACGAGGTCGTACTCCCCATCGTCGTCATCTCCGAGCTGGAGGCCAAGCGCCACCACCCAGAGCTCGGGTACTTCGCCCGGCAGGCGCTGCGCACGCTGGACGACCTGCGGCTGCGGCACGGCCGGCTGGACGAGGCCGTGTCCGTCGAGGGGCCGCACGGCGACCAGGGCGGCACGCTCCGCGTCGAGCTGAACCACTCCGACCCGAGCGTGCTGCCGGACGGGTTCCGGCTCGGCGACAACGACACCCGGATCCTGTCGGTGGCGGGCTGGCTCGCGCACGAGGGGCGGGACGTCGTGCTCGTCTCCAAGGACCTGCCGATGCGGGTGAAGGCGTCCGCGGTCGGGCTCGCCGCCGAGGAGTACCGGGCGGAGCTGGCCGTCGTGGAGTCCGGCTGGACCGGGATGCGGGAGCTGGAGGTGCCCGCCGGGCCCGTCGAGGAGCTGTACGAGTCGGGGCGCGCCGACCTGGAGGAGGCGCGGGACCTGCCCTGCCACACGGGGCTGCGGCTGCTGTCGGAGCGCGGCTCCGCGCTCGGCCGGACGCTGCCGGACAAGTCGGTGAAGCTGGTGCGCGGCGACCGCGAGGTGTTCGGGCTGCGCGGCCGGTCCGCCGAGCAGCGGATCGCGCTCGACCTGCTGATGGACGAGGACGTCGGCATCGTCTCGCTCGGCGGGCGAGCCGGCACGGGCAAGTCGGCGCTCGCGCTGTGCGCCGGGCTGGAGGCCGTCATGGAGCGGCGCCGGCACCGCAAGGTCGTGGTGTTCCGCCCGCTGTACGCGGTCGGCGGCCAGGAGCTCGGCTACCTGCCCGGCTCGGAGAACGAGAAGATGTCGCCGTGGGCGCAGGCCGTCTACGACACGCTGTCGGCGGTGACGACGCCCGAGGTCATCGAGGAGGTCGTGGACCGCGACATGCTGGAGGTGCTGCCGCTCACGCACATCCGCGGCCGGTCGCTGCACGACGCGTTCGTGATCGTGGACGAGGCGCAGTCGCTGGAGCGCGGCGTGCTGCTGACCGTCCTGTCGCGGATCGGCTCCGGGTCGCGGGTCGTGCTGACCCACGACGTGGCGCAGCGCGACAACCTGCGGGTGGGGCGGCACGACGGCGTCGCGGCCGTGGTGGAACGTTTGAAGGGCCACCCGCTGTTCGCGCACGTGACGCTGACCAGGTCGGAGCGGTCGCCGATCGCCGAGCTGGTCACCGACATGCTCGGTGACGTGGGGGCGTAGCGGGAGACGCGTCGAAACCCCGGCGGACCTGGTGCGGGCCGCCGGGGTTTCTTGTCTCAGAACACCCTGCTCCATTCCCTACAGAACGTGATCACGAAACCTCGTACCGTTGAATTGTGATTAAGGTCACAGCGTTGCCCGCGTTGGTGGAGAAACGCAGGCCGGTCCGGGGTTTCGGCGGTTCGTCCGGGGAGTTGACAAGGATCCCACCGGCCGCATTTGTCTCGTTTCGGTTGCGCAGCGGCCCGCAGGCTCCGGCATTGTGTGTCCCCGTAAGCACGCCCCGGGCGGTGCCAGGCCGACCGGTCCGGGGGTGACACCAGCTCGTGCGCGCGTCCATGCGCGTGCGACCGTCGGAAGGACCGCCTTGTACGGAGACCATCCCGGGTCCCCTAGGCGAGACGAACGACAGAACTCGAACCACCCGGCCCCCGTCGCCGACGCGATGGCGGCCTTCACACCGCCGTCCCCGGCGCAGTCCCCGGCATCGGCTCCGCGGGAGACCGCGCCGCAGCCGATCGTGTCGGAGGCGTCCGCGCCGCACGAGGACGATGTGCGGGTCGCCGGCACCGACCGTGCCGCGGCCGGTGCCCCCGCCGGCGACACGCTCGGCTTCCGCGCCATGCCGCCCGAGCCGATGCGCACCGGCGTCTCCGGCGAGGAGCCGCACGACGAGATCGCGTCCAACCGGCGCTCGCCGCACGGCAAGGGCGGTTCGGGCAGGCGCAACGGCATGCGGATCGTCGCGGTCGCCGCCGGCGCCGCCGTCGTGATCGGCGGCGGCGCGGTCGCCGCGTTCGCGCTGACCGGCGGTTCCGGCGACTCCGGCGACAGCGCCGCGACCGTCTCGCCGACCAGGAAGGTGGCGGACGCCGCGCCCAAGGTCGACCCGAAGGTCCTGGAGCAGCAGCGCAAGGAGCTGGCCCTCGAACGCGCCTCCCGCGCGACCCGCGAGGACAGCGGCAAGGGGCCGTCCATCCACCCCAAGGGTGAGCCGATCCCGACCAAGACGCCCGAGAAGAAGAAGGACGACGACGGCGGCGGCAGCGGTGGCGGCGCCCCGGTCGGCGACCCGGTGCCGAAGGGCGAGGCGCAGGAGATCGCCAAGAAGCTCATGCCGAGCTTCGGGTTCACCGGCGACGGCCAGTTCGGCTGCCTGGTGAAGCTGTGGGACCGGGAGAGCGGCTGGAACACCCACGCGGCCAACCCCTCGGGCGCGTACGGCATCCCGCAGGCGCTGCCCGGCTCCAAGATGTCCAGCGCCGGCCCCGACTGGCGCAACAACGCCACCACGCAGATCAAGTGGGGCCTCGGCTACATCAAGGACCGCTACAAGACGCCCTGCGGCGGCTGGTCGCACTTCCAGTCGGCCGGCTGGTACTGAGCCACGGTCCGGCGCGTCCCGGCGCCCACAGGGCCGCTGGGACGCGCTCGGCCATCACTTATCGGACGAATTGGTCATCCCGAGCACGTCGAGCGCCGCGTCGAGCTGCTCGGCGGTCAGCTTGCCCTCGTCCACGTAGCCGCGTTCGAGGACTACCTCGCGGATCGTCCGACGCTCGGCGAGCGCCTGCTTGGCGACCTTCGCCGCCTCCTCGTAGCCGATGTAGCGGTTCAGCGGCGTCACGATCGACGGTGACGACTCGGCGTACTCGCGCATCCGGCCCTCGTCGGCCTCGATGCCGGCCACGCAGCGGTCCGCGAGCAGCCGCGACGCGTTCGCCAGCAGGGTGATCGACTCCAGCACGTTGCGGGCCAGCATCGGCAGCATCACGTTCAGCTCGAAGTTGCCGGACGCGCCGCCGAACGCGACCGCCGCGTCGTTCCCGATCACCTGCGCGGCGACCTGCGCCACCGCCTCCGGGATCACCGGGTTCACCTTCCCCGGCATGATGGACGAGCCGGGCTGCAGGTCGGGCAGCCGGATCTCGGCGAGCCCGGCGCGCGGCCCGGACCCCATCCAGCGCAGATCGTTGACGATCTTGATGAGGCTCACCGCGACCGTGCGGAGCGCGCCGCTCGCCTCGACCAGGCCGTCCCGCGCGCCCTGCGCCTCGAAGTGGTCGCGGGCCTCGGTCAGCGGCAGCCCGGTGACGCGGGCGATCTCCGCGATGACGCGGGCGGCGAAGCCCTCGGGCGTGTTGATGCCGGTGCCGACCGCCGTCCCGCCGAGCGGCAGCTCCGCGAGCCGAGGCAGGACGGCCTCCAGCCGCTCCACGCCGTGCCCCACCTGCGCCGCGTAGCCGCCGAACTCCTGGCCGAGCGTCACCGGCGTCGCGTCCATCAGGTGCGTGCGGCCCGACTTCACCACGGCCCGGAACTCCTCGGCCTTGCGCGCCAGCGCGGCCTCCAGATGCCGCAGCGCGGGGATCAGGTCGTTCAGGACGGCCCCGGTCGCCGCGATGTGGATGGACGACGGGAACACGTCATTGGACGACTGGGAGGCGTTCACGTGGTCGTTGGGATGGACGGGACGGCCGAGCCGCTCCTGCGCCAGCGTCGCCACGACCTCGTTCGTGTTCATGTTCGACGACGTCCCCGACCCGGTCTGGAACACGTCGATGGGGAACTGGTCGTCCCACCGTCCGTCCGCGACCTCCTGGGCGGCCTCGGTGATCGCGCCGGCGAGGTCCTTGTCGAGCACGCCGAGTTCGGCGTTGACCGTCGCCGCGGCGGCCTTGATCTGGCCGAGCGCGGCGATGTGCGCGGACTCCAGCCCTCGCCCGGAGATCGGGAAGTTCTCCACCGCGCGCTGCGTCTGCGCCGCCCATTTGGCCGCGGCGGGCACCCGCACCTCGCCCATGGAGTCGTGCTCGACCCGGAACCCCTGCTCGGACATGGAACCCTCCCGCTGCGATCGTCGGCCGTCCTTCATGGCAGCCCGCCAGGCGACTCACGCATTCCCGGGGGTGGGGCTTCTCACTCCTTGTTCAAGGTGTAGTTCTTGCGCTCCTTGGCCTTGCCGGCCGGCTCCTCCTCGCCGTTCACCCACACGTCGCAGGCGGACGCGTCGTAGATCACCGCGTTGAGCCGCGGCTGGTCGTACTGCCGCAGGTCGCCCTGGTGCAGCGACTCGTCGGTGAGCACGGTGATCGTGTCGCCCGGCACCGACACGAAGATCCGGCACTCGTCGGTGCGCGCCCGCACGACCAGCGTGCTGGAGTCGACGCCGGGCGGCGCGGAGGTCTGGGCGGAGCCCGCCGGGCTGGACGGCGTGGCGGTGACGGCGGCCGTGGGGGACGCGCCGGGGCTCTCCCGCATCATGCCGACGATGAGCGCGGTCGCGCCGATCCCGCAGGACGCGACGGTCGCGCCGACGAGCGCGATCACGGCCATCACGCGGTACCGGGGCGTCGCCGGCCGGCGGCTGGACGGCGTGGCGGTGACGGCGCGCTCCAGCCGGTCGACCGCGCGCGCGTGGCTGAGCCGGCGGGTCGGGTTCTTCTCCAGCAGCCCGGTGATGACGGGCGTGAGCGCGCCCCCGTTCTGCAGTGCCGGGGTCGACTCGTTCGCCAGCGCGGACAGCGTCGCCATCACGTTCTCGCGCTCGAACGGCGGGCGGCCCTCCAGCGCGGCGTACAGCGTCGCGCCGAGCGACCACAGGTCGGACCGGGGGGTGGCCTTCTCCCCGGCGGCGACCTCGGGCGCCACGTACGCGGGCGAGCCCATGAAGTGGCCCGTCTTCGTCAGGCTCGCCGAACCGGACGAGAACGCGAGCCCGAAGTCCGTCAGCACCACCCGGTCGCCGTCCAGCAGCACGTTGCTGGGCTTGAGGTCGCGGTGCACTATCCCGGCCTTGTGCGCGACGTTCAGCGCGTCCAGCAGGGCGCGGCCGATGTGCGCGACGCGTTCGGCGGGCAGCGGACCCGATCGTTCGATGAGCTGTTCGAGGCTGGGCGCCTCGATCATCTCCATCACGATCCAGGGCCGGCCCTGCTCGATGACGACGTCGTACACCTCGACGATGGAGTGCGTGCGCAGCTGAGCAGGCGCGCGCGCCTCCCGCAGAGTACGGCGGTAGAAGACCACCCGGTCGTCCTCGGAGAGGTCCTCGGGGAGCCGCAGCTCTTTGATCGCCACCGAGCGATCGAGGAGCTCGTCATGCCCTCTCCAGACGGTGCCGTTGGCACCCTGACCTATTTCCGAGACCAGCCGGTAGCGCGTCGCTAGAACGAGGCGCTCTGACTGTGACATGGCGGAAAAGATACCGGAGTGGCCAGCCGGTCATCGGGGAGACCTCAGCAGGAACCAAATTTTTGGCCCAATACTGTGACCTACCGACGAGAAACCCCCGCGGGAAGGCCCTCGAAGGCCCTCCGCGGGGGTTGTCCGGCCGCTACGGAACGTCAGCGCCGGCCGATGCTGAGGACGGGTCCGGTGGTGTCGGCGAAGAAATCCTCGCCCTTGTCGTCGACCACGATGAACGCCGGGAAGTCCTCGACCTCGATCTTCCAGACGGCCTCCATCCCGAGTTCCGGATATTCCAGGACCTCGACCTTCCTGATGCAGTCCTGGGCGAGGCGGGCGGCGGGGCCGCCGATCGAGCCGAGGTAGAACCCGCCGTGCTCCTTGCACGCGTCGGTGACCTGCTTGGACCGGTTGCCCTTGGCCAGCATGACCAGCGACCCGCCGGCGGCCTGGAACTGCTCGACGTAGGAGTCCATCCGCCCGGCCGTCGTCGGGCCGAACGACCCGGACGCGTAGCCCTCCGGCGTTTTGGCGGGCCCCGCGTAGTAGACGGCGTGGTCGCGCAGGTACTGCGGCATCGGCTCGCCCGCGTCCAGCCGCTCCTTGATCTTGGCGTGCGCGATGTCGCGGGCCACGACGAGCGGGCCGGTCAGCGACAGCCGCGTCTTCACCGGGTACTTGGACAGCTCGGCCCGGATCTCCGCCATCGGCCGGTTCAGGTCGATCTGTACGACGCCCTCGTCCAGGTGCTCGTCGGTCGTCTCGGGCAGGTACTGCGCCGGATCGGTCTCCAGCCGCTCCAGGAACACGCCCTCCGCCGTGATCTTGGCCTGGGCCTGCCGGTCGGCGCTGCACGACACCGCGATCGCCACCGGGCAGGACGCGCCGTGCCGCGGCAGCCGGATCACCCGCACGTCGTGGCAGAAGTACTTGCCGCCGAACTGCGCGCCGATGCCGAGCTTCTGCGTCAGCTCGAACACCTGGAGCTCCAGCTCCAGGTCGCGGAAGCCGTGGCCCAGCGGCGAGCCCTCGGACGGCATCGTGTCCAGGTAGTGCGCCGACGCGTACTTGGCGGTCTTCAGCGCGTACTCGGCGGACGTCCCGCCCACCACGATCGCCAGGTGGTACGGCGGGCACGCGGCCGTCCCCAGCGAGCGGATCTTCTCCTCCAGGAAGGTCATCATCCGCTTCGGGTTCAGGACGGCCTTGGTCTCCTGGTACAGGAACGACTTGTTCGCGCTGCCGCCGCCCTTGGCCATGAACAGGAACTTGTAGGCGTCGCCCGGCGCCGCGTACAGCTCGATCTGCGCGGGCAGGTTGTCGCCGGTGTTCTTCTCGTCCCACATCGTGACCGGCGCCATCTGCGAGTAGCGCAGGTTCAGCTTCGTGTACGCGTCGTACACACCGCGCGAGATGTGCTCCTCGTCGCTCCCGTCCGTCAGGACGTGCTGGCCGCGCTTGCCCATCACGATCGCGGTGCCGGTGTCCTGGCACATGGGCAGGACGCCGCCGGACGCGATGCCCGCGTTCTTCAGCAGGTCCAGTGCCACGAACCGGTCGTTGGGGGACGCCTCGGGGTCGTCCAGGATCCGGCGGAGCTGCGCGAGGTGCGCCGGACGCAGCAGGTGCGCGATGTCGCGCATGGCGGTCTCGGTGAGCAGCCGCAGCGCCTCCGGCTCGACCTGGAGGAAGGTCCGCCCGTTCGCGTCGAACGTGGACACGCCCTCAGAGGTCAGCAGCCGGTAGTCGGTCTCGTCCGCGCCGAGCGGCAGCAGGTCGGTGTAGGAGAACTCAGGCATCTCAGGCAGATCCTCGCGCGATTCCGATGGGGGCCGCCTCACAGGGTACGGGTCGCCGTTCACCGGCTCACCGGGTGGTGACACACCTGCCGCCTCCCGGCGCTGAGTGTGGTGTGACCGACCTTCACCTTCCCTTGGACCGGTCCGCCGGGCGGCTGGCGGCGCAGATCGCCGCCGGCTTCCGCGCGGCCGTGCGCGCCGGCCGGCTGACCGCCGGGACCCGGCTGCCGTCGAGCCGTGACCTGGCGCGCGACCTGGACGTCTCGCGGGGCGTCGTCGTCACCGCCTACGAGCAGCTCACCGCCGAGGGCTTCCTGATCGCCCGGCGCGGCGACCGCCCCCGGATCGCTGGCCCTTATACCCATCTGCC
>NZ_JABXFD010000079.1 GCF_013372625.1 Actinomadura sp. BRA 177
TGTCCGGGCTGCGCGGGAGCCGTCGCCGGGGTGGGCAGGCCGCCGCCGGTCGCGAAGTCGTAGCCGCACCCCTCGCAGAACCGGTCGACGGCGGGCGTCCCGCAGTCGGGGCAGGTCCTCTCCGTGCCGCCCGCCGGGGCTGCCGCGCCCGCCGCCGGCGGCGGGGCGCCGCCGATCGCCTCGCCGCAGATGTCGCAGTAGTCCGCGGACTGCGAGGTGTGTCCACTCGCGCAGGTCGCCATGCTCAGCCCTCGCCCCGCCGCGTGGTCACGGTCTCGTCCTTGCGGGTCCGGACCGTCTTGGTCGACCGCGTCTCGATCTCCATCTCGGCGGCCTTGTCGATGTCGCGCTTCAGCCGGACGGTGCCGGTCACCGGGTCGACGACGTCCACGACCTTGCGCAGCATCGCGGTGATCGCGTCGTTGCCCGCCTCGTCGGCGAGCACCACGGCGCGGCCGAGCCGCGCCGTCGCGGTGTCGAGGTCGCCGTCCCGGCGGGCCTGCAGCCCCTCCTGGATGACGGCCGCCAGCTCGGCCTGCCCGGTGTAGTGCGCCACCCGGTCGTTGATCTTGGTGGACTGCGCCTCGTCGTCCGTCCACTGGGCGAGCACGTTGCCGCTCGCGAGGACCTTCGCCTCCTCGCCGGGCGCGCCCGGCACGACCAGCTTCACCCACGCGGCGCGCAGCTCCTTGCCGCCCACCTGGCCGGGCTGCACCTCCACGCAGACGTGGTAGTCGCGGGCCTCGGCGCCCCACGCGCCGAGCGGGTAGTCGCCCGCCTGCGGCGCCGACTCGGTGCGCTTGCCGGTCAGGTCCTCCACCGACGGCATCACCTGCTTGACGAACCGCAGCGTCGCCGTCTGCGGCGTCCACACCCGCAGCGCGACGTCGGCGACGGACTTGCCCATCGCCGCCTCCGTCATCGCCCGGAAGTCGGCGACGAGCCCGGCCGGGTCGGCGACGATGTCGACGCTGCCGAGCAGCGCGGAGGCGACCTTGCGCAGCTCGGCGACCTCCCAGTCGGTGCCGACGCCGCGGCAGTCGCAGACGAACCGGCCGCCGCAGCGGAACAGGACGGCGTCCAGCTCCTCGGCCGTCTCGTGCTGGTTCTTGCCGTCGGTCAGCAGGATCGCGTGCCGGATCCCGCCCTGGACGTCGTCGAAGAGCTGGTCGGCGAGCCGCAGCCACGACCCGATCGCGGTGCCGCCGGACGCCGTCAGCCGGCTCAGCGCGTGCTTGGCCTCGGCGCGCGTCTCCGGCGTCGCCGCGACGAGCCCCTGGTGCCTCGGGAAGATCATCGAGGCGGTGTTGGACCCGGAGACGACCGCGAACTCCACGCCGTCCCGCAGCGTGTCGACCGCGACCTGCGCCGCCGCGATCGCCGCGCGCAGCTTCGTCCCGGGGTAGGACATCGAGCCCGAGGTGTCGATGATGATCACCTCGGCCGCCCGGGTGGTGGAAGGCACGGGCGCGCCGTCCGCCGCGGTCGCCTCGACGGACACGATGGCGTGCACCTCGCGGCCGCCCTCGGGCAGGTACCGGTTCTGGTCGATCTTGATGCTGAACTGCGGCTCGCTCATCGGGGCTCCGTGCTCTGCGGGGTCTCGCGGCTCTCGGCTTGGCGGTCGGGGGCGGTGTGGTCGAGGGCGGAGGGGGCGGGGGACGGGAGCGGGATCACGGCGACGGTGATGTTGTCCCGGCCGCCCGCCTCCAGGGCGTGCCGGACGAGCGTCCGAGCCGTGTCGAGCGGGTCGGCCGGGCCGCCGGGCCCGCTCGCTGGCAGCGCGGCCAGGTCGCCGGCCGCCGGGAAGTAGTTCCACAGGCCGTCGCTGCACACCAGCAGCGTGCCGGGGCCGGCCGGCCGGAACGTCGCGACGTGCGGGCGGACCTCGCCGGCGTCCACGCCCAGCCACGCGGTGATGACGTGCGCGTTCGGGTGCGCCTCGGCCTCCGCCTCGGTCAGCGAGCCCTCGGCGACCATGAACGCCGCCCACGAGTCGTCCTCGGTGAGCCGCCGGGACGGGCCCAGCTCGGCCATGTCGCCGGTGCTGATCTCGGCGGCGTCCGGGCCGGTCTCGTCGGGCGCCGGGCCGGGCTCCGCGTCGCCGTCCGCCGACAGCCAGTAGGCGCGGCTGTCGCCGACCCAGCCGACGGTGACGGGCGCGCCGCGCGTCACCGCCGACACGTACGTGCAGGACCGGTCCCTTATACACATCTCCGAGCCCACGAGACGGGCCCCCATCTCGTATGGCGTCTTCTGCTCGAAAAGAACACAAGCAACAACATCACTATCACAGAGGCTGGCGACGATGAG
>NZ_JABXFD010000589.1 GCF_013372625.1 Actinomadura sp. BRA 177
CGTGTGTGGTTGTGTGGTAGCGCAGAGGTAGTGCACTTGGCGTTTTGGTCGGCGGCGTCGGGTGTGTTTAAGGGCCGGGCCGGGCGGCTCGCGGACGGGGCGGCCGGATCGGCGCCGTGACCGCCAGGACCGGCCGGCGGAGGCGGGTCGGACGGCGGCTCGGGTCGAGGCGACTGCTGGTCTGAGGGGGCGTCGCCGGGTGGCGGGGCGTCCTGGTCGCCGAGCTGCTGCTGGAGGTAGGCGCCGTGCTCGCTGGCCGCACTGGACTGGCCCCCACCGAAACCGCCGCCGCCGCCAAAACCGCCGCCGTAGGCGCGCAGCGCGCCGAGCGCGGTGGCGCTGCTCATCAGCGCCCCCAGCATCCCGCCGCCGGTCCCGGACTCGGTGCCGCCGGTCGTCCAGGTGAAGAACTTCAGCAGCACCGGGAACGCGATCAGGCTGATCAGCATCATCGCGAACCCCATCAAGACGGTGTGCAGGTCCTTGCCCTTGCCGACCAGCGTGAACGTGGTCGCATACACCGCCGCCGCAGCGGGCTTGTAGAAGATCAGCGCGAGCATCCAGCCCGCCACGCGCGGGAACCATGCCTTGGTCGAGGTGGTGATCATCCCGGCGGCGGCCAGCGGCAGCAGCCCGGCCAAGATCACCAGCGCCGCTCCGCGAAACAGCAGCAGGATCGCCTGGACCAGCGCGATCACCAGCGCGAACAGGCACAAGATCAGCACCAGCGCGCGCGGCACCGCGCTCGGGAACGCCACGATCTGGGTCATCCGCTTGGCGAAGTCCCCGTCGGAGGACGCGCTGAGGACCCAGTTGCACCACTGGTCGCCCCACTGCAGCAGCAGGTTCGGCACCACCGTGCCGATCACAGCGACCACCGCCAGGACGGCCAGTCCGTGGCCGGCGTCCACCAGCGGCAGCGCCTTGCGCGACAGCGCCATCCGCGCCGCGACCGCCAGCAGCGCCAGCACCGCGACCGCGGCGGTCAGCGGCCGGACCAGCAGTTGCAGGTAGCCGATCGCGGGCGTGTCCTGCAGGTCGGGGGAGGGGGTGTGCACCCACCAGGAGGCGGTGTTGGAGATCAGCCACCCGGTCGCCGACTGGAACGACTCGGCCATCTCCTCCAGCACATGCCCGCCGATCGCCCCCGGAACATCGGGAAGCCCCGGCAGCCCAGGGAGCTTGGGCATGGTGGGAAGGCCCGGCAGCAGCGGATTCCCGCCCCCGCCGCCGTCGTTGTCGACCGGCTGCACGCACGCCGGATCCAGCACCGGCGAGCACGGATCAAACGGCAGGAAGGGCAGCCGGGTAAGCAGAAGGCCCATCAGCCGCTCCCGTGCGGGAAGCGGACATAGCCGTCCAGCGACCTAATGGGGGCCGCTGTCCCGGCCCAGGTCCCGCCGGGCGGGGCGACGACGCGCCAGTCACCGTCCTGCCACCGCAGCTGGAGCCGGGTCACGGCGCGGACGGTGACATCGCTGTCGCCCGGCCCGGCCGACAGCAAGTCCACGCTCGCGACCTCGGGCGAGTAGCCCAGCCAGCGGAACCCCTCCTGCACGACATAGCCGCGCCCCAGGGGCTCCCCGTCCCGACGATCCCCCCCGATGCTTTTCGTAGGTCTCGCGGGTCGAGTCCATCAGCACATCGGTATCGGGACCGATGACCTGCCGCTGGATGGTCGGCCCGAACACCTCCGTGCCCCACTGCATGCCGGCCCGCACCGCGATATGGACCGCGGCCAGCAGCGCACCGCGCGGCGTCCGCGCGAACCCCGCCGCCAGATCGCCCTCGGTGTCGCGGGGGCCGTCTTGCGCCGAGTAGGGGAGCAGGACACCGTGGTAGTCCCGCCACGACACCCCGGCGAATGACACCTGCGGCGCGCTCACCAGCTCGCCGGCATCTGCGGTCGTCCGCACGATGACCGGGGTAGGCGTGGGTGCCGTCCTGAACACCGAAGGCGCGGCCATGCCGAGCAGCACCCCGCCGCCGACCACCGACACTGCGATGACGCGGCGACGGCGCCACCACGGCACGTCGCGCGGCTGCCCCATGCTCTCGCTCGGTCGGCTCATTTGAAGAACACCCCCACGATCGGAGCCGCCGTCGCCGCCAGGCTCAACCCGCCCAGCACCCACGGGATGCCAGTCGCGCCGTCGGCGGCGAACGTGGAGCGGTTCTTGCTGTCGGCGTACGGGTTCATGTGCAGACCCAGGTACAGGTAAATGTGCAGAGGTGATCAGCGTGTCGGCCGAGGTGCCGGTGGGGTGGCCGTGAAGCCTGCCGGGTGACATTGATCATCCTGGTGGGG
>NZ_JABXFD010000643.1 GCF_013372625.1 Actinomadura sp. BRA 177
CACTGTGATATGTTGTGCTGTGATTACGTCTCCTATTTCGTTTTTTAATTAGCTGGTGACCAGCGAGATTTGCACTCTCCTCTTCGTGGGGAGGGTCAGGTGTGTATAAGCGACCAGCCGTCCCGTTCCACGGCCGCCACCAGGCCGGGATCACCACGCCGGCGCAGGCGTGCGGGCATCTGGTCGCGTTCGACCTACAGCCCGATGCCGGACGGCCCGGCGCGGCGACCCTCCTGCGCCGCTGGTCGGCGGCGGCCGAGGCGATGACCCGGGGACGCCCGCCCGCCGGCGACGACCAGATCGCGCTGGACGCCGGACCGTCCTCCCTCACCGTGACGTTCGGGTTCGGCCGGTCCTTCTTCGGCAAGACCGGGCTGAAGGACCACATGCCGGACGCACTGGTGGAGATGCCACCGTTCTCCGCCGACGCGCTCGACCGCGACCGGAGCGACGGTGACCTGTGGGTACAGATCGGCGCCGACGACCCGCTGGTCGCCGTGCACGCGCTGCGCGTCCTTCAGAAGACCGCGTCCGGGACGGCGAAGGTGCGCTGGACGATGAACGGCTTCAACCGGGCACGGGGCGCGACCGACCGGCCGAGGACGGTGCGCAACCTCATGGGCCAACTCGACGGGACGGGCAACCCGCGTCCGTCCGAGTACGACGCGAAGGTCTTCGTCGCGGACGCGCCGGGCCCGCACGCCTGGATGAACGGCGGCTCGTACGCGGTCGTCCGCCGCATCCGGATGCTGCTGGACACATGGGACCGGCTTCCCCTCGCCCGGCAGGAACGTGTCATCGGCCGCCGAAAAACCGACGGCGCCCCGCTGTCCGGCGGGACGGAGACCACGCCGCTGAACCTCGGGGCGGTCCGGCCGGACGGGTCGCTCGCCATCCCCGGCGACGCCCACGTCCGGGTGGCGGCGCCGTCGTCCAACGGCGGCGCGACGATGCTGCGCCGCGGGTTCTCCTACCACGACGGCCTGCGCCCGGACGGCGCGCCAGACGCAGGGCTGCTCTTCATCGCCTGGCAGGCCGACCCGACGACCGGCTTCATCCAGGTGCAGCGCAAGCTCGACGGCGCCGACGGCCTCACCCGCTACCTGCGGCACGAGTCGAGCGCGGTCTTCGCCGTCCCCGGCGGCGCGGCCGAAGGCGACTACGTCGGCCGCGCCCTGCTGGAGTCATGATCATGAATATGGGCATGTCCACGCACATGAGCGGCCCGATGTGGATGCCGATGGCGCCGCCGACCCTGGAGCGCCTGATCGCGTGGCATCCGCAGCCGCTGCCGCTCGAACCCGTCCTGTGCCTGTTCGCGCTGGCCGGCTACGCGGCCGGGGTACTGCGGCTGCGGCGGCGCGGCGACCGCTGGCCGCCGCTCCGCACGGCCGCCTGGACCGCCGGGGTCGCCGCCTGCGCCGCCGTCACCTGCACGGGCGTCGGCGGCTACGGCATGGAGATGTTCAGCGTCCACATGGTCCAGCACATGGTGCTGTCCATGCTCGCGCCGATCCTGCTCCTGCTGGGCGCGCCGCTGACCCTGGCGTTGCGGGCGCTTCCCGCCGCGGGACGCGGCCGCACCGGGCCGCGCGAACTCCTCGTCCGGCTCCTGCACAGCCGCTTCGCACGGGTGGTGTCGTCGCCGCTCTTCACGCTGCCGCTGTTCATCGCGAGCCTCTACGGCCTGTACTTCACGCCGCTGTTCGACCTGGCCATGCGCAGCTGGCTCGGGCACGAGATCATGCTCGCCCACTTCGTCGCCGTGGGCCTGCTGTTCTTCTGGCCCATCGTGGGCGCCGATCCCGCGCCGCACCGTCCGGCGCACCCGCTGCGCATGCTGGAGCTGTTCATGGGCATGCCGTTCCACGCCTTCTTCGGGATCGCGGTGATGATGGCGGGCGCGCCCATCGTCGGCTTCTTCGCCCACCCGCCCGGGTCCCTGCACCTGAACGTGGTATCCGACCAGACGACCGGCGGCGGCATCGCGTGGGCGTTCGGCGAGGTGCCGACGATGCTGGTCCTGGCCGCGCTGTTCGCCCAGTGGTACCGGGACGACGTGCGGCGGGCCGCGCGCACCGACCGGCAGGCGGTGCGCGACGACGACGCCGAACTCGCCCGCTACAACGCCTACCTGGGCCGGCTGTCCGCGTCCGACCGGACCGAAAGGGCTTGACCTTCGAGCCGGGTCGAAGGTTTACCGTCGCAGGTATGACGACGATGCGGATATCGCAGCTCGCCGAGCGCAGCGGCGTCCCCGCGACAACGTTGCGGTACTACGAGAGCGCGGGCCTGCTGCCCGCGGACCGCACCCCGTCCGGCTACCGGACGTACGGGGAGGACGCGGTCACACGGCTCGCGTTCATCGGCTCGGCCAAGCACCTGGGCCTGCCGCTGCACGAGATCGGAGAGCTGCTCGCGGTGTGGGAGGCCGGGGCGTGCGCCGATGTGAAGGCCGACCTGCGCCCCCGCGTCGCCGCCCGCCTGGACGAGGCCGACCACCGCATCACCGAACTGGCAGCTTTCACCGCCTCCCTGCACAACGTCCTGGAACACCTGGACGCCCTACCCGACCGGCAGGATCCCTGCGACGCCGAATGCGGCTTCCCGTCCGGCCACCCTAAGCCCGAGAAACCAGCGGTCATCGGCATAACAGGCGGCGACGACTTGGCGGATCTGTGCGACGCCGGCTGCGGGCCGACCGACCGGCCCAAGGTCGGAGGGTCGGCGGTCGCCGACGGCGATGACATGGCCGAGATGCCGATCGCCTGTTCGCTCGCTGGGGACGGTGTGGTCGAGCGGGTTGCTGAATGGCGGGGCGTTATCGGGGACGGGCGGGTGGCGGAGATCGGTGGCGGGGTGCGGGTTACGTCGCCGGTCGGCCGGGCTGCGGCCGTGAGTGAGTTGGCGGCGGCCGAGCAGCGGTGCTGTCCGTTCTTCGACTTCCGGCTCTGCTTCGATGGGGACGTCGTTCATCTGGAGGTGCGTGCCCCCGCGGAGGCCGCCGGGCTGATCGACGAGTTGTTCGCCCCTTGATCTAGGACGCCGCCTTGCTCATCGCCCGCTCCATCGCGCTGTTCGTCGCCGCCGCCGTGCTGGAGATCGGCGGCGCCTGGCTGGTCTGGCAGGGCGTGCGCGAGCACCGGGGGTGGATCTGGGTCGGCGGCGGCGTCATCGCGCTCGGCCTGTACGGTTTCGCCGCCACGCTTCAGCCGGACGCCCATTTCGGGCGCGTCCTCGCCGCGTACGGCGGGATCTTCGTCGCCGGGTCGATCCTGTGGGGCGTGGTCGCCGACGGCTACCGTCCCGACCGCTTCGACATCGCCGGCGCGCTGGTCTGCCTGGCCGGCATGGCCCTGATCATGTACGCCCCACGCGGGCACTGAGAGGTGTTTCCATGGCATCGGCGAACGTCCTGGTCACCGGCGCCTCGTCCGGGATCGGACGGGCGACCGCGCTGCTCTTCGCCGAGCGCGGCGCCCGCGTCTTCGGCACATCCCGGCGCGAGCGCCCGGACGAGGGCGGGGTCCGGATGCTTCGGCTGGACGTGCGCTCCGCTGAGTCCGTGCGGGAATGCGTCGGCGAGGTGCTCGCGGAAGGGGACATCGACGTCCTGATCAACAACGCGGGCATCATGCATCTGGGCTTCGCCGAGGAGACCACGCCGGAGGAGGCGCGTGCGCTGTTCGAGACGAACTTCTTCGGCGCCGTCCGTCTCGTCGACGCGGTGCTGCCGGGAATGCGCGAACGCCGGCGTGGCCGCATCGTCAATGTCGGGTCGCTGGCCGCGTGGGTCGGGGAGCCGGGCGAGGGCTTCTACGCCGCCTCCAAGGCCGCCCTCGCCCGCTACACCGAGTCGCTGCGCCACGAGGTGTGGCATCTGGGCATCAAGGTGTGCCTGGTCGAGCCGGGCGTGTTCACCACCGAGGTGCTGAACTCGTCCACCGCGAACGAGTCCGCCATCGCCGACTATGACGGGCCACGGGAGAGCGCCCGCGCCACGCTTCAGGGCGCCCTCCGGAAAGGCGAGGATCCGCGGAAGGCCGCCCGGATCGTCTGGAAGGCCGCGACCGCGAAGGCGCCGCGCGGACGCTACGGCGCCGGGTGCGAGAGCCTCTGGGTTCCTCCGCTCAAGACGCTGGCGCCGCAGCGTCTCGTGGACGCCGCGCTGCGCCGCGCCTACGGGCTGCCCTGAAGGTAGTCGTTCTTCAGCTGAACCTTGTGGATCTTGCCGACCGGGGTCATCGGGACCTCGGTGGTGATGACGAACTGGCGGGGGATCTTGTAGTCAGCGAGGCGGTCGCGGCAGTAGGCGGTGAGCTCGTCCTCGGTGGGCGGCTCGGCGCCGGGGCGCGGGACGATGTAGAAGCGGCCGATCTCGCCCAGGACGTCGTCGGGGACGCCGATCCCGGCGGCCATCGCGACGCCGGGGTGCGCGGTCAGCACGTTCTCGATCTCGACCGGGTACACGTTGAAGCCGCCCTGGATGTACATCTCCTTCTTGCGGCCGCGCAGGACGAGGTGGCCGTCCGGTTCCATGGCGACCATGTCGCCGGTGGCGAGCCAGCCGTCGGGGAGGAACACCTCGGCGGTCTCGTCCGGCATGTCCCAGTAGCCGGCGGTCACGCAGCCGCCGCGGATCTGGAGTTCGCCGGTCTCGCCGGACGGGACGGCGGTGCCGTCCGGGCCGGTCACGCGGGCCTCGAAGTCGCCGATGATCACGCCGAGGGTGCGGGCGACGGTCTCCGGGGCGTCGTCCACGGGCGACAGGACGCAGGCGCCCGAGGACTCCGACAGGCCGTACAGGCCGTAGAGCGGGGCGCCGGGGAAGGCCCGGCGGATCGACTCGGCCAGGGCCGGTTCCACGTTGGAGCCGCCCGCCATGCACAGGCGCACGGACGAGACGTCGTGGTCGGCGAAGTCCGGGCGGCCGAGCATGAGGACGTACATGGTGGGGACGGCGCCGAGGAACGTCACGCGGTGGCGTTCGATGGCGCGCAGCGCGCCGTCCGGGGAGAAGGCGGGCAGGAGCGCCACGGAACCGCCGCTGACCAGCGCGGCCATGATGGTGCAGGTGATGCCGCCGACGTGGTTGAACGGCAGGTGCCCGAGCAGGACGTCGGCGTCGGTCATCGCGAAGTGGTCGGCCTGGGCGTTCGCCGAGGCCAGCATGCTGCGGTGGGTGATCGCCGCGCCCTTGGGGCGTCCGGTGGTCCCCGACGTGTAGAGGATCATCAGCGGGTCGTCCGGGGCGGCGGCGTCCGGCACCGGCTCGGCGGGTGTCGCGGCCAGTTCGTCGAACTCCGCGCCGAAGAAGAGGTAATCGGTCACGCCGGGCGCTTGAGGACGGAACTTCGCGAAGAACTCGGTGAAGTCGAAATCCGGAATCGCGGCGGTGCTGATGACCATTCGCGCGCCGCTCTGGCCGAGCATGTAGGACAGCTCTTGTTCCCGGTAGCGGACGTTGAGCGGGACGATGACGGCACCGATCCGGGCCGCGCCGAAAAAGGCGGCGAGCCATTGCGCGGTGTTGAGTCCCAGCAGGCCGATGCGGTCGCCGCGCCTGCTTCCGCGTGCCAGCAGACCGGCCGCGACCCGGTCGGTCAGCTGGTCGAATTCGGTGAACGTGATGGTGTCGTCGCCGTCGTACAGGAATGCCTTGTCCCGCGCCGCCGCGTCCTTCAGTGCCGCTCCGACCGTGCTCGCCCGCATGCTGCAGCCTCCCGTTTGGCCCGTCCCCTTGCCACCATCACGTATCGGGCGCGGTATGCCAATACCTACGGCTTGCGGCCGACGCCCGCGTAGAACCAGATGGGGAGGGCCTCCTCCAGCGTTATGGAGCGTTCCGGCCGCCACAGCGGCGCCCACACGAGGCCCGGGTCGAGCAGTTCGAAGTCGCCGAACAGGGCCGTCACCTGCTCCTCGGTGCGGGGCGTGCCGGGCGCGTTCGTCCGCTTGTAGACCTCGACGACCTTGGCGACCACGTCGGGGACGCCGTCCGCCGAGGCGTGGGTCAGCACGAGGTGGCTGCCCGAGGGGAGCGCGTCGCGCAGCTCGTCCATGATGCCCTGCGGGTCGTCCTCGTCCTGGATGAAGTGCAGGGTCGCGACCAGCAGCAGCGCGATCGGCTTGCCGAAGTCCAGCAGCCGCCGCACCTCGGGGTCGTCGAGGATCGCGCGGGGGTCGCGGACGTCGCCGACGATCATCCGCGTGCCCTCGGCGGCGGCGAGCAGCGCCCGGCCGTGCGCGACGACCTGCCCGTCGTAGTCGACGTAGGCGACGCGGGCGGCGGGGTTCACCGACTGCGCGATCTGGTGGACGTTCTGCTGCGTCGGCAGCCCGGTGCCGATATCGAGGAACTGGTCGATGCCCTGCTCGGCGAGATACCGCACCGCGCGGCCGAGAAAGGCGCGGTTCTCCCTGATCAGCGTGACCAGCGTCGGGTCGGCCGCGATCGCCTCGTCGGCGCGTGCGCGGTCGGCCGCGTAATGGTCCTTCCCGTCCAGGTAATAGTCGTACATGCGGGCGATGTTCGGGACGTTCGGATCGAATCCGTTCGGCTGCTGCCGGTCAGCTGCCACCATTTCTCCTCACAGCCGGGAGCGCCGGCTCCCGGCCGTCTCAGCGTACGCGATCATGAACGCTTCTCGCGCTCGATCGGTGCCGCCGGGATCTCGTCGAAGATGAGCCAGGTGCGGGTCGCGCGGACGCCTTCGACGGCGTGAATGCGGGCCAGGACGACGTCGCGCAGCGACGCGTTATCGGGCGTGCGGACCAGCATGACCAGGTCAACGTCCCCGCCGACGAACGCCAGGTGCTCGATGTGGGCCATCTTCCGGAGTTCGGCCGAGACCTTGCGCCAGGAGTTCTGCTCGATGTTGACCAGGACGTAGGCCGCCGTGCCCATCCCCGCGCGGACGGGATCGACCTGCGCGGTGAACCCGGTGATGACGCCGTCGGCGATGAGGCGCTCCACCCGCGTGTAGGCGTTGGAGCGGGAGACGCTGACCTTCTCGGCGAGGGCGCGCATGGAGATGCGGCCGTCCGCGCGCAGCTCGCGGACGATCGCGCGGTCGACGTCGTCGAGGGGCGCCGCCGAACGTCCGTCCGGGCCCGCGGAGGGTGCGGTTTCGGGAGACAGATGGTCCATGAATGCTCCGCTTGCTGGCCGATTGTCCTGTGTTTTGGCCGTCTATTGAGACCTATGGCCGATCTGGTTCATATTCCTAGCACCGATCGAGTGCGGAGGTGGAGGCGGATGACGACGGACCGGGTTGAGGCGCTGCTCCCCTCGGCGGAGCCCGTGCGGTTCCTGACCGACGGCGGCGCGGCGGTACGCGGGAGGCAGCGCTACGCGGTGCCGGATCCGGAGCTGCTGCGGCGGGCGCACCGCGCGATGGTCGTCGGGCGGCGGTTCGACGCGCAGGCGACCGCGCTGACCAAGCAGGGCCGGCTGGCCGTGTACCCGTCCAGCCACGGGCAGGAGGCGTGCCAGGTCGGCTCCGTGCTCGCGCTGGCGGACGACGACTGGTACTTCCCCACCTACCGGGAGTCGATGGCCCTTGTGGCGCGCGGCATCGACCCGGTCGAGGTGCTGTCGCTGCTCCGCGGCGACGCGCACTGCGGATACGACCCCGGGCTGCACCACACCGCGCCGCAGTGCACGCCGCTCGGGACGCAGACCGTCCACGCGGCGGGGCTCGCGTACGCGGAACAGCGCAAGGGGACGGGACGGGTCGCGCTGGCCTGCGTCGGCGACGGCGCCACCAGCGAGGGCGACTTCCACGAGGCGCTCAATTTCGCCGCCGTGTTCAAGGCGCCGGTGGTGTTCCTCGTCCAGAACAACCAGTACGCCATTTCGGTGCCGCTGGACCGGCAGACCGCCGCGCCGTCCCTCGCCTACAAGGGCATCGGTTACGGCGTGCACTCCGAACGGGTGGACGGAAACGACCCGGTCGCGGTGCTGGCAGTCCTGGCGGCGGCCGTCGAGCACGCCCGCTCAGGCAATGGACCGTTCCTCGTCGAGGCGCACACGTACCGCCTCGAATCGCACACGAACGCCGACGACGCGTCCCGCTACCGGACGGACGCCGAGGCCGAACAATGGCGGAAACGCGACCCGATCGCCCGGCTGGAGGCATATCTGCGGCGGCGCGGGCATCTCACCGACGAGGACGTCGCGGCGGCGTCCACCGAGGCGGAGGAGTTCGCCGCCCGCCTCCGCGACCGGATGAACGCCGACCCCGAACTCGTCCCGCTGGGGCTGTTCGACCACGTCTACGGCACCCCGGACCCGCAGCTGGACGAGCAGCGGGCGCAGCTGCGGACCGAGATCGAGGCCGAGGAGGCGCTGTCATGACGACGATGGCCCAGGCGCTGAACACGGCGCTCCGCGAAGCGATGGACGAGGACGAGCGCGTCGTGATGTTCGGCGAGGACGTCGGCACGCTCGGCGGCGTCTTCCGCATCACCGGCGGGCTGGCCGCGAAGTTCGGCGACGACCGCTGCTTCGACACCCCGCTCGCCGAGGCGGGCATCGTCGGCTTCGCCGTCGGAATGGCGATGGGCGGTTTCCGGCCCGTCGTCGAAATGCAGTTCGACGCGTTCGCCTACCCGGCGTTCGAGCAGATCGCCTCGCACGTCGCGAAAATGCGGAACCGCACGCGCGGCCAGGTCGAACTGCCGCTCGTCATCCGCATCCCCTACGCGGGCGGAATCGGCGGCGTCGAGCACCACTGCGATTCCAGCGAGGCGTACTACGCCCACACCCCGGGCCTGAAGGTCGTCACACCGGCCACGGTCGAAGACGCATACTCCCTCCTCCGCGAGGCGATCGACGACCCGGACCCGGTCGTGTTCATGGAGCCGAAGAAGCTCTACTGGTCGAAGTCGGACATCGAGCACCTGGAGCGCACCGACCCGTTCGGTCGCGCCGCCATCCGCCGCCCCGGCCGCGACGCGACGGTCGTCGCCTACGGCCCGAGCGTGCCGGTCGCCCTGGAGGCCGCGAGCGCCGCCGCCGACGAAGGCTGGGACCTGGAGGTCATCGACCTGCGCACCATCGTCCCGTTCGACGACCTGACCGTGTCGGCCTCCGTCCGCAGGACGGGCCGCTGCATCGTCATCAGCGAGGCCGCCGGCTTCGCGGGCGTCGGCGCGGAGATCGCCGCCCGCGTCCAGGAACGCTGCTTCCACAGCCTGCAAGCACCGGTGCTCCGCGTGACGGGCTTCGACATCCCGTACCCGCCGCCGATGCTGGAGCACCACCACCTCCCGAACGTCGACCGCGTCCTGGACGCGCTCGACCGCCTCCAACGCGACGACCAGCCCGACACCCGCTACCTGGGCGGTGCCGCGTGACCGTCTTCAAACTGCCCGACCTGGGCGAGGGCCTCACCGAGGCCGAAGTCCTGGAGTGGAAGGTCTCGGTAGGCGATACCGTCACCGTCGACCAGATCATCGTCGAGGTAGAAACCGCGAAGGCCGCCGTAGACGTCCCAATCCCCGTCGCCGGCACCGTCACCGAGCTCTACGCCAAGGCCGGCACGGTCGTGGACGTAGGCTCTCCCCTCATCTCGATCACCACGCAGAATGCTGCTGCGGAGCGGTATCGGGAAGAGGAGCGGGCCGGGTCCGGGAACGTGCTCGTCGGGTACGGGACGACTGAGAACCGTCGCTCGCGCCGTCGCGCCGCCAAGCAGGTTCCCGCGCCGTCCGCAGCGCCTTCGCGGGATGAGGTGGTGCGGGTTATTTCGCCGGTGGTGCGGCGGTTGGCGAAGGAGAACGGGATCGATGTCGGGGGGCTCAGCCCGACCGGTCCCGGTGGGGTTGTGCTGCGGCGGGACGTGGAGAAGGCGATCGTCGACGCCACGCCGAGGCCCGACGAGACGGACGTCGTGCGGGTTCCGCTCAAGGGGGTGCGGCGGGCGATGGCGGAGAAGCTGTCGCGTAGCCGCCGCGAGATCCCGGACGCGACCACCTGGGTGGACGTGGACGCGACCCGGCTGGTGAAGCTCAAGAAGAAGATCCAGCAGGCCGACCCCGAGGCGCATGTCGGCATGCTGGCGTTGTTCGCCGGGATCTGCCTGACCGGGCTCCGGCGCTTCCCTGAGCTCAACGCCTACGTGGACACCGAGCGGCAGGAGGTCGTCCAGGTGCCGCACGTCCATCTCGGGTTCGCGGCGCAGACCGAGCGGGGGCTCGTCGTGCCGGTCGTCCGGGACGCGCATGCGATGACGCTGGCCGAGCTCGCCGAAGCGCTGAGGGAGCGGACGGAGGCGGCCCGCGAGGGACGCCTGTCGCCGAGTGACCTCACCGGCGGCACGTTCACGTTGAACAACTACGGCGTGTTCGGTGTGGACGGCTCGACGCCGATCATCAACCATCCCGAGGCGGCCATGCTCGGCGTCGGCCGGATCGCCGACAAGCCGTGGGCGCACAAGGGGAAGGTGAGGCTGCGCAAGGTGACGCAGCTGTCGTTCACGTTCGACCACCGGGTCTGCGACGGCGGCGTCGCCGGCGGTTTCCTGCGGTTCGTCGCCGACTGCGTGGAGCGTCCCGAAGTGCTGGTCACTCACCGGTAGCCGCCGCGCGGCGGCGCAGGCCGTCGAACGCGACCTTGCAGAGCGCGTCGGCGATCTCTTCCCCGCTCGCGCCGCCGCGCGGCCTGTACCACTCGATCAGCGAGTTGACCAGGCCGAACAGCAGCCGGGCCGCGATCGCCGGGTCGATGTCGGGGCGGATGTCGCCGTCCGCCTCGGCCTGCGCGACCAGCCCGGAGACGAGGTGGTCGAACTCGCGGCGGCGGGCCAGCGCCCGCTTCTCGACGGCGGTGTTGCCGCGCACCCGCAGCAGCAGGGTGACGAACGGCTGCCGCTCGACGAGGACGACGACGCTGGCCCGGACGAGGTGCTCCAGCCGGTCGATGGCCCGTCCCTCGACGGCCGCGGTCTCCTCGGCGGCGGCGAACAGCCCGTCGAGCGCCCGGTCGACGGCGAGCTGCAGCAGTTCGTCCTTGCTGGCGACGTGGTGGTAGATCGCGGACTTGCCGATCCCGAGCCGCTTCGCCAGGTCGTCCATGCTGGTGCCGTCGTAGCCGCGCTCGTTGAACACCTGCACCGCGACCCGCAGCAGCGACTCCCGGTCGTAGCCGGGCCGTCCCCGCCGGTTCGCCCGCCCGCCCACATTGCTCACGGCGGCCATTATCGCAGCGCCGAGCCCGCCCGGCTCTTCTCCCGGGGCCCGTTCCCGGGTTAATATCTGACTGAACGGACGGTCAGTAATTCGAGGAGGTCGGATGGCTCCGCTGCCCAGCTACGTGTCCGGTGCCTGGCATGTTCCGCCGGACGAGGGCGCGCCGCTCGCCGACGCCGTGACCGGCGAGGAGGTCGCGCGGATCTCCTCCACCGGCATCGACATGGGCGCGGCGCTGGAGCACGGGCGCCGGACGGGCGGCCCGGCCCTGCGCGAGCTGACCTTCCACCAGCGCGCCGCGCTGCTGAAGAAACTCGGGCTTCACCTGCGCGAACACCGCGACGAGCTGTACGCGCTGTCGGCGCGCACCGGCGCGACGCTCGGCGACTCGAAGATCGACGTGGACGGCGGCATCGGCGTCCTGCTGGCGTACGCGAGCAAGGGCAAGCGCGAACTGCCCAACGACACCGTGCTGGTCGACGGGGACGTGGAGCCGCTCAGCAAGGGCGGCACGTTCGCCGGACGGCACATCTGCACGCCGCTGCAGGGCGTCGCCGTGCAGATCAACGCGTTCAACTTCCCCGTCTGGGGCCCGCTGGAGAAGCTCGCGCCCGCGTTCCTCGCCGGCATGCCGAGCCTGGTGAAGCCCGCCCCGCAGACGGCGTACCTGTCCGCGCGGCTGGTCGAGCTGATCATCGAGTCGGGCATCCTGCCGGAGGGGACGCTCCAGCTCGTCTGCGGCGACCCGCGTGACCTGCTCGATCACCTGACCGAGCAGGATCTGCTCGCGTTCACCGGTTCGGCCGCCACCGGCCACCTGCTGCGCAAGCACCCGGTCGTGACCGGACGGTCGGTCCGCTTCAACGCCGAGGCCGACTCGCTGAACTGCTCGATCCTCGGCCCGGACGCCCGTCCGGGAACGGCCGAGTTCGATCTGTTCGTGAAGCAGCTCGTCACGGAGATGACGGTGAAGGCCGGCCAGAAGTGCACGGCCATCCGGCGCGCACTGGTGCCGTCCGACCTGATGGACGACGTCGCGCAGGCGGCGAGCGAGCGGCTCGCGCGGGTCAAGGTCGGCAACCCGTCCGACCCGGACGTCCGGATGGGCGCGCTCGCCACCCTCGACCAGCGCGACGAGGTCCGCCGCCAACTGAAGAAGCTCCTGGACGCGGGCCGGATCATGTTCGGCGACCCCGAGCACGTCGACGTCATCGGCGCCGACGCCGAGCGCGGCGCGTTCATGTCGCCGATCCTGCTGCGCGTGGACGACACCGACCGCGCCGAGCCGCACGAGGTCGAGGCATTCGGCCCGGTCAGCACGCTGCTCCCCTACGACGGTGGCGCCGAGCAGGCCGTCGCGCTGGCGGCCCGCGGGCTGGGCAGTCTGGTCGGCTCGGTCGTCACCGCCGACGCCGACTTCGCGCGCCGCGTCGTGATCGGCGCCGCGCCCTGGCACGGGCGGCTGCTCGTCCTCAACGAGGAGGACGCGAAGGAGTCCACCGGGCACGGCTCGCCGATGCCTGGGCTCGTCCACGGCGGGCCGGGACGCGCGGGCGGCGGCGAGGAAATGGGCGGAATGCGCGGCGTCATGCACCACATGCAGCGCACCGCCGTCCAGGCCGGGCCGTCGATGCTGTCCGCGATCACCGGACACTGGACGCCGGGCACGTCCCGCACCGAGACCGACGTCCACCCGTTCCGCAAGCACCTCGAAGAGCTGCGAATCGGCGACACGGTCACCGCCGGCCCGCGAACCGTCACGCTCGACGACATCGAGCACTTCGCCGAGTTCACCGGCGACACCTTCTACGCGCACATGGACGAGGAGGCCGCCAAGGCGAACCCGTTCTTCGGCGGGCGGGTCGCGCACGGATACCTGGTGGTCTCGTTCGCGGCGGGCCTGTTCGTGTCGCCCGAGCCCGGCCCCGTCCTCGCGAACTACGGGCTGGAGAACCTGCGGTTCCTGGCCCCGACGTTCCCCGGCGACGAGCTGACCGTGCGGCTCACCGCCAAGCAGATCACCCCGCGCGAGAACGCCGATTACGGCGAGGTCCGCTGGGACACCGAGGTCACCCGGCAGGACGGCGCGGTCGTCGCGCAGTACGACGTCCTGACCCTGGTGGCCAAGCGGGAGGCGTCATGACGCAGGAGCATTTCGAGCGGACGATCGAGCGCGACCAGCGGATCGAGCCGCGCGACTGGATGCCCGACAAGTACCGGGCGACGATGGTCCGGCAGATCGCGCAGCACGCGCACTCGGAGATCATCGGCATGCAGCCGGAGGGCGTCTGGATCACCCGCGCGCCGTCGCTGCGCCGCAAGGCGGTCCTGCTCGCCAAGGTGCAGGACGAGGCGGGCCACGGCCTGTACCTGTACTCGGCGGCGGAGACGCTCGGCGCCGACCGGTCCGACCTGACCGGCAAGCTGATCTCCGGGAAGCAGAAGTACTCGTCGATCTTCAACTATCCGACGCTGACGTTCGCGGACGTCGGGGTGATCGGCTGGCTGGTGGACGGCGCCGCGATCTGCAACCAGGTGCCGCTGTGCCGCAGCTCCTACGGCCCGTACGCGCGGGCGATGATCCGGATCTGCAAGGAGGAGTCGTTCCACCAGCGGCAGGGCTACGAGCTGCTGATGACGCTCATGCGCGGCACCGAGGCTCAGCGGGACATGGTGCAGGACGCCGTGAACCGCTGGTGGTGGCCGTCGCTGATGATGTTCGGCCCGCCGGACGCCGACTCGACGCACACCGCGCAGTCCATGGCCTGGAAGATCAAGCGGCACACGAACGACGAGCTGCGGCAGCGGTTCGTGGACATGACCGTCCCGCAGGCGGCGGCGCTCGGCGTCACGCTCCCCGACCCCGACCTGCGCTGGAACGAGGAGCGCGGCCGGCACGACTTCGGCGAGATCGACTGGTCGGAGCTGAAGCGGGTGATCAGCGGCGACGGCCCCTGCAACGCGGAGCGGGTCGAGCGGCGCCGCAAGGCCCACGAGGACGGCGCCTGGGTACGCGAGGCCGCCGCCGCGCACGCCGCGAAACACGCCCGGAAGGAGGTGGCGTGATGGAGAAGGACTGGCCGCTCTACGAGGTGTTCGTCCGCGGCAAGCGCGGCCTGAACCACGTGCACGTCGGCTCGCTGCGCGCCCCCGACGACGAGATGGCCCTGCGGAACGCCCGCGACGTGTACACGCGGCGGAACGAGGGCGTCAGCATCTGGGTGGTGAGGTCCGAGGACATCACCGCGTCCAGTCCCGACGAGAAGGACCCGTTCTTCGCGCCCAGCGGCGACAAGGTCTACCGGCACCCGACGTTCTACGACATTCCCGAGAACGTCCCCCACATGTGAGGTCCCGATGTCCTCCGACAACCCGTTCGAGGCGCTCTCCGAGCAGAGCGACGACACCCACTGGGCGTTCGGCACCGGCTTCGACGACCCGCTCGCCGGGATCGACCCGTCCGTCCCGGACGGCGTCGACCGCGCCGCGCTGGCCGCGTACTGCCTGATGCTCGGCGATGACGCCCTGGTCATGTCGCACCGGCTCCAGGAGTGGTGCACGCACGCTCCCGAACTGGAGGAGGAGGTCGCGCTCGCCAACATCGCGCTCGACCTGCTCGGCCAGGCGCGACTGCTGCTCGCCCGCGCCGGCGTCGCCGAGGACAAAGGCCGCGGCGAGGACGATCTGGCCTACTTCCGGGACGCGTCCGACTTCCGCAATGTCGGCCTGGCCGAGGTGGAGAACGGCGACTTCGCCTACTCGACCGTCCGGCTGCTGATGTTCGCGACGTGGCGGCTGGCGCTGCTGGACCATCTCACGACGTCCAACGACCCGGTGCTGGCCGCGATCGCCGCGAAGGGCGTCAAGGAGGTCGCCTACCACCGCGACCACGCCGCGCTGTGGACGATCAGGCTCGGCGACGGCACCGACCTCTCCCACGAGCGCACCCAGCGGGCCTTGGACGACCTCTGGCCGCAGACCGGCGAACTGTTCGTCGCGCACGAGATCGAGCGCCGCTTGGCCGATGCCGGGGTCGGCGTCGACCCGTCCGACGTCCGCAAGGAGTTCGACACCGTCCTCGACGAGGTGCTGGCCAGGGCGACCCTCCGGCGCCCCGAGCCCGTGCCGTCCCACCTGGCCGGACGGGACGGCGCGCACTCCGAGGCGCTGACCGGTCTCCTGACCGAGATGCAGACCCTCGCCCGCGAGCATCCGGGGGCGACATGGTGAGCGCCCGAGCGATCGCCGAGACGGTCACCGACCCCGAGCTGCCGATGCTCACGCTCGCCGAACTCGGCGTGTTGCGCGACGTCACGGAGGACACAGGCCGCGTCGAGGTGACGATCACCCCGACCTACACCGGCTGCCCCGCCCTGGACGCGATGCGCGCCGACCTGCGCAGGGAGCTCGCCAACGCCGGATACGCCGACGTCCGGATCCGCACGGTCCTCGACCCGCCGTGGACGACCGACTGGATCAGCGACGCGGGACGCAGCAAGCTGCACGAGGCCGGGATAGCGCCCCCTGGCCCGGCGCCGCACCGCGCATCCGGCCCGATCCCCCTCTCGCTGGGCCCGACCCGGCGCATCCGCTGCCCGCACTGCGGCTCGTCCGACACGGTCGAGCTGTCCCGGTTCGGCGCCACCGCCTGCAAGTCGCTGCGCCGCTGCGACGCCTGCCGCGAGCCGTTCGAGCACTTCAAGGAGATCTGAGTGACGCTCACCGAGGTCGCCCCCGCCCGCGCCGGCTTCCACGCGCTGCGCGTCGCGGGCGTCGAGCGCCTGTGCGACGACGCGGTCGCGGTCACCTTCGACGTGCCGCCGGACCTGGCGGACGCGTACGCGTTCCGCCCCGGCCAGTTCCTCACCCTCTGCCGCGGGGAAGAGCGCCGCTCCTACTCGATCTGCGCGCCGGCCGGTGCCGCGCCGCGCATCGGCGTCCGCGAGATCCCGGCCGGCATGTTCTCATCGTGGCTGGTCAACGAGGTGCGAGCGGGCGACATCATCGAGGTGCTCCCGCCGTCCGGCAATTTCACGCTCGGCACGGCCGCCGCGCATCACGTGCTGATCGCCGCCGGGTCGGGGATCACGCCCGTCCTGTCGATCGCCGCGTCCGCGCTCGCCGACCCCCGCGCGCGCGTCACCGTCCTGTACGGCAACCGGCGCAGCGGCACGGTCATGTTCGCCGACGAACTCGCCGACCTGAAGGACGCCCACCCGGACCGCTTCGAACTCGTCCACGTCCTCTCCCAGGAACCCCGCGAAGCAGAACTCTTCACCGGACGCCTGGACGCGGACAGACTCCGCGCCCTCCTCCCCCTGCTCGTGCCCGTCCCCGACGTCGATCACTGGTGGCTGTGCGGCCCGTTCGGCATGGTCACCGACGCCCGCGACGTCCTGCAGGGCTTCGCTGTGCCGCGTGACCGCGTCCACCAGGAACTCTTCTTCGTGGACGAGGCCCCGCCCGAGCCGAACCGGAAGCAGTCGGCACCGTCCGGCCCAGCGTGCGAGGTCACGGTCGTCCTCGACGGACGCTCAACGACCCTGACCCAGCCCCAGGACGCGAGGATCCTCGACTCGGCCCAGCGCATCCGCCCCGACCTGCCGTTCGCCTGCAAGGGCGGCGTCTGCGGCACCTGCCGGGCCAGGGTCGTCGAAGGCGAAGCCGACATGCATCGCAACTTCGCCCTCGACCCCGCCGAAGTCGACGCCGGCTACATCCTGACCTGTCAGTCGACCCCCGCCACCCCGCACCTCACCGTCGACTACGACTCCTGACGCGCCCCGCCGCGGCCGGATCCGGCAGAACCCTGCGCCGACCTGGCATAACGGTGCATCCTTGGACGTTCACGTCGCCGTTGAGGAGCTTCCCGAATGCCCATCAGCCTGGACAAGGTGCAGTCGACCGCGCCCGGTCTCGTCAACCTCTACAAGGCCGCCAAGGTCAACCTCGAAAAGCGCGGGCTCGGCGGGGAGCGCGCCGCCGTCTACCTCGTCCTCGACCGGTCCGGGTCGATGCGCCGGTACTACAAGGACGGCACCGTCCAGCACCTGGCCGAGCAGGCGCTCGCGCTCGCCGCGCACCTGGACGACGACGGCGTCGTCCCCATCGTGTTCTTCGACAAGGTCGCGCACCCGATGGTGGAGGTGAGCCTCACCGACTACCAGGGCCGGATCAACGAGGAGCACGACCGCCTCGGGCACATGGGGACGACGAACTACGCTGCCGCCATGCAGGCCGTCATCGACCACTACCGGGCCACCGCGCCCGCCGCCCCCGCGTTCGTCATCTTCCAGACGGACGGGTCGCCGGACTCCCGGACGGCCGCCGAGAAGATCCTCTGCGACGCGTCCACCCTCCCGATCTTCTGGCAGTTCGTCGGGTTCGGCGACGACGAGTTCAAGTTCCTGCGCAAGCTCGACGACCTGCCCGTCCCGCGCAAGCGCGCGATCGACAACGCCGACTTCTTCCCGGCCGGTCCCGAGCCGAAGGCCATCGCCGACGACGACCTCTACCGGCGGCTGATGAACGAGTTCCCGTCCTGGCTCACCGAGGCCCGCACCGGCGGCATCCTCCGCTGAACGGCCCGTTCCGGTGATCGGGACACCCCTTGGCCAGCGGTTCCGTTCCGTTTACGATCGGCGCACCCATGAAGTCGCCTGCACGGCGGCGCCGACCGGGCCAGGCGCGGGCCCTCGACTGGGGTCGTTCGCGCGTGCGCGGGCGCCGCTGAGAGGAAGACATGGACCAGACCGCTGATTACGTCGTGGTGGGGGCCGGCAGCGCGGGATGCGTGCTGGCGCGGCGACTGGCCGACTCGGGGGCGAGCGTCGTCCTGGTGGAGGCGGGCGGGCCGGACCGGACGCCGATGGTCCGCAAGCCCGGTCTGATCGCCGTCTTCCACAACGTCCCGCAGCTGAAGAAGAAGCTGGACTGGGGGTTCTACAGCGAGCCGCAGAAGCACGCGCTCGACCGGAAGATCCCGCAGACGCGGGGCAAGGTCCTCGGCGGCTCCGGGTCGATCAACGGGATGCTGTTCGTGCGGGGGCACCGCAAGAACTACGACGACTGGGCTGCGGACGGCTGCGACGGCTGGGGCTACGACGACGTCCTCGCCAGCTACAAGCGCATGGAGAACTGGGAGGACGGCGCCACCGAGCTGCGCGGCGCCGGCGGCCCCATCCAGGTGACCCGGCAGCGCGACCTGACGCCGGCGTCGGAGGCGTTCATCGAGGCGCTGGCCGAGACGGCCGGGGTGAAGCGGAACGACGACTACAACGGCGAGGAGCAGGAGGGCGTCGGCGTCTTCCAGCAGAGCGTCGACAAGGGGCTGCGCTACAGCTCGTCCGTCGGCTACCTCGACGACCACGGGCTCGCCAACCTGACCGTGATCACGGGCGAGACCGTCGGCCGCGTGGTGATCGAGAAGGGTCGCGCCACGGGCGTCGAGCTCGTCACCAAGAAGGGGCCGGGGACGATCCGGGCGTCTAAGGAAGTGGTGCTGGCGGCGGGCGCGTTCGGTTCGCCGCAGCTGCTGATGCTGTCCGGCGTCGGCCCGGCCGCGCACCTGCGCGAGCACGGCATCGAGGTGCACGCCGACCTGCCCGTCGGCGACAACCTGCACGACCACATGTTCGTGCCGATGACGTTCGTCATGGACACGGCCCGGCACAAGGGCACCGCCCCCTACTTCGCGCGCGGCGTCGCCAAGGAGTGGACGAAGGGCGGGACGTGGGTGGCCCGCAGCGTGTTCGAGGCGGTCGGGTTCGTCCGCAGCGGGCAGGCCGGCGACATCCCCGACCTGCAGATCCACGCGCTGCCGTGGTCGTACCCGTTCCCGAACCAGGACGCCCCGATCCGCCACAAGGTGGACAAGCGGCGCGCCCTCACGATCATGCCGACGCTGATCTACCCGAAGAGCCGCGGGACGGTCCGGCTGGCGTCCGCCGACCCGGCCGCCGCGCCGGTGATCGACCCCGGCTACCTGACCGAGCCCGACGACGCCCGGCTGCTGCTGGACGGCATCGAGCTCGTCCGCGAGGCGATGGCGAACAAGGCCATCGCCGGTGACGTCAAGGCGGAGCTGTCGCCCGGCCCGCAGTACCCGGACCGCGCCGCGCTGGCGAAGGAGCTGCCGAACCGCGCGACGACCGTCTACCACCCGGTCGGCAGCTGCCGGATGGGGTCGGACGAGCGGGCCGTCGTCGACCCGGCGCTGAAGGTGCGCGGCATCGAGGGGCTGCGGGTCGCGGACGCCTCGATCATGCCGAGCATCATCGGCGGCAACACCAACGCGCCCAGCATGATGATCGGTGAGCACGCCGCGACGCTGATCCTGGGCGATTAGCCGCTCGGGAAACGCGTCACCCAGCGGCGCTGCCAGGGGGTCTCCACGGCGCGCGGGTGGTGGTGCTCGCGCGCCCAGGCGACGGCGTCAGCCGGGTCCACGCCGGACAGGACGGCGAGGCAGGCGATGACGGTGCCGGTGCGTCCGACGCCGCCGCCGCACGCCACCTCGGCGGCCTCGCCCGCCTTGGCCCGTTCGTGCAGTGCGCGGATCTGCCGGACGGCCTCGTCCCGGTCGCGGGGCAGCCGGAAGTCGGGCCAGTCGAGCCACTGAGCGGCCCAGCGCAGGTCGGACGCGTGGCGGCGCTGGAGCTTCGCCGATCCCAGGTAGAGGCCGAAGTCGGGCTCCGGACCGTCCGGCAGCGGATTGCGGAGGCCGCGTCCCCGGATCCAGGTGCCGTCCGGCAGCCGGATCGCGCCGGGGAGCGTCATCGGACCGCCTCCCGGCGGCGGGCGCGGTGGTTGGCGACGTTGAGCCGGTTGCCGCACCGCTCGGGCATGCAGTAGCGGCGGCGTCCGGCGCGGCTGGCGTCGATGAACACGCCGCGGCAGCCGGGCGCGGCGCACTCCCGGAAGCGTTCGTGGCCGAGCGCCCGCACGACCCCGGAGATCGCGACCGCGATGACCGCGGCCAGCTCGTCGGCGAGGGACGCGTCCGGATCGGTAGGCACGAACCACTGCCACTGCCCGGACGCATCGCGGCGCAGCACAGGCGCCTGCCCGGCCCGGCGGAGCAGGACGGCCGCGCCCGCGGCGGCCTGCTCGGCGTTCTCGGTCTCCACGATGCCGCGGACCTCCCGGCGAAGCAGCTGCACGGGGAAGATGTCCGCTTCCTCCGGCGTCCAGTGCCCCGCCAGAAGTTCGGCCAGCGCGTCGACATCGGCCAGCGCCTCCGCCCCGCGCACGGTCGGCGACGTGCTGACCAGCGCGTTCGCAAGCTCAGCGCCTGCCGCGTAATCACCGATCGGGATGCGCACGAGCCCTCCTGTAAGGGTTACAGGCGGACTATAACACTTACCGCACGGACTCCCCGGTGACGTCGAACTGGAGACCGCCCTCCACGGCGGACACCTCCACGTGCCGGCCGTGCTCCAGGTCGCCGGACAGCAGCAGGTCGGCGAGCTGGTCGTCCACCTCCCGCTGGATCGTGCGGCGCAGCGGCCGGGCGCCGAACTCCGGCTGGTAGCCGCGCTCGGCGAGCCAGTCGACGGCCTCGGCGGTGAAGTCGACGTCCACGTCCTGGGCGCGCAGGCGGCGGCGCGTCTCGTCCAGCAGCAGGTCGGTGATCTGCCGGAGCTGCCCCGCCTCCAGCCGCCGGAACACGATGATCTCGTCGATCCGGTTGAGGAACTCGGGCCGGAACGACTCGCGCAGCCGCCGCATGATCCGGTCGCTGAGCGCGCTCCCGTCGCCGTCGCGGCCGCCGAACCCGATCTCCGTCGTGCCGGTGATCAGCTCCGAGCCGAGGTTGGACGTCATGATCACCACGGTGTTGCGGAAGTCGACGGTGCGGCCCTGCGCGTCCGTCAGCCGGCCGTCGTCGAGGAGCTGGAGCAGGACGTTGAACACGTCCTGGTGCGCCTTCTCGATCTCGTCCAGCAGGATCACCGAGTACGGCTGCCGGCGCACCGCGTCGGTGAGCTGCCCCGCCTCCTCGTATCCGACATATCCGGGCGGGGCGCCCATCAGCCGGCTGACGGTGTGCCGCTCCTGGAACTCGCTCATGTCGAACCGGATCATCCGGTCCCGGCTGCCGAACAGCGCCTCCGCCAGCGCCTTCGCCAGCTCCGTCTTCCCGACGCCGGTCGGCCCGAGGAACAGGAACCCGCCGATCGGACGGTCCGGGTCGCCCATGCCGGCCCGCGACCGCCGGACGGCCCGCGACACCGCCGCCACCGCGTCCTCCTGCCCGACCACGCGCTGGTGCAGGTGCTCCTCCAGGCGGGACAGCCGCTCGCGTTCGGCCTGCGTGAGCTGCGTGACCGGCACCCCGGAGATCCGGGAGACGACCTCGGCGATGTCCTCGGTGGTCACCTCGGGGACGGTCACGGGCGCGTCGTCGTCGCGCGCGGTCGTCAGGTCCTTCTCCAGCCGGGCGATCTCGTCGCGCAGCTCGGACGCCTTCTCGTAGTCCTCGTCCGCGACGGCCTGGTCCTTCTCGCGGCGCCGCCGGTCGAGCCGCTGCTCCAGCTCGCGGCGGCTGCCGTCCCGCGTCCCGGAGCGCAACCGCACCCGCGCCCCCGCCTGGTCGATCAGGTCGATCGCCTTGTCCGGCAGGAACCGGTCGGTGAGATAGCGGCTGGACAGGTCCACGGCCGCGATCAGCGCCTCGTCGTTGTAGCGCACCGAGTGGTGCGCCTCGTACCGGTCGCGCAGCCCGCGCAGGATCTCGATGCTGTCGTCGGGGCTCGGCTCCGACACGAGAATCGGCTGGAACCGGCGCTCCAGCGCCGCGTCCTTCTCGATATTCCGCCGGTACTCATCGATCGTCGTCGCACCGACCACATGCAGTTCGCCCCGCGCCAGCGCGGGCTTCAGCATGTTCCCCGCCGACACGGCCCCCTCGGCGCTCCCGGCGCCCACGATCGTGTGGATCTCATCGATGAAGACGACCAGCTCATCGGCGTGCTCACGGACCTCGTCCACGAGCTTCTTCAGCCGCTCCTCGAAGTCGCCCCGGTACCTCGTGCCCGCGACGACACCGCTCAGATCCAGCTGGACGATCCGCTTCCCGCGCAGCGTCTCCGGCACGTCGTCATCGACGATCCGCTGCGCCAGTCCCTCGGCGATCGCGGTCTTCCCGACCCCCGGGTCGCCGATCAGCACCGGATTGTTCTTGGTGCGCCGCGACAGCACCTCGACGGTCTCCTCGATCTCCTGCTGCCGCCCGATCACCGGGTCGATCCGGCCCTCCCGCGCCAGCGCGGTCAGATCCTGGCCGAACTCGTCCAAGGTGGGCGTCCCGGACGGCTGCCCGCCGCCCCCGCTGGGCGGCTGCCCCTGCCCGCCGCCGGTCGCCGCCTGCTGCAGCGAGTCAGGCGTCACATGCTCATGATCGAGAATGCGGCCCGCACTCGACCCACGATCCAGCGCCAGCGCGAAAAGCACATGCTCAGGCCCGATATAGGACGACCCGAGCGCCCGCGACACCTGGTGCGAATCCAGCAGCGCACGCTTCGCCGACGGCGTCAGCTCAGGCGGCACATCGCGCGCCTCGCCCCGCCGCCCATGCTCCTCGATCTCGCTCCGGATCTTGTCCGGGTCCGCGCCGGCCCGCGCGATCCACTGCCGCGTCCCCTGCTGCCGCGTCGCCGCCCACAGCAGGTGATCGGTGTCCAGGTCGACGCTGCCCCACTGCGCCGCCTGCGCCGCCGCGTCCCGCACCAGCTCGCGCGCCGGCTCGCTCATCAGCCGCGCGATGCTGATCCGCTCCTGCGGCCTTCGGTGCGCCCGCGCACCGAAGAACCGGGCGAGCATCTCCTCGAACGGATCCATCCCCCCGGACCCGTACCACCCCGCGGTCATATCTCCGAAACCCCCCGGTACTCGAAGGACACGTCCTGGCAACGGTCACTCACGTGCCCGTGCCACGCCCCCGGAAACCCAGTACAGGACGCACACGGAGCGTCGACGACCCCTGACCACAGAGTAAGGAGGAGATCAACCGGACGGACGGCAATTCACATCCCCGGCCTGGCCGCCTTCCTGCTCCGCCGCGCACGCCGCACGAGATCATCAGCGGCCTCCGCCCACCCGGCATGGTCGAAGACGAACCCCGCGTCGGGCAGCCGACCGGGCACGACACGGCGGCTCTTGAACAGGAGCTCGGTATCCGACCGCATCACCAGCGCCCCGAGTTCCGCCATCCACGCCGTCGCGGGCAGACCGACCGGCATTCCCCACGCGGCCCGCAGCGCGCGCATGAACGCCCGCTGCGGCAGCGGCCCCGGAGCGGCGAGGTTGACCGGCCCGGCGAGATCGTCCCGCTCGATCAGGAACTCGACCGCACGCACAAAGTCCCGATCATGGATCCAGGACACGTATTGCGCGCCGCCCGCGACCGGCCCGCCGAGCCCGAGCCGCGCCAGCCACGACAGGACGTCGAAGACACCCCCGCGATCCGGGCTCATCACCATGGCCGCGCGCAGCGCGACCTTGCGGGTCCCCGGAGTCTCGGCCCGCTCCTGAGCCCGCTCCCACTCCTTCGCGATCCTGACGCTGTAGCCCCAGTACTTCGGCACCCCGGCCTCGGCACCGCCGATCACACCGGTCGCCTCATCATTGGCCGCGTCGAACCGGTGAGCGTAGACGGTGGCGGTGCTCATCTGCAGCCAGACCCGCGGCGGCCGCACGGCCCCCGCGATCGCCTCGCCCACGACCCGGGCGGACTCCACCCGCGAATCCATCATCTCCTGCAGATTGGCCGGCGTGTAACGGCAGCTGACGCTGCGTCCGGCCAGGTTGATCACGACGTCACTGCCGTCGACCACCTCGGCCCAGGCCCCGAGCGTCCGCCCGTCCCACCCGACCTCGCCCGCACGCACGGGCCTCCTGGTCAGCACCACGACCTCGTGCCCGGCCGCCGTCAGGCCGCGCTTCAGAATGGCCCCCACCTGCCCGGTCCCCCCGGGAATCACAACTTTCACAGCCACCTCCAGCGGACGGATCCACCGTAACGCAAAATTTTGAACACGTTCAAGACGGTGCCGCGGGGCACCCGTCCCGGACGGGTCCGACTCAGAGCTGCCGGTAATAGGCGACGACCGGCAGCGGGACGAACCCGAGCCGCTCGTACAGCGCCCTGGCAGGTGCGTGGAACGAGTCCCCGCCGGTACCGATCTCGACTACCTCGGCTCCGAGCATTCGCATCTGTGCGAAGGCGTGCTCGCAGAGGGCGGCGCCCACGCCGTGCCGGCGGTGCTCGTCCCGGACGGCGAGGAGCGTGACACTGCCGTTCCTGCGCGCCGGATCGGTTCGGTGAGTGGGGCCAGGTCGTCCTGGACGAACCCACGGATGAGCATGGGAGTGCGCCTTTCGGGCTGAGGGCTTGATGCCCCGGGTGAAGGAAGGGGCTCCCGGCCGATGAAATCGCCGGCGAGCGGGTCCGATCCCTCAGTGACGCGTACGCCAAGCGGCAAAGCACTCCATGCACCGCATGCTAACCGCCCCCGTGCCCCCGGTGTTCGACGCCTCGGCGCATGGCGTCGATCAGGACCTTTACGACGAGCCCGAGGAAGACGAGGTCACCGAACATCTGCACTGTTGTCAGGATCCGCGCCGGCTGCGAGCGCGGCACGATGTCGCCGAAGCCGACCGAGGAGAACACGGTCATGGTGAAGTACAGGGCGTCGACATGCGTCAGCGGTTCGGAGAAGGCACCCGGCGCGCTGTTCTCCATCGAGCAGTAGCCTGCGGCGAAGGCGACCAGGAAGAGCGGGACGGACGTCGCGAGTGCCTCGACGGTCCGCAGCCGCGGTGCGGGCGACCGCACGATCGCTCGCGCCTGCCACCAGACGAGCGCCCCCAGCGCGGCCAGGACACATCCCAGAACCACGGCGGTCACCACCGTGAACGCCCTCGTCAGCGGGGTGGCGAAGTAGGCGGCCAGCAGGCACAGCGTGGTCAGCGTCGTACGTAGGACCGTCCGGAGCACAAGCCTGCGGCGACCTCTTGGCGCATGGGTCTCCACTCTCCGTCCGTGCCCTGGATAACGAGAAAATCGCCGGGCCGGGACGTCCGAGGTGGAGAAGAAGCTTCAGTGCGGGAGGTCAAAGATGCGCGGAGAAACCGCGTGCGCGCGGGGAGGCGGGGGGTTCTTGGTGGGGATGGCC